>NZ_JBBENW010000025.1:0-48858 GCF_037645885.1 Salinibaculum salinum | reverse complement strand
TCGTGTCGAACAAAATCGACGCGCCCGCGAGCCATCTCATCGAGTTGTACGCGATGAGATGGCGCATCGAGACGTTCTTCAGAGACACCAAGCAGGACCTCGGTTTTGGTGACTGCGAGCTCCGGCATGCCGCAGGTGCCAGTCGGCACTGGCACCTGCTGATGCTGGCCTACAGCCTCCTTAAGCTGGGTGCTGCACACAGCGCTCTTGGAACGATTCTCGGTCATGCAGCGTCGCTACGTGCCGATATCAAACGATCCTTCCGCGAAGGCGTCGAGAACCTCATCTCCTGGGCACTGAATAGCCCGAACCGAAGCACCGACGAGCTAATGCAAGAAATCGAGGGTATCTTCGTCTAACGTGCGAAGTCAAGTAAGTATAGACCGGTTGGCGGCGGGTCTCGTTTGGAACTGTGCGTGTCCCGGACTGGACGAATCTAATTCCCCGGTAGCTCCTATCGATGCGGATGTAGTATGTCCCATTGTCAGTGTACGCAGGCGGCTTTCGGGTTGTCACCAGATGGCCGGACGCGACTGTCTGCGCTGTGATGGTCTGGCCCTCCGGTGAGAGGGTCTCGAAATGAGCGGCCCGCTGCTCCATGTCTGGCGCGTCTTCAACGACAAACTCGTGTGTTGGACCGAACATCAGCGGGAACAACTGGACGGCAGCGACGAGGACAACCGCGATCCCGAGCCCGAGAACGAGCAGCCCGGGGACACGTCTGAGAGCGGGTTGGTTCACTACAATCCAGTGATAGATGAGTTATAGTAAATGTCTTGTGTCACTAAGGTGTTTGTCACTGTCTCCTCTCTATTGAGCAGTTGTCCGAATCTGGATGGAACACCGGTCACTAAGCGTGCGGAGTGAGCGATTAGATGGTGGTGACCACAAGACATTTGCGGGGATATCGGGCATGACAGAGTATGGTTTCTTTCCCTCCGCGAGAGCGACTGCCTGCTCTTTGCTTGATTCTTGTTGGGGTGACTCTCTGTGCGTCAGGGATTTTCTGGATTGGCCCGACGAACGGGTATTCTGTTGACCAGACAGAAACAGCAGTTGCAAGTTTCGCTGAACTGCCAGCAGACGCCCAACGTATCGTCGAGGAGGGCAGTGGTTCTGGTCCAGTCACCGTCGAAGACGTTCCTGATGAGTTCAGTCCGAACAGCGCAACCCTGGTTCGACACGGAGACAACTCATTCTGTGTATACACAGAGGAGAATTCAGGCGCCAACCAGACTGTCAGCGTTAGAGACTGTACTGACGTCACGTTCGATTTTGAACGCCTCTCTCCGCGCGGGAAAGCAATCGTGTCTGTGACACTCGACAGTCCAAATAATGAGATTACTCTCAATCAGGACGTGCCGCAGGAGTTTTCTGCCGGACCGGGAGATTCTGGTGACTTCTACCCTCCTCAAGGGAATAATCGTGTTGAGAATGGGAACTACTATATTATCAAAAACGACACAGTCTATCATTTTACCATCCAAGGACCTGGCGGGTTAGCATTTGGGAGCACGATACTCTTCGGGTTGTTCGTCATCAGCGGACTCGCACTCACCCTGTACGGGTTGGTTAGCTATGCCCGCTCGAAGGTGTACACTCCGCTGATGCTCCTGGCAGGAGTGTCCGTGTACGCTCTGCCGCCACTACTCAGTCTGGTCCGACTCCATCAACAGTCGCTCTGGTTGAACACGCAACCAAGCCATCTCATCGCAGTCGTCTTATTTTTCCTGTCAGGTCTGTCAGTGGCCTTCTACGAGGAATACCAACAGAACGAGGAAGCCTGAATTAAACCCTGCGGCTACAGAGTGGTCTATATTTATTCTGTACTGACTGATTCGGGAGTCTGATTCCAGCTCTTCAGTGGGGTCCGCGTTCACAGGGCTTCTCTCGACTCATTTTCTGAGCACTGTGCCGCAGCAAGGTTTAGGTATATACGAGAGCATAGCATGTGTATATGTCCGACGCAGACACGAGTACGGGAGATGACGGCCCCGAGATGGTGCAAATCAATCTCCGGCTCAGTAAGGCGTTTCTCGACGATATCGACTCGACGTGGCAGGAGCAGGGATTCAACTCTCGGAGTGAGTTCCTCCGCTATGCGGCCCGAGACGCGGTAAAACACCCCGAATTCTCCAGAGAAGGCTGGAAACAGGTCGCGGCGAGCGAACACGACCTTCGCTCGGGCAACGCTGAACTCGTGTCGCGCGAAGAAGTCGTCGAGATGATGGACCGGGACGAGGATGCCGAGTGAAGACAACTGGACGTGGAAATTCACGCTACAGGCTGTGGACCAGTTCGACTCGCTCGACCCGCACGCACAGGACCGTCTCGTCTCGAAACTCGACGAGGTTGTCGAGTCAGAATGGCGCGAACCCGACGAGTTCCTCGACCCGCTCACTGGCGGGCCATTTTCGAAACTCCGAGTCGGACAGTATCGACTCGCCTGTACGCTTGACCGAACCGGGTCAGTGCTGGAAGTCCACCGGATCGAACATCGGAGCGGGGCCTACACTGCTGACGACGACTGATTGGACCTGAGCTTAGAACCACAAGGCGACATCGGGATTAATACGATTCTTTCACGTGGTGTGTCGAAACCCCGGCGAGTCCCTCTCTGGCTTGATTGTCATCTTCGGGTGTTTTCGGGTCTCTACCGCTTACTATGTATGGCATTCCTGAACTCGGGTAGAATTCGTTACGGTTCCTGGCGGAGGTTATCGCTGGCTTGGATTCGTGTTCTGGGACACTTCTCTGGTGGAACCGGACGTTCCTCCGGAAACAGATTCCGTTCTAACAACCCTCGTTTTCTGCAAAACAACGGTTACTCCGCGCTGGATACACAGGAGAAGGATACGTTAGATGTATCTGTCCAGATATCAGTTGGGAGCAGAACCAAATGGTTTTGCGTCTACTACACTATACTATTCCCAATGGAAAGGCAGTCCCACCACGTCAACTCGTCGCGTTCCTCCGCGAGTGTGTTCGATTGTACTGGCGACACGGGAGTTGGGTGGACGCTTCTGTGTGCCCACTGGCTCGCAACATGACGCTGTACGATCGCGTCGCGGGCCTCCCGCTGACGATATCGGGCTCAGATCGGACCAGCCGCTGCCGAGAGATGGCAGGTGAGGCGACTCGCGTCACATCGACGTTCGTCCTGCTGGGAGAGGATGAGTTCGGCGCCGGCGAAGACGTCACGCACGAGCCTGTGGACCACGAGGCGTTGCCCGAGCCACTGACGTTCGATTTCGCGGGCGAGTATACCTTCGACGAGTTCTCACAGTCACTCAAGGCTGTAGACCTCTTCCCGACAAAGCCCCCCGAGTACGAAATCTCGAGAACGTACCGACGCTGGGCGGTCGAGAGCGCTGCACTTGACCTTGCGCTCAAGCAAAACGACACGACACTGGCGTCCCGTTTTGGTCGGGAGCGAGCACCGGTTCGGTTCGTTGCCAGCCCCCCGGTCCCGGACGGAGACCCGACTCGAGTCGGGGAGATACTCGCGGTCAACCCTGCCTGCGAGTTTGCACTTCAGCCGACCGACGCGTGGACCGCGGACACCTTCGCGACGCTCGCGGAGACCGACGCTGTCCGCGTCCTCGATTTGAACGACCAGCCCGAGGGAGTCGACGACGGTCGAGCACCGGACTTTGCGCTCTATCACCGGGTCTTCGAGACGTTCCCCGACGGCGTCGTGGCAGATCCTGCCGTCTCCGACGACGTTCGCGACCTTCTCGCGACGAATGCGGAGCGCCTCTCGTGGGGGAGGTCAATCCGCAGCGTTGCCGACCTCCGTGACGCGCCGTTCGAGCCGAACTGGTGTTCAATCGCCCCGTCGCGATTCGGAACCGTCCGGTCGCTTCTCGAGACCATCGAGTACTGTGAGGACCAGGACATCAATATGTACGGCGACGGGCAGTGTGAACTCTGTGTCGGGCGTGGGCATATCCAACTGCTTGCGTCACTGTTCTACCCTGACGGGCCAAACGACGTCGCGCCGCGAGCGTACAACAAACCGACGACAAAAACGGACCTGCGCGCGAGCCCTCTCGAGCCGCCCGAGGACCCGACTGGGGCGGAGTGGAAGCACCTCGAATTCGAGTAGCGGAGCATTGAGGTGTCGGCGCCGACTGTATTCCCACGACGAATTCGCGCCCGACGAGCACAGATGCCATTTGGCTCCATTCTCCGTTCTGGAGCCAGACGAACGTAACACGATGTTCCACGTGACCGCTGTGTTGGCTGATCTCCTGTTGTGTCGGGCACTCTTTTCAACCCCAGCGGTTGCACGTCAGGCGATACTCTCACGCAGAGATGAACACGAACGTACGGCTGGTCGTGTTCATATTGCATCGAGCCAGTGTGCTGAACACGACCCATCTCTCGAACGCAAACCACTGTGACGAGCTCCACAGGTCGGTGCGTGAGTGACCCGTCTCCCACTGAGCAACCGCCCGTCGTGTTCGCAAAGGGCGGAACCCCGCCCACAACCTCAATACTGTCCAGCCCAACACACGGCTGTGACACGCGAGGCCGCACGCACAGGGTTCGAGCAGTTCGTTGAGGACGCTATCCAGGTGACCGCCGAGCAGTTCAGCGTCTCCCGGGCGCTTCGACAGGGTGTTCGCGGACCTGGTGGGAAAGCTGTCGACCAGTTGTTGAAAGACTCCGAGACGCTGTGGCGACGGGTCGTCCAGCCGGAACTCGACGCCTATCGCGACCAGATCCTCGCACAGTTCGACATCGTCCTCGATTACACCGAGAGCGACGCGGGCATCAACGCCTACCGTGAGGAATTGCTGGCGGTCGACTCCTACGCTGAGGCGCTTCGCGATGACATCGGAACCCAACGGCGAGTGGAGTTACACGACAGATTAGTTGCCCGTCAGCAGGGGCTCGGCGACGCAGTGACGCCCATCGTCGAGGCAGAGGCTGACGACTTCTGGCAGGCAGCGGCGGCAACGTTCGACCGCGAGCAGGCGACGGCACTCGTCGAAGACCATTTCACGTTCACGTCGCCGCTGCGCGAGCATCGGTCCGCGTTTCGGATGCAAACGAGCTTCGACCCGGGGGACGTTCTCGGTGGACTGGGTTCGCTGCTTGGTAGTGGATTGCCGACAGTCGAGGTGGAGTACACTGACGAGGCGTTGCGGTCGATGCGCCGGGCCGAGCAGACGGTCATCGCAGAGACGAAGCGGGAACTCGACCACCACTTCTAGACGGCGACCCAGCACCAGGCAGCGAACTGGGCGAGTGCCAGCGTGACCATCGCGGTGACAGTCAGCCAGGGGACGTGTCGTCTCGTATAGCCGAGCGCGCCCACGACGAGCAGCGGCGCGGCGACGACGCTCGCGAGTGCGACTGGTCGCGGGAGGACGGTTGGCTGGAGGACGACGACGGCGACAGCGGCCAGGAGTGCAACGGAGACGTAGACGGCACGGAGTCGCTGGCGGGGCCACTGGACGGCTAGCGTGTTCTTTCCGACGGCAGCGTCGGCCTCGCGGTCGGGCCACTGGGTCGCAAAGAGGTTCAGGAGGACGACCAGAAAGAACGGAATCGAAGCGAGCGCAACGTGGCCCAGTGGACCACCGACGACGGCCGCGCCGTAGACTGGGAGGACGAGTCCGCCGAGTGCGGCGTTGTCGAGTTCGCCCCAGCCACGCCAGGCGAGTTCGAGCGGGCCGAGCGAGTACTGCCAGCCGAAGACGGCGATGAGTGCGAGCAGTGCGAGCGCAACTGGTGGGAGAACGCCGCTCGCGGTGAACAGGAGTGCCAGACCGAGACCGAATGCGAGCAGCCAGACCGCCGCGCGGCGGACGACACGGCGGTCGAGACCGGAGGCGGGGAGAGCGCCGCTCCCGCCGGAGAAGGGGGTTCGGTCGGTCAACGCATCAGTTTCGTAGTCGGCGTACTCGTTGGCGTAGTGGACGCTGACAGCAATCGGCAGGAGCACACCGAGTCCGACGACAAGGGCGGCCAGCGAGACAGTGACACCGCTGGCGTCTGCAATCTTCACGCCGAGTACGTAGACGCCCGCGATGAGGAGTAACTGTGCCGGGCGGCTGGCGGCCCAGAGGACGCGACTCTTCTCTACCCGTGCCATCGTCGAGTATTGGGGTGGATACATCTTCACTCACACGCCCCAGAAGACGGCGATGCCGAGCGTTGTGACGACCGCGAACAGCAACTGGAGCGGGCCGCCGACGCGGACGTAGTCGGTAAAGCGGTACCCACCGGGGCCGTAGACGAAGAGGTTCGTCTGGTAGCCAACCGGCGTCATGAAGGCCGTCGAGGCAGCGAAAGTGACCGCGAGGACAAAGGAAATCCGAGGAGCAGCGAGCTGGACAGCCGTCTCGTAGGCGACTGGAATCATCAACACGACGCTGGCGTTGTTGCTGATGACGTTCGTCAGGAGCGCGGTGACGACGTAGACGAGCGCGAGGACGCCAAGCGGGGGAAACAGGCCCGCCGACTGGACGACGACGTCCGCGAGTAGCGTTGCACCACCGGTCACTTCGAGCGCGATACCGAGCGGGATAACACCAGCAAGCAGGAAGATAACGTCCCACTGGACGGCGTCGTAGATTTCCGTGGGTTTGAGACAGCCGGTGACGACCATCCCGAGTGCGCCGGCGAGTGCGGCAGCGGCGATGTGAATCGGCGTCACCGCCGCCGCGAGAACGACGGCGGCGACGATGCCGACGGCGACGGCCGTCTTCGACTTCCGGAAGTTGGGGCGTTCGACCTCCTGTGCGACGATGAAATCGGGGCTGTTGTTGAGACGGTCGATGCTCGCCGTGTCGCCCTGGACGAGCAGTGTGTCTCCGACGCGGAGCCTCACGTCATCCATCCGGCGGTGGATGACCTCGTCACCGCGTCGGATGGCGAGCACTGCCGCGTCGTAGCGCTGGCGGAAGTTCGTGCTCGCGAGTGATTCGCGGACGAGCGCAGACCCTGGAGCGACGACGACTTCGACGAGATTGCTGGGCTCTTCTGGGGCTTCGAGTTCCGCGTCGGTAATCTCGGCTTCCGGGAGGTGGTCGAGACCGTCCACATCGAGCAGTTCGACCAGCGTATCCCGGTCGGTCCGCAGTGCGAACACGTCGCCCGGCCGAATCACCTTCGAACCGAAGGGCTCCATGAAAGTGCGGTCCTCGCGAATCATCTGCAACAGGTCGACGTCAAGATCAGTTTCCGCCAGCGCCGAGGCGACGGTCCGGCCGATCAGCGGTGAGTCCTCGCGGACGACCACTTCGGTGAGGTACTCGCTCATCTCGAACTCGGCAGTGAGGTCGGACCTTGGCTTGATTCGGGCCGGCGTGAGCCACCGTCCGACTGTCATCAGATACGCTGCGCCGACGACGGTGAGGATGACACCGAGTTGCGTGAACTCGAACATCGAAAAGCCCTGGCCAGTGCCTTCGAGAGAGGCAAAGAGGTCGCTGGCGAGGATGTTCGTCGAGGTGCCGATGAGCGTCAGCGTGCCGCCGAACATCGAGGCATACGAGAGCGGCAGTAACAGTTTCGAGGGGGAGTTTTTCGCGCGGTGGGCGAGGTCCGAGACCATTGGGAGGAGAATAGCGACGGCAGCGGTGTTGTTGATGAACCCGGAGAGTGGGCTGACGATGCCGATTGTCGCACCCAGCTGGCGAGTCTCGCTGTCGCCGGTGAGTGTGGCGACGAAGTGGCCGAGTCGCTGGATGACGCCGGTTCGCTGCACGCCGGCAGAGAGGATGAACATCGCTAATACGGTGATGGTCGCGGTGCTGGCAAAGCCAGAGAGACCGCTGTCGAGTGCAACCGAGAGGTCGGCCCCGGCTGGCCGGAGGACGAACAGCGGTTGCGTGAGTGCGCCCGCATCCGCCAGCGCCTGCGTGAGTGGGTCAACGAGCACCAGCGCAACGAGGATACCGATCGCAGTGACGTCGACGGGAACCGGCTCCGTGGCGAAGAAAACCAGCGCCACGAGAATGAGCACGAAGACAAAGCCCATCGCCGGCGTAACTGCGGGTGACACGTCTCGACACTCTCGGGGATAGACAAAAAGGACAGCGATGGCGGCGCTCGTCGCGGCTCAGCGCTCGTCGTCGCGCAACTCCATCCGGGCGACGATGTCGTAGGCGTCCTGGCCCTTTCGGATGCCGTCGAGGATGGCAAAGGCGTCGGACGGCGAGAGGAAGTGACGGGTCACCGCACGCCCGAGCGGGGTCGGCTCCAACCCGTCGATAAACTCGTACTCTAGCAGTTTACCCAGGGCGTGTTTCGTCGGTACCTCACCGACCATCGACTCGTTGAGTCGCTTCGCGCCGGAGCCGGCGACGGTGATGTTCGCCAACGTCTCCGCGACGGCGCTCTCCTCGTCGTAGCGGGTCGTCACCGACTCCATCTCACCCTTCAGTAATTTGAACGCGACTTCGTCTTCGGTCATCTCCTGGGAGTTGTGATAGACGCCGTCCGGTTCGACCAGCACGTAGACGGTGCCCTTGTCGTGGTAGTCAGGTCGACCCGCGCGGCCGAGCATCTGGTGGAACTCCTGGACGCTGAGCCACTCGATACCCATCGCCAGCGAGTCGAAGACGACCTGCGAGGCGGGGAAGTCGACACCGGCGGCGAGTGCGGCCGTCGTCACCACGGCGGCCAGTTCCTGGTCTGCGAACTGTCCTTCGACGCGCTTGCGCCGCTTGTGGTCCAGTCCGGCGTGGTACGGTGCTGATGAGTACTCCAGTTTGCGGGAGATCTCGTGACAGCGCCGCCTGGAATTGGTGAAGATGATGGTCTGGCCACGGTAGCCCTTGCTCGATTTCGTGTCGAACGCGCGCCTGACGAGTTTGTTCTCGATATTTAACTTCTCGCGGCCCTCCGCGAAGGTGACGTGTCGTTCGATGGGAACGGGTCGCTCCTCGAACTCGATGAGCGTCGCTTCGAGCGCAGCGGCCAGCCGCTTGGGATTGCCCACCGTCGCCGAGAGATAAATCCACTGCGTGTCACCCGTGCTCAACTGCCGACAGTAGTATTTCAGCCGGGCAATCAGCCCATCCAGACGGTGGCCCCGTTCGTCCTCACCGAGGGTGTGGACCTCGTCGATGACGACAGTCCCGATGTCGCCCAGGTCGCGGCCGACCCGGAGCGAGTGGTCGATACCTTCGTAGGTACCGACGATGATGTCGGCGTCGGGGTCGAAGCGATTGCCGTCGTCGTTGATGCGGCTCGCACCGACGCGGAGGGTCACGTCGGCGATGTCGCCGTAGCGCTCCTCGAACTCCCCGTACTTCTGGTTTGCCAGTGCGACGAGCGGGACCAGAAAGAGGAGCTTCCCCTTGCCGTTGAGCGCCCGGTCGAGGCCGGCCATCTCGCCGACGAGCGTCTTTCCCGTCGCCGTTGCGCTCACGACGAGCTGGTCCTGTCCGTCGGTCGCGCCGTTGGCGACTGCGAGACTCTGGACCGGCAGGAGCGTATCGAATCGCGATTCCAGTTTCGACTGGATGCCGGGGTGGAGACTGAGGTCGCTGGTCGGGACGGGGTCGACGTCCTCGACGGTGGCGCTAATCTCGTCGAACTTCGTCAGGTCGGGGTCGAGTTCGCCTTTCAGGAGGTTCTCGATGCGGTCTAAGTCCTGTACGTCGAGGAGGAGCTCTTCGAGGCGTGCGCGGGCGTCGCCGGTAATCGAGCCGTGGTAGGCGAGTTCCTTGTCCAGGCGCTCGCGGGCGCAGTCCGGACAGATCTCCTCCTGGTCGGCGCTGATTGCCGTCTCGGCGGTGATGGGTGAGTAGCGACCGTCTCTGGCACAGAACCGGCACGTTCGGACGACCTTCGCGTCGAGCTGGTAGGCGTCGAGCATCGCGCGCAGTCGGTTGCGGCCGTGGACGGAGGTCTGTTCGGAGATACGGATACGACCGGCTCGCCGGGCGAGTTCGACGAACTCGTCGGGGCTGCGGAGCTCCTCGCTGGTGCCGTCGATGACCCGGAGTCGGGCCGGTCGGGGACCGGCGTCTATCTGCTTGAGTTCGAGGCGGCCGTGGAACACTCGGTCTCCGTCGCGCTGGACGACCACGCGGTAGTCGTCGCCGTCTTCGTGGAGAAAGAGCGTGTCCACGCGAGCGACCTGCTGTGACACAGTCAGTGCTACGCGGTGGGCGGTACTTCAGTTGCTCGGAGCAGCACTGTCAGACGGGCTGCTCTGACTCTCAGTCCTCGACCAGACGAATATCGTCGTCACCGGTCGGCACAGCACAGATGAACGCTCCCTCTTCGTCTCCATCGTTGCGGTACCAGTGAACGACGCCGGCGGGGATGTGGATGGCATCGCCAGCGCTGACGGTGTACTCCTCCTCTCCGATACCCACGACGTACTCTCCACTGAGGACGTACTGTTCGTGCTCGATGTCGTTCGTGTGTCTCGGCACTTCGCCGCCGACAGCCAGCGTAAAGCGCCGGAGCGCGACATTCGGTGCGCCGTGCGTTTCGTTGATGAGGATTCCTTTTTCGAGGCCAGCGGCAGCGTCAACGGGCTCGTACTCGATGTCATCGTGACGGCGAAGCAGTCCTCGTTCGGCGTGGTTGTGGTCTGAATCGCTCATGGAGTGCCGTTCGATGGCGAGCGGCTAATACTGTTGGACGTAACTTCGTAAAGATATTCGCCACCCCGGGGTGGCGAAATTCTTGAAAGGCTTACGTCCGACAGTATAAGCAGTGTCGCCGGAACGGGTCGTTCCACACTGCCGTCGAACCACGCTTTAAGAGTACGCCAGTCGTAGGTTCGGGTATGCGCCGGTTTCGTATCGGTTCGGCCTTCGGCATCCCTATCAAACTGGACCTGACCTTCCTGCTCGTCCTCCCGCTGTTTGCCTTCGTCATCGCGATACAGGTCGAAACCTGGACGGGAATGCTCAACCAGTTCTGGACAGCCAACATCGACCCGGCTCCGCTCTCGGACCCGCCGGTCTCGTGGATACTCGGGCTGACGGCTGCGCTCGGCCTCTTCGCTGGTATCGTTCTCCACGAACTGGGCCACTCGCTGGTGGCGATGCGCTACGGCGTCGCTATCGACTCGATTACGCTCTGGCTTTTCGGTGGTATCGCTCAACTTGAGGAATTTCCAGACGAGTGGCAACAGGAACTGTACGTCGCCATCGCCGGACCTATCGTCAGCGTCGCGCTGGGCGTCGTCTCCTACGGAGCGTTTCTCCTCGTGCCGCCGTCCGAGACGCTAGCGCTGGAGGCGACTCGATTCCTGCTGGGGTATCTGGCCGTGATGAACGTCGCGCTGGCGGTGTTCAACATGCTTCCGGGATTTCCGATGGACGGTGGGCGCGTCCTGCGGGCGTTGCTCGTTCGGAACCGTCCGTACGCACAGGCGACGAAGATTGCTGCGGAGGTCGGCAAGGTGTTCGCTATCTTCCTCGGACTGGCTGGCGTGTTCGTCGTGTTCAACCCCTTCCTGATTGCGCTTGCCTTCTTCATCTACATCGGCGCGTCCAGCGAAGCCCAGCAGACCATCATGCGCGCGGCCTTTGAAGGCGTCGTCGTCGCCGACATCATGACGCCGGCCGACCGGGTCGAGACGGTCGACGAGGACACCTCGGTCGCCACGCTCGTCGAGAAGATGCTCGCGTATCGGCACACCGGCTACCCGGTCGAACGAGACGGTGAGATCGTCGGTATCGTCACGCTGGAGGACGCACGTGCAGTCAGGGATGTCGAGCAGGAAGCCTACACCGTCGGCGACGTGATGTCGAGGGACATCCACACTGTTCACCCGGCGGCCGATGTCATGGAGGCACTCACGGAGATGCAGGAGAACAGCATCGGCCGACTCATCGTCGCCGACGAGGAGTTCGCGGGGCTGTTGACTCGCACGGATATCATGACCGCCCTGTCGATTATCAAAACGAGTGGACAGTTCGATAAACCCTCGACTGAGGCGGGTGAGACCGACGGCTGGCAGTCTCAGCCCTGAAAGCCAGCACACTGATAACGCGCGCTGGTGTACCCTCTCTGTATGAGTAAAGACCCGTCCGACCTCGACCCCGAGACGCTCGTCCATCTGGGCTGTATCGAGACGTTGAACCGGGGCGATGTCGAGAAAACACACCAGTTCTACACCGATGACGCGATCTACTCCACTGCTGGTATCGAGGATGGCACTGTCGAGGACCTCGTCGACCAGGCCAGAATGTGGCAAGAGGCCGTCCCCGACCTCGAAGCCGACATCACTGAGACTGTCGTCGGCGGTGACGAGATCACGTTCGAGTACGTCGTCCGCGGCACCCAGAAGGACGAACTCGCAGACATCCCGCCGACAGGGGTATCCTTCGAAGCGAAAGGCGTCGGCGTTGCCACACTCGAGGATGGCCTCATCGACGAGTACACGCTCGTCTTCGACCGTTTCGGGATGTTCCAGCAACTCGGTGTCGTCTGAAAGCCGCCGTTCTGTCTGGACACTCTCTTGGAAACTCCTGTTGAATTTCTTGACGTTTATTCCAGACTATTTGCCAGAGAAACTGATACGAACGTATATGCGAATGAGGGTTGTTGGCATACAGTGCGATGCGACCAATTCCACATGTCCGAAAGACGGAGGGAGAGACGGACGAGCGCACTCGTCTGACAGGCCGGCGAAAACGGACGGAGCGTGAGCCGGAGGACGACGAAGCGTGGCTCGCTGTTCAGGAGTTCTGAGCGAGAGACCACGGTATCTTTTTAGCGAATGCGATCCGGGTAGCTCAGGCTGTGCTTCCGCTGCTCAGTGGCCGGTCGTCGGATTCTACACCGAGTTCACCCCAGAGACGCTCTTTCGATACCTGTCCGAAGTCGGCCTTTCGGTGGCAGGGGAGACACAGCGAAATGACGTTGTCAAGACGGTGTGCGTCGGTCTTTTCGCATCCGTCGCTCTCTGCGAACACCCGCACCGGGACGATGTGGTGAACGTCCGGATTGCGGCTGATGTCGGCTTTTGTCGCCCCACAGAGTACGCATTCGTGACCGTCTCGTTCCAGCGCCTCCCGTCGGACGCGGTTCCACCCCGGACCGTAGTTGCCCGTGTCGCCACCCTTCCAGTTTGGGTGGCCGTCGCCGGTGAACTCCGCAGAGAGCCAGTCGCTGAGACAATCTCGGTCACAGACAGTTACTTCGCCGGTTACGTCGCTCGGGTATCGCCGGACTGACTCATTACAGGCCGCGCATTCGAGCTTCAGTTTCCCTCCTTTCCACTGGGGATTATTATCCCCTTCCAGTGGCGGCTGTTCGCGCCACTGCTCTGTCTCAACACAGTCTGGACAGTACAATCCTTCATTTTCTGATGGGTAATACTCGAACGAGGCCCCGCACAAATCACAACTAGTTGTCTCTTTCCCACCACGGTAGTTCGGATTGTCCATCCCTTCGTACGTCACGGCTGCGTCTCGACACTCGTCTGAACAGTATTTCTTTTTGTACTCACTGTAAAATTGCACCCCACATTTTGCACAGTCACGATTCGGCAATCGCTTGCCGTGGACAGAACTGTGATGTACTCCTAGTCCCCGTCTGCTACCGAACTGCGACTCACACATTGGACACCTGTAGTTTGTCATCAGTTTTGAATTTCCTCTGGTTGATACTAGAATGTCTGCGTACCGGAGTGAAAGTAAAACAGCACCGATGTCTCTCCCGCTCAATTTGTGTTGAGGATATAACAAGTCCAGGCGCGGGAATTGAACCCGCCTCTTGGGCGCCACAGGCCCAAAGGATACCACTACCCCAGCCCGGACACGCTGAGACGCATCTGGATATAGGACTGTGGTACCTGAAATACGTTACGTTACGACTCTCAGGGGTGGCGTCACAGTCTCACACACCCTTTCGAGGGGCTTTTGCCCCTCAACCCCTTACTGCTGGGTACGCGTGGCCATCACGGACAAAATCTACATCAAGAACCACCAGCAACTCGTCTCCCAGATCGAGACCTCGTTCCCCAAGAGTGCCTTCTCCGGGGCGACGCTGGACATTCTCTTTCAGGGCGAGGGGCTGGCCAAACTCGACGACGCCACACAGGACCGCGTTCTCGACTTCGCAGAGGACTTTCTGGACTGTGACTGCCAGGCCAACCCCCACTGTGGCTGTGCCGAGGAAAAGTTCGTCCGCTACCTGCTGGAACTGCGCGAGCAGGGGCTCGGTCCCGACGCTATCGTCGACGTGATGGGCGACGACTACATGCTCTATGCGTATCCGGGCGACGTACTCTCCTTTCTCGACAACAGCGTCCGGACGCTCGAAGCAGTCGAGACGCTCGCGGATGTCGAGGGTCACCACGACGCGGCAAAACAGGCCCAGCAGCTCCGTGGGAATTTAGTCCGGTAAAACGGGCATACCCCAGAACAGTCGCGGTCAGAAGTTCGATTCGTCGAAGCTGCTGCCGATACGGTAGGAGGGCTCGCCATCCTCCTCTTCGCCATCCAGGTCTTCGAGCTGGACGACATCCTCCTGGTCGGCCTCGTCGAGTTCCTGACGGAGCTTCGTCACGTAGCGTTTGTGCTCTTCGAGTTGTTCGCGGAGGTGTTCGGCCTCCAGTTCCAGTCGCTCGTGTTCGCGGACGAAACTCTTGGGTACCTCGACCTTCGGCGGGAAGGTTTCGGCCGTGTCGCTGGCGGAGCCGCTGGATTCGCTGACCTCGTGTTCTGGGACGACTTCGACCTGGCCGTCGTGGGCAACGAGCATGTCCACGTAGTCCCGGAAGACGGCAGACAGCGAGATGTCACGCTCCTCCGCAATATCCCGGAGCGTCTCGAACTTCTCCTGGCTGACGCGAAAGGAGATTGTTTTGTTTTTGTTGCCCATTGCTAGCGTCCTGTCGTCGCTCCGTCCACTTAACGGTTTGTCAGACGATTACACGAAACTGACACGTGCGGAAAAAACTGGACGGCGGCGGGTCTAGCAATTGCAGAGATGGCCTGGCGGTCAGTCTGCGCTGGCTTCGGCCTGTTCGCCTTCGAGACTCTCGAGGGCGTCTTCGACCATCCGCTTGTAGTTCTCGACGGGGCGGTCGTACTGCTCGTGGGCCATCTCGACGTACTCGTCGGCGGTGTCGTTCTGTTCGAACGCCTGAATCCGTTCGATGGTCCGTTCTGCCGTCTCGACGACCCAGCGGTCGCGTTCCCCGTCGCCGACTTCGTTGATGGATTCGGGACGGACAGAGACGTTCACTTCGCCCTCGTCGGTTTCGTAGGTCCGGGGTTTGCCCACGACGGCGACGTAGGCTGGCGGTTCGAGTTCCCGGAGCATTGAGGCGGCGTCGGGCTGGTACTGGCCGGCGTAGGTGAAGAAGGTGTCACCGTTCGGATCGACGACCCGGCCCTGCCAGTATTCGGAGTCCTCGCCCACGTCCTCGGTTTCGGTGAGCGTGCCGACGATGAACACGCGGTTCGCTCGCTGCCCGGTCGGCAGGAGGACGTAGACGGGTGCGCGCTCGTCGTCGCTCTCTTTGAAGGTGTACGTTGCGTCGTTGAACTCGCGTGCGAAGACCCGGCGGGCGACTTCGCGGGTTGGTGTACTCGCCATTTAGATCGACCTCGCTTTGATGAGGGCGGCTTCAGGGTCGACTGCGTCGGTCAGCTGTTCGGTTTCGTTCGCCAGGACGTATCGACCGAGCGTCGGCCCGGTCACGCGGTAGTACCGCCCCAGCGTCTTCTCGCGCATCTCGTCGGCGACGACGGAGGTGTCGAGTGCGTCCATCGCCATCTCCTTTGCCTCTTCGAGCTGGATGCCGGTGAGGTTCTCCGTGGCTTCCTGGTCGAAGATGACCTCGTGGACGCTGTCGCCGTCGTCCAGCACGCCCTTGATACGGAGGTCGAACTCGCCTTCGACTTCCCCGTGTTCGCTGCAACGGCCGTTCTGGAGGACGCGCGTACAGTCCTCCTCGGGACAGCGCTTGATGAGTCCCGACCCGGACTGGATGTCGACGAGCGCGCCTTCGACTTCGATACTGTCGTCGCCGACTTCGATGTCCTCGTCGAGTTCTTCGATGGTCGTCGTCCGGTTGAGCTTCACCGAGAACCGGCCCTCGTACTCGTCGGTGACGACGTTTCGAAGGCTGTAGACGTTGCCTTCCTCGAGTTCGGGGAGGTCGGATTTCGACCACTTGGTGAACTTCACAGTTCCTGTCTCGTCACCGAGCAGTCCCACCTGTGCGACGGCGTCGCTCCGGGCGTCCCAGAGTTCGACGACCTTCGCGGTGATGTCTATCCACTCCTCGGCGGCGTCGATGTCCGTGACTTCCTTCGTCTCGTTGCCCCCGCCACCCATCAGGTCGTCGCGGTCCATACCCGCGTCGTCGAGATAGGTATTGGTGACGCTGCGTCGTGCCTCGCTGACGGGCACTTTGTACTCGTTGACGAGCGTCTCGAGTCGCTCTTGGACCCCCTCCACGGTGAGGTCGAGGCGGTCGGAAAACTGGTCGTGTATCTCCTCTGCGTGGGTACGCAAATCTGTCTCAGTCATTGGTGTTCACTGTCTCCGCGTTGTTTTCGATGGGAGACATACGCTGTTTGATTCCCCCTGATATAAAAAGTTCCGTAGGCGGGGTGAAAGTGGAGCCGTCGGGCGGTGACCGACCGACGTAAGTACCCTGGTGTCGCCCACGCTTCGGTTGGCTGCACAGTCGCCGACGGGATTTAGTGTGCGCCGGCCGAACTACTGGCAATGACCGACCGGGACCGGCTGACGCGCTTTTTGCAGACCACCATTCGGAACGCGGGCCGACAGTACGAGGAGGCCCGGCGCGCGTTCGACAGCGCCCGCCAGAGCGCGCTCGCGGACCTCCCGACTGACGACGAGGGTCGTGCCCAGATTGTCTGTCGCCGCTACGCCGAGCGCCGGGCTGCCCGACTCGATGCCGACGCCAGGCCGGCCTGTTTCGAGAGCGACCACCCAGACTGCCAGGGCTGTGTCGAGGACATCCACGCCGGGTGCGTCGAGACCTGGGAGTAGGCCCGAATCGAGCGTTCCACCGGGGATTTAGTGGCCGCTTGCCGTGGGGTACATATGGACCTTCCACTCGTCGCGGTCGTGCTCGCTGGCGGTCGGGGCACGCGTCTCTACCCCGCCAGCAGTCCCGACCGTCCGAAACAGCACCTCTCTTTCGGGGGTGACCGCTCGTTGCTCGCCAGGACTGTTGACCGGGCCGGCTTCGCCGAGGAGACGTACGTCTTGACTCGACCCGCGTACGCGGACGACGTGCGCGAACACGCGCCCGCGGCCGGCGTTCTCACCGAACCCAAACCCCGCGATACTGGCCCGGCGCTCGTCTACGCTGCCCATCGCGTCCGCGAGCAGATTGGCGACTGTGTCATCCTCTCGATGCCAAGCGACCATTACATCGCGGGTGATTTCGCAACCACTGCCCGAACTGCTGCCCTCGTCGCTGCCGAGACAGAAGGACTGGTCACCGTCGGTGTCGAGCCGACCCGGTCAGCCACCGGCTACGGCTACATCGAACCCGGCGAAACCCGCGACGGCTACGCCAGCGTCGCCCAGTTCGTCGAGAAACCCGACGAAGCCACTGCACAAACGTACGTCGAGGCGGGTCATTACTGGAACGCGGGCATCTTCGCGTGGACCCCAACTGCACTCCTCGACGCTGCACGCGACTCCTCACTGGCACCGCTGGTTGACGCACTCGACGACGGCGACCCCGAACGTGGTTTCGGGGTCGTCGAATCGGTGAGCATCGACTACGCCGTCCTCGAACGCACCGACGACGTGTTCGTCGTCCCCGCGAGTTTCGAGTGGGACGACCTCGGATCGTGGGACGCCGTCGGTCGCGTTCTCGACAGCGATAGCGACGGCAACACCATACTCGGTGAGGGCCTGACAATCGACGCGTCCGACTGCGTTCTCGCCTCCGACGGCCACGTCAGCGTCGTCGGCGTCGACGGTCTCGTCGTCGCCTCGTACGACGGAAATACCCTCGTCGTCCCCCGCGAACAGTCCCAGCGCGTCCGTGAAGTCGTCGCCCAGTTAGACGAAGAGTGATCGGTTACTCCGGGTCCCAGTATCAAACTTGAGAAAGAGATATATTGCTGGGCGTTCAGTATCAAACGATGCACACACTCGTTCGCTTCTGGGTCGTCGTGCTCTCGCTGTTGACGGGAGTTGCGTCGCTTGGATATCTCTCGTTGTCCTTTCTATTCCCAGAGGTGCCGGTGTTTGCGGTCGATTCGGCCACGAGGCTGTTCGTGGTACTCATCGCTGCAACGGCGATTGTCGTCGTCGTCTGGGGGACACTGTCTGAGGAAAAGATTGTTCTCGATCAGTCGCGGAATCAGCCCTGAAAACGGCCGGGAAATCCCTGAGTGTGCACGGCACGGTGAAGGGAAACATCCATTAGGGGACGACTGTCTATGAACGAGTGAGCGCCGGTGTCTCACCGAGCGAAGCGAGGTGGGGCTCGGCGCGCGAGCGACCGAAGTGAGCGATGCGCGCCGGTGGTCTAGTGGTAGGACATGAGCTTCCCAAGCTCATAGCCCGGGTTCAATTCCCGGCCGGCGCACTTCTGCGACGAGTGGACGCGAGGAGCGAAGTCGCCAGAGGGAATTGAATCACGGCAGACCGAACGCAGTGAGGTCTGGCATCGGGTTCAATTCCCGGCCGGCGCACTCCCTTCGGTCGTTCGCCGCCCGACCCTCGCAAACGCTTCGCGTTTGCTCGGTCCCGTCGCGACTGTGTCGCGACGACCTTCGCGGAATCTCCGATTCCGCTCAGTCCCGACCAGCGCCTCCCTTTGTGTCTCTGAAATCTAACACGCGTCCACTCTTCTTTGTCGAACGCACCATATTTTATTGTGCAGCCCCAACCGCTATCCATGTCTGACGTAGCGCATGCCGAAAACCCGCTGGACCTCACTCTCTCGGAGTCCGAACTGGAGGCGTACCGCGAGCACATCACGACGTTTATCGAAGCGTCGACGGACGCTGCTGGCGTCGACGAGGCGATTATCGCACTCTCTGGGGGTATCGACAGCACACTCACCGCGTATCTCGCAGTCGAGGCGCTCGGCACAGACTCGGTGTACGGACTGGTTCTGCCGAGCGAGGTCAACCGCGACCAGAACATGAGCGACGCCGAGCGCGTCGCCAGCGAACTGCTGGGTATCGAGTACGATGTCGTCGAGATCGGGCCGATGGTCGATGCCGTGCTGGAGGGGACACCCGAGTCGATGCACGCGGACGACGAAGACCGTGCCAGGACTGCCGTGGGGAACCTCCGAGCGCGACTACGAGCGGTCCTCAACTACTTCGCGGCCAACAGCCGGAACGCCCTCGTTCTGGGGACCGGAAACCGAAGTGAGGCGCTCGTGGGATACTTCACGAAGTACGGTGACGGCGCTGTCGACTGTCTGCCGATTGCGCCGCTGTACAAACAGCAGGTCCGACAGCTGGCCCGTCACCTCGGTGTTCCAGAAGACCTGGCAGCCAAGACCGCGAGCGCGGAGCTGTGGGCAGACCAGACCGACGAGGAGGAGATGGGCGTCGACTACGACACGCTCGATTCGATTCTGGCACTCCACGTCGACGGGCCGCTCTCACCGTCGGCGACGGCACATCACATCGGTGTCGAGATTGGCCTCGTCGAGCGAGTGGCCGGGCTGTTCGAGCGGAGTGCACACAAGCGGGAGTTCCCACCGGGGCCGGGACCGCTGTACTGAGTGGTTAGCCTTCGGTCGTGACGATGATACGGATGAAATCACCCTGCTCTGGACGCTGGTCGCTCGACCCCGAGAGTTCGTACGTTTCCGGGCCGACAGGCTCACCGTCGACGGTGACCGTGACGTTTGTCCCGGTGTCGCTGTCGCGGTAAGTCGTGCCGTCGAAGGTGACGCTGTCGTCGCTTACATCGATGCCCAGCGTCGCCATCGCGTACTCCAGCGTGACGCCGGAAGCGTGTTTGTGCCAGACACGTCCGTCGCCACCCTCGAAGTGGAAGGCAGCGAACTCCTGGGGGCGCTGGAACTGGCTCTGACTGAAGTCCAGTTCCTGCCCGTCGATGGTGACGTTGATGAGACCGTGCCCGTGTTCGCTCTGACTCGGCTGGCCGGGCGTCTGTGCCACGTCGATACCGTTGACCGTCCCCGCCCCACCAGCACCGCCAGCACCGTGGACGAAGATGACGTAACCCACGATGGCGACAGCGACCGCGAGGACAATTCCGAGGACGACCGGTCCGGTCGGCAGTCCATCGTTGTCGTCGCCGGTCCCGAACTCCGCTTCGACCCGGCGACTGTCTATCGTTCCCAGTTCCCCCTCGTGTTCGTTCCGGAGGTGTTCGAGGTGTGACTGGTCGTCCTCGAACGAGGCGCCACAGTAGTTGCACTCCGGCATTGTCCCCTCCGACGAGTCTGAGACACTCAGCCGTTTCGGTTCGGCGGTTCGAACGACTCGATGAGACTCGTGAACGCCGTGGCCTCGCGACGTTCCTGCGTGTCGCTGTCTGCTCGGTCTCGAATGCGTGTTTTGATCGTTCGGATTGCGTCGGGGTCGTTGGCCGCGATCTCTGCTGCCACTGTCGTCGGGTCGGCGACGATGCGGCTGACGAGTCCCATCTCGAGTGCTTCCTCGGCGTCGACGGTCCGACCGGAGAGCGAGAGGTCCAGCGCGTTGCCTTCGCCGACGATTGCCGGCAGGCGGGTGGTCCCGCCCCACGCACCGAATAGGCCCAGCGCGACGCCAGTTTCGGCCAGCGTCGCGGCGGGCGTGGCCACGCGCACGTCACAGGCGAGTGCGAGTTCGACGCCGCCGCCGCGTGCCGGGCCGTCGATACCGGCGACGACTGCCCCGTCGTAGTCGGCGATGGCGTTTGCCGCGTCCTGGCCGCGCTCGGCGAATGCAGCCGCCTCGTCGCTGTCGAGGTCGGCGACGACGTCGAGGTCTGCACCGGCACAGAAAGCGTCGCCGGCCCCGCAGAGGTAGACGACTGGCTCGCTGGCGGTCTCGAACACCTCGACGAGGTCGTCGAGTCCACCACGCGTGAGCGCGTTGCGGCGGTCCGGGCGGTCGAGGGTCACGACGCGGTACTCGTCCTCGGCCGTGCTCCGTATCATGGTCTCTACTTCCTCGTTGTTTCCAAAGGTCTTTGCCTTCCCCGCCGCTAGAACGGTCTGATGGAGGAAGCCGCGGCGGTCCGCCGAGCCGCGATGGATGCAGTCGGCGACGTCGAACCTGTACCGCTCCGGGAGCGTATCGAAACACAGCTCGGTGAGGGGTCGATGGCACCAGGCGTGTTGACGATACTCACTGTCCGGGCCCTCGACACAGCTAGTGTCGACGCTCCAAATGGAGCCTTATCAGAGCCCGTCGCAGAGCGCGCAGCCGGCGTCCAGCTCATCTACGATGGGCTGCGACTGACCCGACAGCTCGCCGACGACGAGCCGTGGCTCTCGGGCGACAAAGACGACGGCGACCTCGCGGTGCTGGCCGCCGACGTACTCGTCGCCAGGGGGTTCTACCTGCTCGCGCGAACGGAAGCTGCCGACGCTGCTGTCAGCACGGTCCGTGCATTCGGTCGCGACCAGACCGTCAGCCGGGAGACCGGCGACGCCGCGCTCGCGCGGAATCTGGAAGCAAACGTCCTCGAACTGGCCGTCGTCGCCGGCGCGACGCTGGCAGACGGCGGCGTCGCACCACGTCTCCGGGAGTTCGCTGCGGATATGGCAAACGGGAGCCCCTTCCCAGACGCGGAGTCGTTCTTTCCCGAGACGGTCACGGACACTATCGGCCGACTCGGGACGGATGCGACCGGCGGTGCAGGTGTGACAACGTCCGCCGACCAGTGATGCGAATCGAAACGCCTAAAGACAGTACGACGCAACAGACTCATGCGTGCCTGGGTAGCTTAGCGGTAAAGCGCGTCCTTGGTAAGGACGAGACCCCGGATTCAAATTCCGGCCTAGGCTTCATCCGACCACACTTCTGCGAGGCGCTTCGTCGCCGAGCGACCGCTGTGGTCGGTGACACCGGATGCGGGATTTGAATCCCTGTCAGTCGCGCGCAGCGGAGCGAGCACGTCTGAATCCGGATTCAAATTCCGGCCTAGGCTTTCTCTCCCTGTAACGTCCGGTAGTTATCGGGTTCTTCGTCGGTGAAACAATGTCCACTGCGCAAGAACGAGTACCCGGGTGTGTTTCGGGTACACCGACGCAGTCCTGTGGTTATCAAAAAGTATCATGGATGAAACAGTACATTATTAAAAATTGGGCTCCACTAGTTCTAGCTTCTAGGCAGAGGTGTCGAAAATGAGGTACAGCGAAGAAAACAAAGTCGATGGAATCGTTCTCGTCCCCGATGGCTCGCAAGAGTATCTAAACCCGAGACAGGAGGTAACCTACCGGGAGCACCGGAGAGAACTCACACCATCAGTGGTCATGGTCGTGACCGTGGCTCGTGACCTGCGGACCCTGCTCTGCAAACGTCCCCGGGTCGTCTTCGAACGCTCGCTTGCAAGCGCTTGAACAGAAGTAGTACGTGGTTCCCTCGTGCGAAGTGCTCGGACTGTCATCGTCGGTTCGCATCCCACACACTGGGTCTCGGTACTGTCCGGGTGCGCCGAGTCCCCGTCGGTAGACGAACAGGAGGAAGCCGGAGAGGGTGAACGCGATGAGGTTGAGGTAGAACGTGTAGTTGAGTTCGAAGTAGGTCTGCTCGGCCGCCGTCTCCCCGCCTGCAAGATCGGGAACAATGCCGAAGGCGTCGAACAGTAACTCCATGAGGAAGCCGGTGAATGCCATCGTCACGAAGAAGACACCGAGAATGTACAGCATGACTTTCCAGCCGTAGTACTTCCGGTAGATGTTCAATACGGGAATCGTGATGAGATCGGCGTAGACGAACGCGATGACGCCCGCGAAGCTGATGCCACCGCCCCAGAGGGCGACCGCGAACGGGACGTTGCCCATACTGCCGACGAAGCTGATAACGGCGATGGTGACTCCCATAATTGCGTTCTCGGCAGTTACGAGCAGGCCATCACCCTGAATGAACAGCGTGTTCCACACCCACTGCGGGACGAAGACGATTACGAACCCTGAGATGAGAAAGCCCGCGATAACGTCCTTCCAGATCATCGACCACTCCTTGCGGTACTGATTACCGACCTTGTACCAGCCACCCCACGACAACAACTCCTCGCGCCAGCCGCCATTGCTCGACGTTTCCTGCAGATACGTCTCCATACAACCCTCAGAACAGAATTTCAGCGTCTCACCACCATCGGTCGTGAGCGTGTACTCGTCTTTGCCCTCCATCCCGCAGGTGGGGTCTTCAGTGACACCCGATTCCCTGTCGTGCGCAGTGAGCGTTGCTCGAATCTCGTCAAAGAGGCTTTCCGGGAGCGTCAGATGAACGATGACTGCCATGACGGCAATGAGGATGAGGCCGCCGAGCAGTTCAGCAACGAGGAACTCCCAGCCCAGCAGAATGAGAATCATCAATCCGAGTTCGACGATGAGGTTCGTCGACGCGAACATGAACGCCATGAAGTTCACGGCGTGAGCACCTTTTTTGAACAGCCCTTTGGCGATGGCGACGGCTCCGAAACTGCACCCACTGCTCGCCGCACCGAATACGGTCGCTTTCGCTACTCCAGCAAAATCACCCTCGCCGAGAAGCTGTGCCATCCGTTCCTTCGAGACGTACACCTGCACGAGACTCGTGATTGTAAGCCCCATAATAATCGCCCACACCGCCGTCCAGAGAAATCCGACACCGATACGGAGTGCTTCGAGAACTCCGTTGAGTATCGTCGCCTGCATAGGTGTACCAACGGAGGGCTAATCTATTGCAATTCCCCTTAGAAAATCAATCCTATCTGGCACCAAAACTATGGAATCTACGGAAAAACTCGAACTAGGACAGCGGAATCGAAGCCGCAACCACATTGAATAGTGACCTCGTATTGAGAGCTAGAGGCGGACCTCACGGAGAAAAAACATGTCAAAACAGGCAGACGATACACGACTTGTCGCGATTGTACTCCTCATCATCGGTGCGTTCGTCATCTTCCCGATGCTGTTCATGGGCTTTGGAATGATGGGATTCGGTCCGATGATGGGTGGAACGTGGGGGAGTGGAATGTGGGGCGGCGGAACGATCCCGGGCTGGATGTTCATCGCAGGAATTGTGATACAAATCTTGTTTCTGGTCGTCCTCATCGGCGGTGGCTACTTCATTTACCGGACAGTCACGGGACGTGATAGCGATTCGGATCAGGCGCTTGAAGAACTCCGTCTTGCGTACGCTCGTGGCGAACTGACTGACGAAGAGTACGAACAACGCCGAGACGCCCTCGAACGGGATCTCTGATCAGGGCAGCACGGGTCTGCGCAATGATTGGGAGCAGTCGAACATCCCTACATACGACGGAAGCTTCTCTCCCCACGTGCGTAGACCCATAGCCGCCGTGCCACGGACAGGGGGGCGGTGTTCATCCCGGAGGGTTTTGCCGATGGAACCCCGATACTGGGTATGCGACTGCGTGGCCGCCCGACGCTTCAGACGCTCACCGTCATCTTCGTCGTCTTCCTCGCCCAGCAGGTCATTAGCCTGTTCTGGACGGTCGAGTATCTCCTCTTTGTCCTCGATGCGACCGTGCTGGCGCGCCCGTGGGCGCTCGTGACGAGTGTCTACGCCCACAGCGGCCTCCCACACCTGCTGGCGAACCTGGTCGCGCTGGTTGTCGTCGGACCGCTGGTCGCCCGCAGGACGACCGCTATCCGCTACCACGTGTTCTTCCTCGCGACCGGTTCGCTCTCCGGGCTGGCGGAGGTGTTTCTCGGGGGGCTGGTCGGTCCGCCACACGCCGTCTGGGGTGCTAGTGGTGCAGTTCTCGCGTTTCTGGGCTATCTGCTCGGGGGGAACGTCGTCTCGACGCGGATTCTCGACCGCGTCCAGCTGTCCGCTCGTGCGCAGACCGTCCTGTTCGGTCTCATCGTCGTCGTTGTGACGGTGGTCGCCAGCGGTCCGGGCTCTGCGGTCATCGGTCACGCGACGGGGCTGGCCTGCGGACTGGCTGCCGGTCGAGTTGGTGCTCTCGATATCCCCCGGCGGCGGTCGTCGAACGCGAGTTACCGACTCTGACTGTCAGTCTCCTCCGAGCGGAGATTCGAGAACCACTCTCGGGTGAGCCGGAGGCGCCGGTCGAGCGCGCTGACGGCGCGCTCTGCCACCCGATTCAGCCAGGCGTTTTCTCCGTTCTCGTCGGTCACCTTGTCCGCGAGAACGATACTCACGACTGCAAGCCCCACGCCGGCGACGACGTCGACGCCCCAGTGGATGCCGAGGAACATCGTGGCGACGAGGACGCCGAGTGCGATTGACGTCGAGATGTACAGCCACGCCGGGTAAGTGTCTCGCGTGCGGTAGGCGAGCAGTGCGACCGTCGCCGCGATGGAACTGTGTAGCGACGGGAAGACGTTCGTGTTCGTGTTGATCTCACCAGTCAGTATTTGCGAGCGCGGCCACCACTCGTACATCAGCGACTGCACTTCGGGGTACAACAGGTTCCGCGGCCCGTAGGAAATAAACAGGACGTAACAGAGCACGCCGATGGTGTAGTTGAACGCGTAGGCGAGCATCAGCGTCCGAAAGGATCCCATCCTGTCTTTCGCGAGATAGGCGACGAACGGAAAGACCATCAGGAACACGTAGCCGTAGACGTAAATGAACGAAAAGAAGGCGATGACCTGGTCGGCGGGGACGACGCCGGTGTACTCCTGAACGCTGGCGGTCAGTTGCGCGACCCCCGGTAGAGTGAGGAAGCCCCCGGTCAGATACGCCTGGAGGTTCGCAACCAGGTCTCCCTCGATAGAGTAGATAGCCCCAGTTACCTGCCAGTCTAGCAGCCAAGAAAGTATCTCTCCGTACGTTCTCACGAGGGAATTTATCACCAGCACGATGGCAAGCAGCAGTATGTAGGGGTACACCGCTTCGAGGCGACTCACGAGATTGCGGCGTAATCGCCCGAGGCGGCCGATGCCGATGATAGTCAGCGAAAAGAAGAGGAGGAGGGCACCGACGACGAGGACGATCTGTCTGAGTAAGCCAAGCGGAAGCGACAGTATCATCTAGCTATCATCCTCCCAGAGTCGTCGTATTTGAAGCCAGCGTCTCTGAACAGTTTCCTGGCTCGTTCCGTATCGAACGTCCCGCTGTCGCCGATGAAGGGAACCTGTGGGTCGTGCCCCTGCCAGGCGAGGTCTGCGGGAACCCAGTCGGTGCCGTTCAGCGGTGTCACACCGGGTGTCGCATAGCCGTCTAGCGTCTCCTCGACGATGTGTTCCTTGTCGAGCAGTCGCATAATTAACCGTCGGAAGTGACCGTTTCCGAGTGGGACCTGCTGGGTGTTGAAGCCGACGTGATAGAACGTCCGTGAGTCGGCCGTGTACAGTTCGAGACTGTCGTACTCGCCGACCCGGGAGACGCTGTTCGGAGAGATACTCATCGCTGTCGCGTCCGCCTCGTCGTCGGCGACCAGTTCGACTGCGGCGGCGTCCGAGGGAACGATTCGGACCGAGAGCCGATTGAACGGGACGCCGCCGGTGAAGTACTTTGCTGGCTCTGTCGAGGGGTCGCGATGCAGGAAGTGATCGTCGAACCGAGTCAAGACGAGCGATTCGCCGTTGGTCGCTCCCTCGAACTGCAGGACGCCGCTACCCATCGGCTCGCTGTTCGACGTGACGAGCGCTTCCGTCGGGTACGGCGTCATGTTCAATCCGGCTGCCGAGGCCCGTGCCGTCATCGACTCCCAGACGTGCGCCGGGAGTATCGGTACCGTCAACGCTCGTCGTGCAACCGCCGGGTTCGTCTCTCCAAACTGCAATTCGACCGTCCGCGTGTTACGAACATCCGTCGATTCGACCAGCGCGGCACGACCCCGGAGGCGCGGTGCCGGGACTTCCGCTTCGCCGTTTTCGAGCGTCGTATCGTTCAGAAAACGGAACGTGAAAGCAACGTCGCTGGCAGTCAGCGGCTGCCCGTCGTGCCAGCGCAGGCCTGACCGGAGGTTTACTGTCGCCGTGGTAGTGCCGCCGGACCGCTCGATGTCCCAGCCGTCGGCCAACCACGGGTTGACGCTCCCGTCGTAACGGCGACCCAGCGGGTCGTACAACAGGTCCGTGAACGTCCCGTAGTAGCGGTGAACGGCCGACAGCGGATTCAGATTTTCCGTTGGCTTTTCGTCGGTCGTCGTGACGCGGAGTCGACCCTCGCCGTCCTCTGCGCGGTCGCGCTTGTTGAGCGCGATAAACGCCAGCGGATTCGTCGGCGAGAACTCGTCCCATCCGGTGTAGCGGTCGGTGCGTGCCGTCCAGATGTCCTTCGGAAAGGCGAGCACGCCGAACGGTTGCTCACGGGCAGTTTTCCGCTGGAGTTCGTCGACGGCGAGTTGTCGGTCGCTGTCGGTCGCCGCTCGCTGTGTTCCAAGTTGCTCGTCCACCGTCAGGTCGGTGTAGTCGAAGGGGTTCTGCCAGCCCGCCTCGCCGGTGAACACCGAGTGCATCATCGGACGCATCATGTCGGGCTCGTCGTGAGCCGGGTACTCGTCGATGTAGATATCGTACTCGTTGTTCATCAACACGTCCTGACGGAGTTCCGTTCGGGACTCCAGCTGGACGCGTGCGTCGATGCCAACGTCCACCAGCCGGTTGACAAGCTGGCGCGCAATCTGTGTGACCACTGCGTCAGTGTCTGCGGGGACCGCTTTGACTGTCAGTGAAAGCTGGGAGGGACCGCCGCCACCGAGGAAGTTTCGGACTGGGCCGACGCAACCGCCGGCCAACCCTGCACCGACGCCTGCTGCAGTCCCGAGGACTGCACGCCGGCTGACGGCCCGCTCCTCGTTGGCGTGCTCACCGCTCATCTCTGTTATGTCGTACAATAGTTAGTTCATATATAAGACTGCTGATTAATCCCGAAACCGCACCACGGAAACGCGGTCGTTGTGGTCCGCCGTAGTGGGATTTCACGGTGCTCGACGTCGTGGCGTTTCGGCGCTGTCCGGTCATCATTCGAGGAGAGCATCGAGTGCCAGTGGCACGTCACCACGGGTGTATCCTGCGACGGTTCCGTCGGGTCGCATTCGGTAGACGACGGCCGGTTCGTGCCCGGCTGCCGGGCGGTCGGCGGCGACGGCATTCCACTCGTCGTCCCGGAACGACGAGCAGTCGGCGAAGACCACCGCGTCTGCGTGGGCGCTGAGTTGGTCGTTCGTCTTTCCACCGACCGTCTCTCGGAGTGCGGCTGCGGGCGTCCCTGCCCGTCGGCGCGTCGGCGGTTCCGGTCGTGTCACTTCCACGAGTGTATTCGGTTCGTGGACGCGGAAATCGAGCGCGTGGCCCGAATCCAGTGCGACCTCGGGCGTGTAGTCGTAGCCGGTGTCAGTCAGGAGCTTGGCGGCGTTGAACTCGGCCATCGTCGCGCGCATCCGCACGAGGTCGACCGCTTCGCTGGTGCCGAGTTTCGATGCCATCGTGTACCGGTGGTCGTCCAGGTCTGTCGCCGAGAGGAGGCGGTCATAGAACTGCAGTCCCTCCTCGCGGGTCGCGTCAGGAAATCCTGACGCGTGCTCCCGAAAGAAGGCCCGCGTCGTCTCCTGCCCGTCCTTCGAGAACAGCACCGGGAGAAAGTACCACGAGACGTAGGCGTACTCGGCCAGCCACGGGTCCGAGACCTGCAGCTCGGTCAGCAACTCCCGCTGTGCCCATCGCGCGACGGGATAGGGGACTTCGGAGAACGTGTACTTGTCCGTCCGCCAGAGGCTCTTCGGGGTCTCGGTGTTACCCAGCCAGAACGCGTCCTCTCCCCACGCAAAGAGTGCGAGGTCGCCGTTGTCCATGCGGAGCTGGCACGCCTCGTACCCCGGCGGTGGGTCGTGAGCCGGCGCGCGCCGCTTGGCGCCGAAACGGCTGTGTAACGGCGCGTAGAGGTCTCTATCGACCCGCTCACTGGTCCACTGTCGCGTATCGCGTCGAAATCGTATCGGCCCTGCCACTGGGGAGTTCTAGGTCGGTGGGCACATATATACTGTCGGCCACGGGACGTTGATCCGACCGAATACCTCTATTAACCGTTACATTGATACGTACCAACTAGTAAGTGTGGGTGTGGTTCACAATGTCGATGGGCGCATATGACGAAGCCGAGCACGAACGCCGGGAACGAAAGAACAGCGAAGTCGACGCGAGTTTCGACGACGAACGCGACGAGTACGAGGGTAGCGTCGAGTACGAAGGCGGTGACTCGGCTGAGGAGCTCCTCGACCAGTTCAAAGAAATCAAGTCGAGCTAGTTCTCGCTCCGGATTTCAGGCAGGGCAACAGCCAGTCCCGTTACCGTCGAGACCGCGATAACGTGGCCGGCGACGGCAGCGAGCAGCACCGGCTGGTCCAGGAGGAAGGGAACGAACGCGAGTTGGAGCAGCCCGAAACCGAACGCTTCGAGGTCGGCTCTGCGCAGCGACCGGCGGGTTTCGGCGTCGAACCGGAACCGTGCCGACCGCCACAGCGCCGTGATCGATGCCCACCACCCCGTTCCGATGCGGTAGCACACGTCCCACAGTATCAGGAGCATCAGGTAGACCACCAGAATCGGCGGTTCAGTACCGAACAGCCGCGTTACAAGTGGCTCTGTTGCCGTCTGGGGGTCCCAGACGAACAGATGCGTGATGAGCGCGATGTAGGCCAGCACCGAGAGGACGACCTCGACGTTCGAGGAGAAGAGCAGTCGTCGGTAGGCGTCGGGGACGTCCTCACCACGCGTCACACGAGCGATGCGCAGCATCTCGGCGCTTCCGACTGTCGCGACGGCGACTGCAATCGTGCCCGCGATGGCGGCCGTCCAGAGCTGGTAGTACCACGCCAGCAGGAGGATTGCGACCTCGAACCCGACGAACTGGATGGCCAGGGCGACCGTCGGGCTGATGTGGATTCCCGGGAGCGCCCCGATGATACTCTCGTAGACCCACGTCTCGCCGTATTCCGGGGGGACTCTCTCGCCATCTTGGCGGGCGGTGCCGTCGTCCTGTCGTGGTGGTTGTCGGTCGTGCTCGCCGCCGGCCATCAGGCCTGGCCCCCGGTCTGTTGGACCGCTTTCGCAGTGGGGTCATGCTCGCCCTGGTTGGCCGCGAGCGCGCGCCTGACGGCCGTCACGAACGGCGTCACCTCGAAGTCGAGGTGGTCGCGGATGCTGTCGTCCCGGACGACGACGGCGTTTCGGAGACCGTCGATGAGCGGGCGAGCCACCTCGGGGTCCACGTCTGTGACGAACCCGACCCAGTACGAGGAGAGTCGCGGCGTTAGCACCGGAACAGGAATGATAGTCGGCACTCTCCGGTCCATCTCGCGTGCGGTTAGACGGAGGATTTCACCGTAGGTCAGCACGTCCGGACCGCCAATCTCGTAGGTCTCTCCCGCCGTCTCCGGGTGGTCGAGCACCCCGACGAGGTAGGAGATGACGTCGTCGATAGCGATTGGCTGACACTCGTTTTGCACCCAGCGCGGCGTCACCATTATCGGCAGGCGGGAGGCCAGTTGCTTGACCATCTCGAAGCTGGCGCTGCCGTGGCCGATGATGATGGCCGCCCGAAGCGTTGTCAACTCGTAGTCTCCCTCGCCGAGCACCTGTTCGACTTCGCGACGTGACTGGAGGTGTCGAGAGAGTTCTTCGCCTTCCTCGCCGAGGCCGCCGAGGTAGACGACGCGGTCGACGCCGGCCGCGCTCGCGGCGTCGGCGAAGTTCTTCGCTGCGGTCCGGTCGCGCTCCTCGAAATCCTCTCCTGCTTTCATCGAGTGAACGAGATAGTAGGCCGCGTCCACACCGGCGAGGGCAGCGTCGAAACTGCCGGGTTCCAGCAGGTCGCCTTCGAACACCGTGACATCTTCGCTCTCGTCGTATCGAGTGGCATCTCGGACGAGTACGCGCACGTCGTGGCCGGCGCCTCGCAGCGCCGGCACGAGTCGACCCCCGACGAATCCGGTTGCCCCCGTCACAAGTACGTCCATATCTGACCTGTCGGTCTCTGTCGTCTTAATTCGGTGGCCCAACTGCTGTGAACCGCCCCCTTCGCCGCGACGACGGAAACTGTTTCAGCCTCGGTCCCCCAGAACCAGGTATGGCACGCCAACCCTGTGACGGGTGTGGCAAACAGGTATCGATAGCCGGCGGTATCGCGAACCTCTGGACGCTCGAGAAAGACACCACCGGCGGCATCGAGCTCGAACTGGCCGACGGCACGGAGCATTTCCTCTGTTTCGAGTGCATCGAGCGGCTGCCAGACGACCACGACGTGACAGCCGAGGACGTGGCTGCACTCTCGGAGTGACCGAGTACCATCCGATAGCTTAAGACGGGTCGCGCCACTCACTTCCGGTGTGGATACGTCGCGCATCTTCGAGGAGTTCCCAGCCCCCAGCTACCGCGGTGCCCAGGAGCAGGCACTCCACGACATCGCTGCCGCCTTCGATGATGGCAACGACGTGGTGCTGGTCCGCGCGCCCACCGGGAGCGGGAAGTCCCTGCTCGCCCGCGCCATCGCCGGCTGTGCGCGCCGCACCGGCAGCGGCGACCCGACCGCGCCCGCTCGCGCCTACTACACCACGCCGCAGGTCTCCCAGCTCGACGACGTCGAGAGCGATTCGTTACTTGCTGACCTCTCTATCATCCGCGGGAAGAACAACTACTCCTGTATCCTCCCCGGCGAGACGGACACGCCGGTCGACCAGGCCCCCTGCGTCCGGGAACGGGAGTTCGACTGCGAGGTCAAACACCGCTGTCCCTACTTTTCGGACCGGACTATCGCCGCCAACCAGTCGATTGCGGCGATGACGCTCGCGTACTTCATGCAGACTGCCGGCTCGGACGTGTTCGGCACGCGAGACGTCGTCGTCATCGACGAGGCGCACGGCCTGGGCAACTGGGCGGAGATGTACGCGACAATCGAACTCTCGCCCGAGACAGTTCCGTTCTGGGACGAGGCGAAAGCGCCGGACATCGAGGATTTAGACGACGCCGTCGAGTACGCCGACTACCTCCAGACGCTGAGTACGCGCCGGCTCGAACAACTGCGGGGCAACGCCGAACTCACACCCGACGAGGCCGCCGAGCGCGACCGGGTGAACGAACTCCGCTCGGATTTGAAATGGTTCGCCGAGGAGTACCGCGACCCCGAGAGCGCGACGACGTGGGTCGTCGACCAGCCCGATGGCGAGGGAACCCGCGTCACGATAAAGCCGATGAGTCCCGAGCGCTACCTCAAACACACCGTCTGGGACCGCGGAACGAAGTTCGCCCTGCTGTCGGCGACAATCCTCAACAAAGAGGCGTTCTGCGCGAACGTCGGCCTGGCACCCGAAAACGTCGCGCTGGTGGAGGTGCCCCACACCTTCCCCGTCGAGAATCGGCCGCTGTACGACGTGACCCAGGGGAAGATGACCTACGAACACCGCGAGGAGACGCTGCCGAAGATCGCGCGCACGCTCGTTCGCATCATGCAACACCACCCCGACGAGAAGGGGCTGGTCCACTGTCACTCCTATGCGATTCAGGACCAGCTCCAGTCGCTGCTCGCGGATTTCGGTGTCGGGTCGCGGGTGCGTTCCCACGAGTCGGCAGACCGTGACGGGCAACTCGCCGCGTGGAAACGCGCCGACGACCCCGACGTGTTCCTCTCGGTGAAGATGGAGGAGGCACTGGACCTGGAGGGTGACCTCTGCCGGTGGCAACTGCTCTGTAAAGCGCCGTACCCCAACACACGCGACTCGCGAGTCGCACACCGACTGGAAGAAGGGCAGTGGGCCTGGTACTATCGGACAGCGCTTCGAACGGTCATCCAGGCCTGCGGACGGGTGGTGCGCGCCCCCGACGACTACGGGGCGACGTATCTCGCGGACTCGTCGCTGGTCGACCTCTTCGACCGAGCGCGAACGGACACGCCAGACTGGTTCCGCGAACAGGTCGACCGAATGTGCCCCCCGGACTTGCCCGAGTTCGCACCGGGTGAGGCGCTGGGTGGTGTGTCGGATGCGCGGACACGGAGCCACTCCCGGTCGTGGACGCAGTCACAGTCGGCGACCGACGACGGGGACCACCCGCTCTCTGACGTGTGGGACTGACGGCGGGCCGTACCTCTCATCGGGCTAGAACAGCGCCGACACGCCGTAGATGACCGACGACCCTACCATCAGGAGGACGAAGACGATGGCGATGATCTGCTGCTTGTTCATGTTCGCACGTACGCATCCGGACAATTAGAGTTTTCGTGCCGGAAAGCAGCTCGATGGTCGAATGTCGACTCCGCGTCCGTCGTCTTCTGCGAGCGACCTACCGAGGTGGTGTCTAGCATACATCTAAACCGCTGCGTCCCCTCTATTCGCCATGGTCAGAGAACTCAAACTCGAGCAGTTGTACACGTTTCTCGAGGAAGTAGAGTACCCGCATTCGGTACAGACAGCCGCTGAAGCGTTCGACGACGTGACGCTCTTACTTGCTGACGGGACAGTGAATCTCGGCGAGGTCGTCGCCGACTCCAGCAGTGATGAGTTCGAGTCCGCAGACGACCTGGCGTTGGAAGTGATGTCACTGCTACCCCGACGGGCCGTCGGCGAACCGTTCCAGTCCGAAGGCGAGGGATAGTCGGTGACTCCTGAAGGGGTGTCGGCAGACGGACTAATTTACCCGCACGTCCACGACGACGTGGACGACGCCCTCGCTGTACCCCTTGACTTCTCGCACGTCCAGTATCTCGATGGATCGATCCAGTTTGGCGGCGGCATCTTTTAGCCGTCCGACTGGGCGGTCCGGCACCAGCGCTTCTGGGGTCGCCTCGTGCATGTGCAGCGTGCCGCCGGGTGCGAGCACTGACAGCGCCTCGGGCAGGAACTCGTGACTGTCGTAGTAGCCCATCACAATCCGGTCGAACTGCTCGCCGTCGTAGGAGCCGAGCACGTCGCGGTTGTCGGCCCGATACGGTTCCACCCGGTCGGAGACGCCGTTTCGCATCGTGTTCTCCAGCAGATACTGGAAGGAGTCGGGATTGCGCTCGATGGCGGTGACGTGGGCACCGGCGCGGGCCATCGGGAGCGTAAAGTAGCCGATGCCGGCGAACATGTCGAGGACGCGCTCGTCTTCTCCTGTTACGTCGCCCATCTGCGCCCGCTCGGCCTTGTTGCCCGGCGAGAACATTACCTTGGCCAGGTCCATCGCGTACTCGGTGCCGTGCTCGCGGTGCACAGTTTCTGTATCGCCCTCGCCGGCGACGACGGTCACGTCGGGTTCGCGGTGCTGGCCGTCGATACCGCCGCGAGAGAGGACGGTGTCGGCCTGGCCGTGCATCGCCAGCAGCGCCTCGCCCACCGCCTCGGGGTCGTGTGCGTCGCCCATCTCGACCAGCACGACGCTGCCGAGGACGGCCCACGACGACGGTGCGGCCGCTATCTCGTCGTCGGTCCACCCATCTTCGCGGAGGTGGTCGGCCAGCGTTCGCAGGCGTGGCTCGCCCTCCTCGCGGATGACTCTCAGGATCTGTGTCTCGGTGGGCGTCTCGGTGACTGGAATCGCCACCGTCTCGCCGCTGGCTTCGAACACCGAGCGGTCGTCGTCGTAGACGCCCTCCGCGCGGAGCGATCCGATGGCCGCCTGTGTGCGTGCTTTCTCGACGACGGCCGCGAGAAATTCGTCACTCATCGTCGGGTACTACGAACACGCCGTCACGACTCTTCACCACCGGTACTTCGTCGGCGTCGGGGTCCATGTACTCCGGCCGGGCGATGGTTTTCGCCTCGTAGGTCTCCGGGTCGAGTACCTGGACTGCACGCTCGTCCTCGACGGCGACGAGTGTCGTTTCCTGGGCGTCTTCGCGCCAGCCCAGTCGCTCGGCGTCGGGTGCCTCCCCGTCCTCGAAGGGCGCTTCGTAGCGCTCGCCGGTCGTCAACCGGATTCCCTTGAGGTTGCCCTGGACACTGGTCACCAGCACCGGTCCCTCGTCGTCGTCGGGAGCGATGACCTCGCCCGGACGGTAGGCGGGCAGACGGGCGGCGTAGGCCATCCGGTAGAGACGCTGGCCGTCGTCGTCCTCGCTGACGAGGCGGCGTGCCTCGTCGATGGTGCCGCCGAGTTCCCGGACGATGCGGTCGGCAATGGCGCGACCGATCTGACTGGTCGAGACTTTCACGTCGACGCCGTCGCGGGCGTCGTTGATCTCGCTGATGAAGGCGTTGCGGTCGCCCTTGCCCTCCCGGTCGTCGATGTACGCCTCGGCGATTTCGACGGCGCGGTCGGTCTCCTCCTCGGTCGGCGTGCGCTCGCGGGCGCGAATCTGCACCGTGGCTGCGTAGGAACCGCCGGCGATCTGCCCACACCGGGTGCACGTCTGGCGGCCGATTTTCACCGGCACGGTGACCGCCTCGGCGACCGGCGTTCCGCGGAGGACACCGGAGAACTGGCAGTGCATCCGGATGGTCGTCTCGTCGACCTGTTCCGGGCTGACCTGCCAGGAGATGCTGGTGGCGGCGACGTGGACCGAGAGCGCTTCGGTCACCTCTTCGATGGCGATGTCGGTGTAGTCCTCTGCGCCCACGTCGACCCAGCGGTTGCCGCGATGGACCGCGCCACAGCGGGCACAGACGTTGACCTCGACGCGGTCGGGCGCGTCAACGAGGTCGTACTCGTCGAGATAACAGGCGTCACAGAGTGTGGCGTCCGGCCCCTCCACGTCGAGCGATACGTCTCGCTCGATGGCGTCCCCACAGCGCGGACAGAATTCCCCGGAACGACTCATTGGACCTGGCTAGGCCGCTGTGGCGTTTAAGTTGTCCGTTCGATAGCTGTCACACTGCACAGGACGGCAGTGTCGTTTAGTTTCTTCCGGGCGTATCGCCTGGTATGGAGTGGCGCACTGATTGGGGACTCCGCGGACGGATGGTTCTCACCATCCTCCTGCTCGGTGGTCTCTACGTTGTCTTCCTGGCGGTGCTCTGGACGGCCTTCCAGAGCCTGCTCGTCGTCGTTCTTCTCTTCGGGTCGTTCTCGCTGGTCCAGTTTTTCTACAGCGACCGTCTCGCACTCTGGAGTATGGGTGCCAGCGAGGTCGACCCGACAGAGTATCCCGAACTCCACCGCTCGGTCGACCGCCTCGCACAGCAGGCGGACCTGCCGAAACCGACGGTCGCCGTCGCGGAGACGAGCATGCCAAACGCCTTCGCAACCGGCCGCTCACAGGACACGTCGACGGTCTGTGTTACCGCGGGTCTCCTCCAGACACTCGACCGCGAGGAACTCGACGGGGTCATCGCTCACGAACTGGCCCACATCAAGAACCGCGACGTGGCCGTGATGACCATCGCCTCGTTTCTCTCGACGATCGCCTTTCTGATCGTGCGCTGGGGCTGGTTCTTCGGCGGTGGCCACAACCGCCGTGGCAATCCCTCTATTTTCGTCGCCATCGCAGTCTCGCTGGTCGTGTGGGTCGTCTCCTTTCTGCTCGTGCGCGCGTTGTCGCGCTATCGCGAGTACGCGGCCGACCGCGGCGGCGCGCTCATCACGGGCAACCCCGGCGCGCTGGCCTCCGCGCTCGTGACTATCGATGGCCGGATGGACAGAGTTCCGAAAGAAGACCTGCGCGAACAGGCCGAGATGAACGCGTTTTTCGTCATCCCCATCGACCGCGGTTTCGTCGGTCGCATCGCCCGCACACACCCGCCGACCGAGAAACGAGTCGCCAAACTCCGTGACCTCGAACGGGAGCTTGAGATCTGACATGGGGCTATTCGACACGATAAAACAGATTCTCGGTGTGAACGCGGAGGTCGACGCGACCAGCGCGGCGAACCCCGACGACCTCTTCGAGATGACCTCGGCGTACATCACGATGGAGGCGAACCTCGATTACGTCCCTGCTGGAGACGCTGCCCTGTGTTTTAGCGGTGTCGACAGCACGCGCTTTGCACAGGCGGTTGAGGAGGTCGAGGCCATTCTGGCGGCGGGCGAGGAGGAGACCGGCACGGTCGCACAACTGCACGAGGACGACTACGGCTACCGGTGGATCGTTCTGGAAGACGAGACGTTCGAAGACCTGGTGACGACTATCCACTTCGCGGTTCGCACGCTCGAAGACCACGGCTTCGGGTCGCGGCTGCTCGCTGCCGTTTTCGCGTTCGAGAAACCCTCGGAGAACCACACTGTCTACTGGATTTACTCGTTCCGACGGGGGTCGTACTATCCGTTCGTCCCCGAGTCGGGCCAGGAACGGGACAGCCAGACGGAGTTCAAACTCCAGAGCGTGCTCGACGGTGAACTTACTCTGGAGGACGACCAGGCGTACTGGTATCCGCTGTGGCCCGACACGCCAGGCAGCCACCCCTGGGAGTGACAGCCGCCGCGGTTCCACCAGTGACTGCCCGCCTTCTTGTATCAATCCTTGCCGACTCTTCAATAGACCCGGCTCACGTCTTGCTGTTTCACTTTCACTCTCCTGTTAACGGGGGTTTATGTGACAGGGGGCGCAACGACCGAGTATGTCCACAGGTGAAGACCTCGAAGACCTCCCCGGCGTCGGGCCGGCGACAGCAGAGAAGCTCAAAGACAACGGATTCGATAACTACCAGGGTATCGCCGTCGCCAGTCCCGGCGAACTCTCGAACACGGCCGACATCGGGGAGTCCAGCGCCGCAGACATCATCAACGCCGCTCGTGACGCCGCCGACATCGGCGGCTTCGAATCTGGCTCGACAGTACTGGAGCGACGCGAGCAGATTGGCAAGCTGACGTGGGGCGTCGACGAGGTCGACGACCTGCTCGGCGGCGGCGTCGAAACCCAGTCTATCACCGAAGTGTACGGCGAGTTCGGGGCCGGCAAGTCCCAGGTCACCCACCAGCTCGCGGTCAACGTCCAGCTGCCGTCCGAGTACGGCGGTCTCGAAGGCAGCTGTATCTTCATCGACAGCGAGGACACCTTCCGCCCGGAGCGTATCGACGACATGCTCCGCGGCCTGCCGGACGACGCCATCGAAGCGGCGATGGTCACTCACGAAGTCGTCGAGGAGGAAGCCGACGCCGACGCCGGTGACGACGATCTGCTCGAAGACCTGCTGGAGGCCTTCCTCGACAAGATTCACGTCGCGAAGGCGTTCAACTCCAATCACCAGATTCTGCTCGCGGAGAAAGCCCAGGAAATCGCCGGTGAGAGCCAGGACGGGGAGTTCCCCGTTCGACTGCTCTGTGTCGACTCGCTGACCGCACACTTCCGCGCGGAGTACGTCGGCCGTGGCGAACTCGCGGACCGCCAGCAGAAGCTCAACAAACACCTCCACGACCTGATGCGCGTCGGCGACCTGAACAACACCGCCGTCGTCGTCACGAACCAAGTCGCTGCCAACCCCGACTCCTTCTTCGGCGACCCGACCCAGCCCATCGGTGGCAACATCCTCGGTCACACCTCCACGTTCCGTATCTATCTCCGCAAGTCAAAGGCCGACAAACGCATCGTCCGCCTCGTGGACGCGCCGAACCTCGCCGACGGCGAGGCCGTCATGCGTGTCAAGGGCGAGGGGCTGAAGGCAGAGTAACGGAGCAGCTGATTCCCCCCTTCTGATATGTGTCTGACGGGGCACGGTGAAAGTGTCTCCCGTGAGATGAAACCACACGACTGAGTGCGGGTTCGAGCCGAAATGAACGGGTCAGGAATCGTCGCCTTCGGCGACCCACAGGTCAGGAATGGCGATACGTTCGTCGATAGCGAGAGTACCGTACTGCTGGTGGACCCACCAGACGAAGACAGCGATACCGGCCAGCAGGCCGACAAGCATGACGACGCCGCCTTCGGGACCGAAACTGCCGCCAGTGAGCAGCGTCGGGCCGTCGGGTTCGACAGCGAGCAGGGCGCTGTCGGTGCGGAGGCCGCTGACCGGCAGTCCGAACACCGAGCCGACGGTGAAGTTCCAGCCGACGTGTGCGCCGATGGGGAAGGCAAGCCGGTCGGTCGCGGCGTAGGCGACGCCGAAGAAGACGCCGGCGACGGCGATATTCACAAGGCTGAGTGCTGTCCCGCCGGGATTGGCGGCGTGGAGCAGGCCGAACAGGGCTGCCGTAAGTGCAATAGCGCCGACAACGGCGCGGCGATCGGTCGAACTGTACTGGCGAATCCCTTCAGCGATATTGACGAGCAGATACCCCCTGACAAGCACCTCTTCGAGTGTTGCGAAGACGGTGAAAAAGAGAAAGCCATAGAAGACGCCGATGGCGGTCGACCCTGCGTTGAACGTGAAGTCGGGGTTCTCGACGGTGTACGTAGCGCTGACAGTAGCCAGCCCGCCGACGAGGAGCAACGCGACGGCGACGGCCACCATCAGACCGCCGACACCGAGTCCGACGAGCAGGTCTAGCCCCCACTGCCGGTCCAGTGCCAGCCCCACGTCACGGATTCGCCGACGGTCGATGAACCACGTGAGTGCGACCAGCCCGACGATGACGAGTGAGAAGGCAGCCACCTGCGGGAAGATGCTGGGGAGACCGAGGATGCTGTTTACCACGCCGACAATGGAGAGAACGAGCGTGACCACCAACAGGAGGAGCCCGGCTGTGGCCAGCACCCGAAACAGCGCACGCAGTCGCAGCTCCTCGGAGTTCCAGAAGAGGCTCTTGATGCCGCCGAGTATTCCGCTCATGCACACCGACAACGGTGCGGCGATGATAAATCCACGCGGGTTCGACCCGGTTCGAATAGTGCCGCAGTAACGGCGAGGATACCGGGTGACGAACGCGTAACGGAAACCCCTATGCGTGCTGCCGGGCAATGGCGGAACATGACGAAGCGACACGTGTCGTTGCCACCCGCTGCCGAGGAAGGGGTACAGGAGTTCATCGACGAGGTCGACACCCGTCTCGCCAGCGACGAGGATACCTGCGAGGTCGTCAAGGAGACACTCGTGGACCTGATGGGTGACCGCGATGCCTACGAGCGCTGGCAGGCCGGCGGCGACGTGACGCCCGCCGAACGGGTCCGACTGCAGGGGTACGACCCCTGCAACGCGACCCTCGAAAGCGAGTACTACGCCGAAGTCGAGACGATGGACGCGGACTTCCAGCAGTCGAAGTACCTCCAGTGGCTCTGGCGACAGTTCGACGCCACTCCGATGGCCGACAACATCGCCTTCGCCCTCCGATTCCGTCGGATGCTCGCCCACCATCTCTTCGAAGAGTGTGGCGACAACTGCCGATTTTTCAAGGGCATTACTTTCACGTACGGCCACAACATCACCGTCGGCGACAACGTCGTCGTTCACGACGATGTCCACCTCGACGACCGCGGGAAACTGAGTATCGGCGACCGCGTCTCTATCTCCGACAACGCCGCCATTTACACGCACGACCACGATGTCGTCGACCAGACTGCCGTGACTAACTACCACACCATCATCGAGGACGACGCACGCGTCACCTACGACTCGATGGTCCGTGCCGGTGTCAAGGTCGGCCGGAACTCGGTTCTGGCTGCCAAGTCTGCAATCTCGAAAGACATTCCTGCCCACCACATCGCCGCCGGTTCTCCCGCACAGAGCATCGCTATCAAGGACGGCTGGGAGTCGGTCGCCGACCCGCTCGAGGATGGCAACGTCGACCGACGCGAGGAGCGCCGCATCCCCATCGAGATTCCTGACAATCTGAACGTCTTCGACGAGTTCCAGCGTGACTTAACTCCGCCTGACGCCTGAACTGCTGTACGGGAGTGTCACAGTGTTGTGCTATCGCTTCAGTGACTGTCGTTGCCGGTCGTGGTAAGAACTGCTCCGTCGACGACTTTTTTCTTCGGAAGTTCGAGTTCGACGCGTGTTCCTTCGTCATACCTGTCGAAGTGAATCGTGCCGTCGCACTGGTCGATAATCCAGGTGACGAGCCACAGGTCGACACTGCTTCCGTGTTCGAGCGAGGTCTCTTCGTCCTGTCTGAGCGGCACGAGTTCACTCTCCGGGATTCCCGGCCCATTGTCTTCGATGACGAGCCGAATTGTCTCGTTCCGTTCGAGCGTGATATCCACCCACGGGTCGTTGGCGTCGTTGTACTCGGCGGCGTTCTCGACGAGCTCAGTGAGGGCACGCTCGAACTCCTCGCTGGCGTACGCCGAACACTCCGCTGGCAGGTCGACCCTGACTGTCGTTTCGGGGAATCGATCACGCACGTCGGTAGCGACTCGCTCCACGAGCGGGACGATATCCTGTTGTGACGGGGTCTCACTCCGTTCGATGAGAGCGGCTATTTCCCGTGCAGTCTCGCTGGTCTCTGCGATGGACTCGGCCTTCTGGATAATCTTGGACAACCCCTCATCCGATTCACACTCGTTGGCGAGGCGCTCTGCGTGTCCCAGGACGACGTTGAGGTCGTTACGGATGTTGTGTCTGAGAACGCGAGTGAGAATCTGTCGCAGGAGGTCGAGTTCCTGTCGTTGGTGCTGGAGTTTTTCTTCCCGTCGGATACGCTCGGTTACCTCCGCATTGACCGAAATAAACCCCTCTATTTCACCACCGTCGAGTATCGGTGCAATCGTCTGTTCGACGACGTATCGCTCGCCGTTCTTGCGCTCGTTTATCACATTGCCGTCCCAGATGTCTCCGGCAAGTATCGTCTCCCAGAGGTCTGCGTAAAACTCCTCGTCGTGTTCCCCCGAGTTGAGGATTCGGGGGGTGTTTCCGATTGCGTCCTCGGCACTGTATCCCGTCGTCTCCTCGAATGCACTGTTGACAAACTGGATCGTTCCGTCCGTCTCGGTAATCGTGATCGAGTGGCCAGAGTGTTCGACTGCCTGTTTGAAACTCCGGAGTTCGCGCTCGCGCTCTTCGAGTGTCGACACCTGCGCCTGGAGTTGCTGTGCCTGTCTGCGCCGGATAAGCAGCGTCTCGAGTCGTCGGACGAGCAAGCCCCGGTCGACGGGAGCATCGATGACATCGTCGAGTACCACCGGCGATTCACGCTCACCGAGCGTCCGGAGTGATATCGACGAGTTGCTCGAATCCCGGCGGAGAAGGACGACCGGACAGAACACTGGGGCCTCCCGCTCGACGACCGCGCGAAGGTCGTCGACGTGCTCGGTGAACAGTCGGTCCTCGATGAGGTAGAGGTCGGCATCGGTGATGGACTGGTCGGGGTCGACGACGTACCGGTCGTCGAGCATCGCCCGGAGCGCCGACCGGTTCCCCTCGTCACCGACGAGTAATTGTACTGTCGACCGTTCGTCGCTCGATTGGGCGGCAGCGCCTGGGACAGTGGAATCGTCGTCATCAGCCATCGGTCTGATTCCTGTGACACGGGTTCATCTGTGGCGTCCCCTGCAAAATTCCCGAGGCGTTGGTCAGCGGGTCGCCGATGTGGATGCCGCCGTCGAGGTCGAACTCTCTGAGCGTGTTCTCGAAGCCGCCTGCCCGCTTTTTCAGGACCCCGATGATTTTCTCGAGTGTTCCCTCAGTCTCGATATAACTCAAAAAGAGGATGTTGTCGGCGATGTAACTGAGGTTCGTACTCGTTGCCGTCGACATGCCGGTTATCTGTGACACTTCGTCGGTTATTATCACCGATACGTCACGGTTCTTGAGGTGTCGTGTCAACGCATGTATCTTCTCGACGAGCGTCGCATCTGTCCCCTGAATCGACATCTTGTACCCGTCGATACCGTCGATGAGGACGACTTCCGAACCGGTCCGGTCGATTTCACGATTGACCGTCTGTGCGAACTCTTCGGCCGACTGCGCGAGCGGTTCGACCGCTCTGAGCGACACCGCCCCCTGCTCGCGCAGGTCCGAGAGTGGGATACCCATCGACTCGGACCGGTGTGTGAAGGTGTCCGTTCCCTCCTCGAACAGGTAGGCAATGGAGTCCATCCCCTGATTCGCAGCTTCTGCGAGGAACTGTGTCGCCGTCGTCGTCTTCCCGACGCCCGTCGGACCGCTGATGAACGTCACGGTCCCTCTCTCGAGACCACCGCCGAGCAGGTCGTCGAGGTTATCGATTCCGGACCTGAGCCGGCACGTATCCAAGGTGTTGTCGAGTTGTTCGGGAATCAGTGACGGGAACACCTCGACACCGTTGTCTCTGATTGCGAGACCGTGGCTGCCGTCTCGCTGTCCGAACCCACGGTGCTTTGCGACCCTGAGCCGTCGGCCCCGGTCCGTGTGGGACAGTTGGATGACCCCGTCGCTCAACGAGCGCATTTCGGTCTGGTATCCGGTGTCGCTGGACAGCGTCGCGGTCCCGATGACAGTCGTGTCTCGCTCCTTGAGAAACCGCATAAACGAGAGAATTCGCTTTCGAAACTGGTGTTCGTTTGCTTCGATGTAGCGCAGTTGCGTGATCGGGTCGAGTACCACCCGGTCGGGATTGATTTCCTCAATTGCATCGTGGATATCTGCGGTGTATTGGTCGCGGTCGACTGCGCCCGGCTCGACCAGGTCGTAGTTTCGGTCCTCGGTGAAGAACTCGGAGTTCGGTCCCAGGTCCAGGAACTGCGCGTCCTGAAGGTCGATACCGACCTTTGCTCCGTTCAGGAGTATTTCATCTCGTGACTCCTCGCCGTGAATACATAGCACTGTCTCGTCGTTGTCCATGCCGACCTCGAGAAAGTGCATCCCGAGCAGCGTCTTGCCCGTCCCAGGTTCACCGCAGACAAGATACATCCGACCAGACACGAACCCGCCGTGCAACAGTTCGTCAAGCCCGCTGATACCGCTGCTAACCCGCACGGCTGAAACGTCCATACCGGCCTCTCAGGCAGCGACTCATATAAGCTTCAGGCACGTTCCCAGCATGCAATACTGACCGTGTGAATCCCTCTTGATATCGAAGCTGCTCGCTCTTCTGGGACACTGAGAATCCAGGAAAGAGTTTATAAAGTTTGCTCGAACCGTCCTGTAGAGGTGACCTAACGTGGCACTTATCGAGTGGGACGACGACCGGTACAGTACGAATATCGACCGGTTCGACGAACAGCATCAGAACCTCTTCGAGTTGTTGAACGACCTCCACAAGGCGATGGAGGAAGGGCGTGCAGAGGAGGAACTGGGAGATATCCTCCGGGAACTCGAGCGATACACCGAATATCACTTCGGCGACGAAGAGGAGTTCATGCAGGACTGTGGCTACTCACACGACTGTTCCGAGTGTTTCCACGACCACCAGGAGATGCACGAGAATTTCGCGTCCAAAGTGACCGAACTCAGAGAGAAACACGAGAACGGCGAGTACATCACGATGGAGGTACTGGAGTTCGCCCGCGATTGGCTCGACTCGCACATCGCCGGCGACGACCAGGACCAGAACTACGGCGAGTATTATCTCACGGAAGTCGACGACCACGAGTTCGACTGAGTGCCGGTGACTCGCGCTCGTGACTTTCGACACGCGGTGAGACGGAAGGATACCGCCTGCAGTCACAATCGACAATGGCAGCGAAACTGATACCGTCGCACGGAGAACAAGAGAGGATATGAGTTCATACGCTGATGTATTCGGACAGGGTGGATTGAATTCGGAGGTCGACGAGGGGGAACTCGTCGACCAAATCGGGCTGGACGGCGAGGAGAGACGCTGGCGGAAAGATTTCGTCGGCTTCGGTGACGAGGACGTAGGCCCGTCTCACAGCGCTTGCAGATACGTTCGCGGAGTACGAGGACGACGTTGCCGAGGAGTTTTACGAGAATCTGACGGCCTACGAGCAGACGACCGAAGTCATCGACCGCTCTCCGAAGGGCGTCGACCAGCTCAAACAGACACAGCGGGCGTACTGGCGAACGCTCGCTGGCGGGCAGTACGGGCGTGAGTACTTCACGAACCGTGCCCGTATCGGCAAACTCCACGAGTTGCTGGACATGCCGACGAGCCAGTACATCGGCCAGTACGGCGTCTACTTCGAGTTGCTGTTCGACGTGATGGCCGAGCGGATGCGAGCACAGATGGCCGAAACGCTCGCTTCGGCTGGCGTCGACGACGAGACGGTTTCGGCCGTCCGCGAGCAACTGGACGACGGGATGGACGAGACGCTGTCGGTGCTGAAACTGATGAACCTCGATATGCAGGTGGCCATCGATACGTATATCGACAGCCGTGAGCAGGACCTCGAGGCGGAAATCGAGCGTCGACGGGAGATGGCAGCGGAGACCAACGACGCTGCCAGCGACCTCCAGGAGTTTGCGAACGATGTCTCGAAAAGCTCCCAGCGTATCAGCGACCTCACCGAGACTGAGGCCGGTAACATCGACGAAATCCGTGCCGAGATGTCGAATCTCAGTGCGACCATCGAGGAGATCGCGTCGACGGCCGACCGCGTCGAGAAGACGAGCGAACAGGCCGTCGAGGCGGCCGAGAAAGGGCAGATGTCGGCTTCTTCGGCCATCGACGTGATGGAAGACATCCAGTCGTCTGCAGCGGAAATCGGGACGAGCGTCGAACGCCTCGAAGACCGGACAGAGGAAATCGACGAGGTCGTCGATGTGATAAACAACATCGCCGACGAGACGAACATGCTCGCGTTAAACGCGTCTATCGAGGCAGCCCGCGCCGGCGACGCCGGCGACGGCTTTGCAGTCGTCGCCAACGAGGTGAAGTCGCTGGCTGAGGAGTCTCAGGGGCAGGCCGACGAGATAGAACGGATGATTGCAGAAATTCAGGAAGAAATCAATCAGACGGTCGAGAACGTCGAGACGACAGCCGACAATATCGATACGGGAATCGAACGTGTCGAGAACGCTATGGCACAACTCGACGAAATTGTCGATGTCGTTCAGGAAGCGGCCAACGGTATCAAAGAGGTCGCAGAGGCGACAGACGACCAGGCGGGGACTGCCGAAGAGATTGCGACGATGATAGACGACGCGACCGACCGGATCAACGAAATCAACGAAGAAATCAACGAGGTGGCAACCGCAAACGAACAGCAGACAGCGAAGGTGTTCAAAGTCACTTCGGACCTGCGGCAACTCAGCGAGGAACGATAACACGCTGTGGCCGGAGCCGAACATCCAAGTACTGTGAATGCCTAGCATGATACATGGAGGCTTGGGCCTGGCTCGCGGCGTACCTCATCGGGTTCGCGCTGTTGCAGCTGGTGCTGTACCGGTACTTCCAGCGGGGTGAGTCCACGCACGACGGGGAGTCGCGGGAACCGGGGTACAAGCGACTGGAGGGGTCGGCTGCCGCGGTTGACGTCGACGCCGACCGTGGCCCTGACGACGCCGTCGTCTGCCAGCAGTGCGGGGCGCTCAACGATCGTGACGGCATGTTCAGCTACTGTCGGGAGTGTGCCGAGCCGCTACGCTGACGGAGTTCTTTTGCTCGTCGCCCGTCGACTGGTACGCAATGCGGGCGATCGCTATCAACGTCGGTGCCAACACGAACGAACCAGGATTTCGTGGGCCCATCTGGCCCGACGGCTCCTTCGTGTACATCCCGATTCCCGAGACCGAACCCGCCGTCGACCCACCGACGTACGGCGACCTCGCGGACCACCTGACGACCACAATTCCAGAGACACTCTCCGACCACCCCATTCACCTCGACCCGGAGTTTCCCGAGTATCCCTGCTGTGAGCGCTACACCTACGGCGACGACCACGGCAGCAAAGCCGGCCCGCTCTCGGAACTGACGGCGGGCGATTACGTCATCTTCTATGCGACGCTTTCAGTCCGTGAGCCAGCGGAGTGGCTCCCGCCGGAGTGGGGCGCGTTCTGTATCGGCCAGTTCCGACTGGCACAGGACCCGCTCACCGGCGAGGAGTACGCGGCGCTCGATGCCGACGGGCAGGCACCGTTTGCGAACAACGCTCACGTCCGTAGAACGGAAACCGACGCCCGTGTTCTCTTGCTCGGGGAGCCTACCGAATCGGCACTGTACGACCGTGCAGTGCCACTCTCGAAGCCGTCCGGCGGCGTCGACGCGAACGAACTCGTGACCGAGCTCTCGGCTGACTCCGGAAAGGGGCCGTGGTGGCGGCGTCCCCTCAGATTCGACGAGCGGGCGACCCGCAAACTGCTCGCCGTCCGCGAATCGTTCGCGACTGGCGTGGTGAGTTATCAACACTGAGAACACAGAGCAAACATCTATATCTCGATACGGCGTTGACCCTCGCATGCGACTTTCGAGTGGCGTCCCCGGATTCGACGAACTCGTCGAGGGGGGACTTCTGGACGACCGACTCTACGTCGTGAGCGGACCGCCGGGAAGCGGAAAGACGACTTTCTGCTCACAGTTTATTACACAGGGTGCAAAGGAGGGTGCGGACTGCCTCTACGTGACGATGCACGAGACCAAAGAGGAACTGATACAGGATATGTCGGGCTACGACTTTGGCTTCGACCGGGCCGTCCAGTCCGAGAACGTCCAGTTTCTGAACCTCGTCACAGAGGCCGGCAAACGGACGATAACGCAGTTCGGGACCGACGGTGGGCTCACGAATCGCTTGGTTGCGTTCATCCAATCGAACGATATCGACCGGGTCGTCATCGACTCTACGATGCTCCTCCAGCACTTCTTCTCCGATATGAGCGACGAGATTACGGGCTTTCTCTCCGCGCTGAAACAGACCGACGCGACCACGCTGCTCATCTCGGAGATGACTGATCCGACCTCCTACTCGGACGAGCACTACCTCGCACACGGGGTCATCTTCTTCCACAACTTCCTCGATTCCTCTGGGATGACCCGGGGAATTCAGGTGATCAAAATGCGCGGGACTGCAATCGACTGTGATATTCGGGAGATCAGTTTCTCCGACCAGGGACTGCGCGTTCACGGTGACCGGAAGGTCCAGGGATAACATGAGCAAGTACGAACGCGCCTACGGAACCGACTGGGATGCACTCGACAAGGACGAGGCTATCGACCGCGCGTACGCACTCGGTGTCGCCACGTCTCTCGGAGAGTACCATCCCGAGGAACTCGAACGCGTTCGTGCGGAGATGGATACCTCCTACAACAAGAGCGTGGTCGACCTGGCCTTCGACGAGGGGAAAAACGAGGCCCGCGAGTTCGACGCTGATGCCACCGAGAGCGCGGCCAACCCCGTCTGGGCGGAACTCGTCGAAGGCGAGTCAGTCACCGTCGACGAGGACGAGGTTCCGACCGGCGGCCGCGACGGGTTGCCCGACGCTATCGACAAGATGGAGGCGCTCGACCGCCCGGAACCGGGCAAGAACGAAGCCGTCGAACGGCCCGACTTTCTGGAAAAAGACTAGATCATCCCATTGCCGACACTAGTACCGGACGGTTCGCGTCCAGTAACACCGACTGCGTGACGCTCCCGAACAGGACCTTCCCGGAGGGACTTCGTTTGCGACCGCTCATCGCGATCGCGTCGGCGTCGACCTCGTCGGCGACTGCCAGAATCTCTTCGCTCGGGGTACCGTGGACGCGTCGCTTTTTTGTCGCGATGTCTGCGTCCTCCAGCATATCGAGGACCATTTCGACGCTCTTCGGATAGTCTGTTTCGTCGAAGAACTCTTCGGAACTAACCCGGCCGCCGCCGTCGCCGACGCTATACGGCGCCTCGACGTTCAGCACGACGACTTCGATGTCGTCTGCGTCTCTCGGGAGATTTATAACGTTCTGAGCCGCCTGTTCGGCGCGTTCTTCGTTCTCGTCTACCGGCAACAGTACGCGGTACATACACCCAGATAACCGTCACCAGTACGTTATTTAACGGGGGCGTTCTCAGGAAGCTATGTTCGTGGCGTCTTTTTTATATACTTGACTTCGCACCTTATGCTGATGTAGCGCGTAGAGAGACGTGAAGATCGGATGCTCCCACTCACGTCGTTTCTATCTTGTACCGCTCCAATCGACGAGTTAGAGTGCTTCTCGACCCGGCAAAA
>NZ_JBBENW010000024.1:0-53022 GCF_037645885.1 Salinibaculum salinum | reverse complement strand
ATGTCGGTTCCCTCCATCCTGCCCGTGCAGAAGCGGGCAAGGGTGAGGTTGTTCGCCTATTAAAGGAGGTCGTGAGCTGGGTTTAGACCGTCGTGAGACAGGTCGGCTGCTATCTATTGGGGGTGTTTTGGTACCTGACGGGAACGACCGTATAGTACGAGAGGAACTACGGTTGGTCGCCACTGGTGTACCGGTTGTCCGAGAGGGCACTGCCGGGTAGCTACGCGACACGGGGTAAGAGCTGAACGCATCTAAGCTCGAAACCCACCTGGAAAAGAGGTACCGTCGAGGTCTCTCGTAGAAGACGAGTTCGATAGACTCGGGGTGTACGCACCGAGGTAACGAGGTGTTTAGCCCGCGAGAACTAACTGACCGAAGCCACCATTCATACGCATAGGACGCACTGACCCGTTGATTCGGGTTCAGGCGTAAACTGGATTGCACGTACATATTGGTTTGACCGACACATGGTATTCCGGACGAGCGTCCGGAGCCCGGGAGACAACTTCTCCCGGTGCAGCATTGTGGTTCGAATCCGCAAGTCGGCGTTAAGGCGGCCATAGCGGCGGGGTTACACCCGTACCCATCCCGAACACGGAAGTTAAGCCCGCCAGCGTTCCGGCGAGTACTGGAGTGCGTGAGCCTCTGGGAAATCCGGTTCGCCGCCTCTCCTCATACCGCGGTGGCCATTCCACCGCACTCATTCATTACCCCCGAACAGTGACAACGCTGTTCGGGGGTTTCTGTCGTCGCAGACCACACTTATCCGCTCGCAGACGCAACGGGTAGGCAATGGGACTGTTCAACGACCTCGGCAAGAAATTCGAGAAACTGAAGCAGACGGCCGAGTCGTCGGCCGACGGTGAAGCGACACACGGGTGCAAGGAGTGTGAAACGCTGCTGTACACTGACTACGACGAGTGCCCCGAGTGTGGCAGCGACAGCGTCGTCCCGGTGCGCCAGGACTGAGTCCATTTCGGCCTCCCTATGACAGCTGCACTCCGAGTCCTGTTTCTCCTCGTTCTCGTTGCGCTCGCCGGGTGTACCGTTGGCATCACTGATTCCCCAGCAGCCGACGCGGAGACACCTACACCCGGGACGCTGCCAGATGCCAACGGGACGAATCTCACCCTCCCGTCCGCAGAGCGCGTTTCGGTCGAGGTGACGAACGTCGTCGACGGCGATACGATCGACGTGCGTCTGCCCGACGGGAGCGAAGACACCGTTCGACTGCTGGGTGTCGACACGCCGGAGGTCTACGCCGACAACAGTCCCACGGAATTCGAAGGTGTCCCAGACTCTGAGGCGGGTGCGGAGTGTCTCCGTGACGCCGGCGAGGACTCGACGGCCTACGCCACCGAGCAGCTGGAAACAGGGAACATCACGCTCGTCTTCGACCCGAACGCCGACCGCCGCGGCGGGTACGGTCGACTGCTCGCGTACGTGACTGTCGATGGCCGAAATCTCAACTACGACCTGGTAGCGACGGGTCACGCGCGGGTCTACGATACCGACTTCGGATTCCGAGATAGTTTCGACGCCGCAGAACAGCACGCGCGAGACCACCAGCGTGGGCTCTGGCGCTGTCAGCGCGCCGGGTAATCACTCGACGAGCAGAAAGTACGTCGCGACGAGGACGCCGGCGAGTACCACCAGCGACCCGAGGGTGACCAGCAGGTCGCCGATGATCAGTGCGGTGAGGGCGGCGACGAGAAGAGCGACCCCGCCGAGGACGAGCACGGGCAGCTCCGGTCGTGCGAGGCTCGTCTCGGGCTCCGGTTCGGTCTCGCGGGGCTGTGGCTGGGCGAGCGACTCGTCGACTTCGACCGTCTTTCGCTCTTCGACGGGGGGTTCGAGCTCCACGTCAATCCAGCGCGTCTCGGCGCCGTACGCCGAGGCGACTTTGAGCCGGCCGAAGACGCCGTCGTCGGGGAGTCGGTCGGTGTCGACGGTGACGCGGACAGCGCGCTGGGACTCGCCCTCGACGTAGTGATTCGAGGCGTCCATGGTCGCCACATCCGAGAGTGCGTCGTCGAGGTGGAGGTGGACGTGGAGCGACTCACCGTGATTGACGAGCACGACGTCGAACGAGCGACTGGCCTCGAAAGACGCTGGAACCTCTAATGCGTGGAGATTCTGGCGGCTCACGTGGACGGGAAGCTCGTCTGGCACGGTTTTGTCGTATGAGAGTCGACGTCAGGCGGGCGCTTCGTCGCGCATATCCGGCGGCAGGAGGTTCGGAATCCCGTCTTCGATGGGGTAGGCCTCTCCACACTCCGTACAGACGAGGCGGCCACTGAGAATCTCGCCGTCGTCACGCTCGTCGACCTCCAGTTCGAGGTCGTGCTTGTCCACTGGACAGCACAGGATATCCATGAGTTCCTCTTTCATATACAGGTCCAGGGAAGGGCGATAGAAAAGCGTTTGCAGTTTACTGCTCGAACGGCCGCTCGAGCACGATAGATTCGCTGCGGTCCGGGCCGATGCCGACAGTGTAGATGGGCGTGTCCAGTTCCTCACTGAGGTAGTCAAGATATGCCTGGGCGGTGTCGGGCAACGCGTCGTACCCTTTTTCGGCGACTGCCTCCCAGTCTTCCTCGGGCCAGCCGTCGAACGTCCGGAAGACGGGGTCACACTCGCCCCACTTCTCGGTCGTCGGTGGCATCGAGTAGATGGTCTCTCCGTCGAGTTCGTAGGCGTGACCGACTTTCACTTCGTCCAGTCCGGCCAGCACGTCGAGGTGGTTGATCGCGAGACCAGTAAATCCACTCGCGCGCGTAGCGTGACGGAGCATCGGCACGTCGAGCCAGCCGACGCGACGCGGCCGCCCCGTGACGGTACCGTACTCGCCACCTTCTTCGCGGATGTACTCCGCAAGTTCTTCCTGCTCGTCGTCGCCTTTCAGTTCTGTCGGGAGCGGACCGGTGCCGACTCGAGAGAGGTAGGCTTTGACGATGCCGACGATTTCGCCCTGGCCGACGGTAGTGGGACCGAGACCGGTGCCGGTACAGGCCCCGCCAGCGGTGGGGTTCGAAGAGGTGACGTAGGGGTAGATTCCGTGGTCGATGTCGATGGACGTCCCCTGTGCACCTTCGAGGACGACGTTGTCGCCGTCGTCGACGGAGTCTGCGAGGAACTCGCCGGCGTTGACGGTCATGCCCTCCTCACGGAGGCGACGGCCGTACTCGCTGAACTCCTCGTGGAGGGCGTCGATGTCGAACTCCTCGCCGGCTTCCATGCCGAAGACGTCCTCGACGAGTGCGCGTTTCTGGGGGACGACGTATTCGAGTCGGTCACGGAACACCTCTGGGTCGAGCAGATCCCCGATTCGGATGCCCCGGCGGCCGGCCTTGTCTTCGTAGGTGGGGCCGATACCGCGGCCGGTCGTGCCGGCTTCGAGGTCGTCGTCGCTCTTTGCCTCTTCTTCGATGCCATCGAGAACGCGGTGGTACGGCAGAATTGCGTGTGCGCGCTCGGCCACGCGAACGTCAGGGTCGAGTCCGCGCTCACGGAGCGTATCGAGTTCGTCGAAGAGCGTCCGCAGATTGACGACACAGCCATTGCCGAGGATACCAACCTTGCCTCGGATGGCGCCACTCGGCACGAGCGAGAGCTTGTACTCCTCGCCCTGGTGGACGACGGTGTGACCGGCGTTGTCGCCGCCCTGGTAGCGCGCGACGACGTCCGCCGCGTCGCCAAACAGGTCGACGATACCGCCCTTCCCTTCGTCTCCGAGCTGTGCGCCGACGATTGTAACGGTCATCAAAGCGACGTTCCGCCTATGGTGGTAAACAGATTACGGTCCTGCCCGGACCGACCTCGGACCACACAGTTTAAGTTCGGCCTATGTCAAACATTGTGGTGCTAACAGTAAACATGGTACTGGCTCTGGCTGGCGGTCCCCCCTGATACGGCTCTGCCACGCCAGACCAAACCAAGACATTGATTACCAGTAAAATCCAACCAGTGGAGTGAAAGACCCGGAAAACGGCTGCACCGACAGCAACCTTTAAATCCGGGCAATACAAGTTAACAATTGCCATGATAGATAGACTGGAGAAAGAAGTCGACATGCTGGAGCGCCATCTGCAGGTGCTGCGGATGGTTATCGAAAGCGAACCGATCGGTATCGTAAAGATGTCCAACGAGACAGGCTACCCTCACCACAAGGTCCGATACTCCCTCCGCGTTCTCGAGGAAGAGAACCTCATCGAGCCGTCGAGTCAGGGTGCGATTACGACCGAGGAGACTGAGGAGTTCGTCGAGGACCTCGACGAGAAGGTCGACCATATCATCGAGAAACTCGAAGGGATGAAAATCGAGAGCGTCGCGGAAATCGAAAGCTAGAGTTCCGGTACTTCGAGGTGGAAGTTCTGGTTTCGCGCTTCGACCAGACAGAGGTGGTAGCCGCGTTTTCTCGAGAGGTTCACGAAGCTCTTTCGCTTGTCTCGACTTAGAATGCCGCCGCGAGTCGCCTCTGCGACCGTTTCGAGGGCTTCCGGCTCGAAGAAGCTCTCTGTGACCAGAAACGCCGAGGCGAACTGATCGCTCGTCTGCCCGACGCGTTCCGCGGCCGTGATGAGTCCCTCCATCATCGATTCGGACGCGCCCTGCCGTGAGTTGTTGATGTTTGCCACCAGCAGCGGGTCCCCCATCCGTTCGCGAAAGACCACGTCGAACGTCTCGGTCGACTCCGTCTCCTGCCCGCCCTCGCTGACGGTGACGGTGACCGCACCGTTGAGTTCGACCCGGTTTATTTTCGGGAGCGCGTCGTAGAGGTCGCCCAGCGTCTCCGTGTGGCCGGTACTCTGAATTTCGAACAGGAGGTCCTCGACTACCCAGCGGACGAACTTGTAGGCGATCGTGTCTTCCAGAAACTCGTCGTACTCACGTCCACCGACGGCGGAGACATCGGCGTCGAACTGCGTGTGTTTCTCTAACCGGAGATTCTCGGTGACATCTGTCTTTACCGCCCCGCTGTCGTGGGCTTTCTCCAGGGTCGCATCCCCCTTCGAACGGTATCGAACAAAGATGTCCGTCCCCGTCAGTGCCTCCTGGGGGGTCATTCGCTGTTGTGCGTTCGTCGCCGCGCCGAGTTCTTCCTCCAACTGCTGCAGGTCCCGCTCTAACTTCTCGACTTGATTCTCCAGTTCGTCGCGTTCCGCTCTGACCTGCTCCAGTTCCTGACGAACCGACTCGCGTTCCGTCTCTGCGGTCTCCAGGTCCGACTTCAGACGCTTGATCTCCGTTTCGCGCTCCGTGAGCAGGTTCTGGAGCTCCTCGATTCGTTCGCTGACGGACTCGTCTGTGTCTGTTTCCTCCCCTTGAGTCTCCTGTTCTGGTTGATCTGGCTCCACTGTGGCCGGTTTCTCCGTCGTGGTCGAGTCCTGCGACGGTACCCTGGACCGGTCCTGCCGGGCTACCGACTGTTCCTCTGACTCGCTCGATTCTTCCGCGGTGCTCGTCGATTGGTCTTTCTGCGGTGTCGACTCGACTGGTTCGGCGGTCTGGGCTGCCCCGTTGGTCTCTGCATCTCTCTCCCGTCCCGGTGCGTCGCGACGCGGCTCGCTCGCCCCGCTGCGCGTGCTGGTCCGTTCGGGATCCAGTGAGGGAATTGCACGCGTCTCTAGCGATCGGGGGGCACCAACCGCCGATTCGCCGTCGTCCGGACGCTCCGTCGTCGGCGTCGGTGGCACATCCTGCTGTGGCTCTGTTGGCGCTGCCGGCTCCGTCCCATCGTGGCCTGAACCGCTCCCGGTCGAACCGGTCTGCTCCGGTGTCGACTGGGGTACCGTCTGCTCCGGTGTCGTGTCGTCCGCCTCACTGAGAGTCGGCGTGTCGGTCGCACCGCTCACCTCGGCCGTCTGACCCCGGGAGTCGACGTGCTGGCCGGTCTCGGAGTCTCCGGTTTCTGCCTGCTCGGTCCATTCGACGCTAGATTCCTCTACGCCCGTCTCGGAACTCCCGTCTCGTTCTGGCTCCGGGGTTGCGGGTCCGTGGTCAGCGTCCGCCCCGGACTGGTCGAGCGCGGGTTCCGGGTCGTTCACGTCTGGACTGGGGGTTTGCGTGTCCTCTTCGGTGTCGACCACTGCCTCGCTCGGTTCGGTATCTGCTGTCGCTGTCTGCTCGGTGACCGCTGACTCCGGGCTGACCGCCGATTCGTCGTCGACGGGTGTGGGCGGTTCATCGTCGACAGGTGTCACTGGTTCGTCGGTTGACTGTGTGGATTCGTCGTCGGCCTCGGTCGCTGTCGCCGCCTCGATGACGGTTTCTGCCGACTCGGTGTCCGCAGCGTCTGGGTCGCCGTCGGGAGCGCCCGCCACCATCGGGTCGGAATCGTCCGGTTCGGGCTCGGGCGGTTCTGGAATCTCGACCGGTTCGATGTCGACCGGTCGAACCTCGAAGATGCCGACCTCGTCGTCGGCCCGCTGGAAGGCTTCGTCGTCGGTCAACAGTTGCTCGGCGTTGCCGACGTAGGCGACGCTCATCGAGCGTCCCTGATGGTAGACGAGATAGTAGTCACCGCTGAGGACGTTCTCCGAGAGTTCGACGTAGCCGGTGAACTTGCCGTCTTCGAGTGTCCGGTCGACCTCCGAGATGCTGGTCTCTTCGCTGTAGTACTTCGCACGGACCTCGTCGCTTCGCTCTTGCATGACCGCGAGCAGCGGGAGGGCATCGGTCGGTGCGTCGTAGACCGTTCCCGAGGCGTCCTCGAAGTCGTCTATCGAGCCTCGGTGGATTCCGACGACGGTCCCTTTCGTCATGTACAGTTCCGCGCCGCCAGCCCGAACGGCGCCCGAAAACTCCGAGTCGGCGAGGTTCTGCAGTTCCCGATACCCCCCGCTGAACGGTCGTTCGGTCCAGTTGTCGACACGTTCTGTCACGGGAGTACTCATTGGTTCACACCAGGCCGATGCGGGACTAATACTTTGTGGGCCGTCAGACGCACCCAGGCTCGGATGTGCGTCGGACGAACGACGGACCTTTGATTCTTGATTCCGTACGTATGCGTATGTCTGACGAGTACGACGATGTCGGCGAGGTCCAACCGGGGTTGAGCGACCAGTACCGGAAGGCCAGTCCGTGGCCGATGCTGGTCGCGCTCGGCTTCGTCATCTCGGAGGTCGGGGTGGTCCTCGGCCTCTTTCCCGTCACTGTCGGCGGACTGCTCCTCTTTGGCGGCACCGTCTCGGGCATCCTGAGCGAGTCGGGGTACGTCGAACAGACCTGGCGGTCGCTCGTCGCCTTCGGCGTCTTTTTGCTCGCGCTCGGGGCACTGACCATCGGTCTCAACATCGACCCGAGCGCGCTCTCTGTCGATGCGTTACTCGATACCGCACGACCGTTCGTCTACCGGGGCAGCGCTATCGCCGCTTCGGGACTCATGCTCGTCGCCGTTGGCGCGACACTGCGGCTCACCAGTCCGTCGCGTCCGTCGCCGTGAACCAACACGCTATTTACGCCCTCCGTTCAATAACCGAGTATGTCCGAAAAAGTCTTCGACCGTGAAACCCTGCTGGACCTCACGGTCAACGTCATTCCGTTCGGCATTCTGGTCATATTCTTCGTGGGATACCTCCTATTCAGTCCCTGGGGCTTCGACAGCGTCATTTCAGGAATCCAGCTCGCTATCATCGCCGTCTTCGGTATCGGGCTGATGATTCTGACCTACTATTCGGGTGCCGCTGTCTCGAAGGCGGAGATGCGCACCGAAGCGGCGCTCGAAGCCGAAGAAACCGCCGAACTCGAATCAGGCGACGAAACAGACGGCGAAGAAACTCCAGAATAGCTGCGTTACTCTATTGCCGACTCGTCCAGTTGAGCGGATTTTCGGCCGGTTCTGACTCTCCTCTCTTAAGCAAGCCGAAGCTGTTCGGAACCCCCCCGGAAGGCGGAACCTAAGCTTTGATAATCCTGTGGTCCTGAGAAACGTCCATGGCTGCAGAACAACTTCTGTTGACGGGGCTGATGGGCGTCTTGCTCCTCGTCGTTATCGCCCTTCTCGGGCGCGTCGAGGACTGGCGCTCGTACACGCCACTTGCCGGCGGTGGCGCGTACGGCGGTGACTCAGCTCACGTTCACGAGGAGAAGCCGGCTGGGCTCATCCGCTGGCTGACCACGGTCGACCACAAGGACATCGGGCTGTTGTACGGTACCTACGCTATCATCGCCTTCGCGGTCGGAGGACTGATGGCCGTCGGTATTCGGCTTCAGCTCATCACACCCGAGGGAACCGCGTTCGGAAATCAGTTCTACAACGCTATCCTGACCAGTCACGGCATCACGATGCTGTTCCTGTTCGGGACGCCGATTATCGCGGCGTTTGCGAACTACTTCGTCCCGCTGCTCATCGGCGCGGACGACATGGCGTTCCCGCGTATCAACGCCATCGCGTTCTGGCTGCTTCCGCCGGGTGCGATACTCATCTGGGCGGGCTTCTTCCTCGAACCGCTCACTGGCGGCACCATCCAGGCGGCACAGACCTCCTGGACGATGTACACGCCGCTGTCGGTCGAGCAGGTCAACCCCGGTGTGGATCTCATGCTCCTGGGGCTGCACCTCACCGGTGTTTCGGCAACGATGGGGGCGATAAACTTCATCGCGACAATCTTCACCGAGCGCGGTGACGACGTGAACTGGGCGAATCTCGACATCTTCTCGTGGACGATTCTCACCCAGTCAGCGCTCATCCTCTTTGCATTCCCGCTGCTCGGCAGCGCGCTCGTCATGCTGCTGATGGACCGCAACCTCGGCACCCTCTTTTTCGCACAGGAGGGCGGCGGTGCCATGCTCTGGCAGCACCTGTTCTGGTTCTTCGGTCACCCCGAAGTGTACATCCTCGTGCTCCCGCCGATGGGGCTCGTGAGTCTCATTCTGCCGAAGTTCGCCGGCCGGAAGCTCTTCGGGTTCAAGTTCGTCGTCTACTCGACGCTCGCTATCGGTGTCCTCTCGTTCGGTGTGTGGGCCCACCACATGTTCTCGACGGGGATGGACCCACGCTTGCAGGCGTCGTTCATGGCTGTCTCTTTGGCAATCGCGGTGCCGAGTGCAGTCAAGACGTTCAACTGGATTACGACCCTGTGGAACGGGTCTCTCAGACTGACGACGCCGATGCTGTTCTGTATCGGCTTCGTCTCTAACTTCATCATCGGCGGCATCACCGGTGTCTTTCTGGCATCGGTGCCCGTCGACCTCATACTCCACGACACCTACTACGTCGTGGGTCACTTCCACTACATCGTCATGGGTGTGATCGGGTTCGGTGCCTTCGCCGGCATCTACTACTGGTTCCCGGTCTTCACCGGCCGGATGTACCAGAAGAAACTCGGCAAGGCACACTTCTGGCTCTCGATGGTTGGGACCAACGTGACGTTCTTCGCGATGCTCCTGCTGGGCTATCTCGGGATGCCCCGGCGGTACGCGACTTACGAGGTTGCGGCCGGTGTCGCGCCGCTCGACCTGCTGACACTGAGCCATCAGGCTGCAAGCGTCGGCGCGCTCATCCTGCTGATCGGTCAGATCATCTTCGTCTGGAACTTCGCCCAGTCGTGGCTCGAAGGTCCGGAAGTCGACGAGGGTGACCCGTGGGACCTCGAAAAGACTGGTCAGAAGACCAAGGAGTTCCAGTGGCACGAAGATCGGATTTCGACGGCGCTGACCGACGGCGGTTCCGAGAGCGGAGAGAGCGGAACCACGTCAGAGCTCCGCTCTGACGGCGGTTCCGAGAGCGAAGAAGAAGAGGTTGTCACTGACGGCGGTTCCACGAGCGAAGAGAGCGGAACTTCGTCAGAGCTCCGCTCTGACGGCGGTTCCGAGAGCGAAGAAGAAGAGGTTGTCACTGACGGCGGTTCCACGAGCGAAGAGAGCGGAACTTCGTCAGAGTAACACTCTGACGGCGGTTCCACGAGCGAAGAGAGCTGGACGCAGTTGATTTTCGCGGCGCGGATGTGCTACGCGTTAAAGATGAGGACGATACCGGTGAGGAACATCATCAGCGCGATACCCCCAAGGACGAGCATCAGCAGGTCTTTCTCGGACATACAGACGATACGGTGGCAAACGTGTAAAGCCTATTCGTCTGCGAATCCAACACTCGCCTGTGACAGAGACATCCGAGTGGCGGGGCCAACGGTTCGTGCTGGTGCTGTACGTGATATTGGTCGCTCTGGCGGGAACGTTCGGGTTTATTATCGGACTCGTCCGTCCGAAAGACCTCGACCCCAAACTCTTCATGCTCGTGGACTTGCCACCAAACGCGGTCGGGATGGCGCTGTACGGCGCGCTGACGATCGGGACGATTCTCGGTGTGTTGTTACTGGCTGTGCGCTACATCGCTAACGAATACGACACCGTCGAGAATAGAGGGTAGCCCTACCCCTGGCCGACCATCCGGTCTTCGTCGTCCCACTCCTGCTCGCGGAGTTCGTACTTCTGGACCTTCCCGGTCGCCGTCGTCGGGAGTTCCTCGACGAACTCGTACCGGCGGACAATCTTGTAGCGTGCGAGTCGGTCCGCGGTGAACTCCTTGAGGTCGTCGCTGGTGACGCCCGGATTCTCGGAGTCACCGCTCTCGGGGACGATGAACGCTTTGGGCGTCTCACCCCACTCGTCGCTCGGGGCGGGAATGATGGCCACGTCGGACACGTCGGGATGTTCGAACAGCGTATCTTCCAGTTCGATGCTGGAGATGTTCTCCCCGCCGGAGATGATGATGTCTTTCTTGCGGTCCTGGATGGCGATCATGCCGTTCTCGTCGACGGTCGCGAGATCGCCCATGTGGTAGTAGCCCTCGACGCGGTCGTTGAACGCCTCTTCGGTGGCCTCGGGCTTGTTCCAGTAGTGGTCCATGACCTGATTACCGCGGACGACGATTTCGCCGATTTCAGCGTCATTCCAGGCCACGTCGGTGCCGTCCTCGTCGACGACGCGCACGTCGGTGCCGTGGACGCCCATCCCCTGGCGTTTCTTGATGTCGAAGCGGGTCTCGTCGTCGATGCGGCGCTTGTTGTCCGACATCGTCACGAGCGGCCCGGTCTCGGTCGCGCCGTAGAGGTGTTTGAGATACCAGCCGAAGTCGTCTTCTACCTCGCGGATCGTCGCTTCCGGTGGGGCGGAACCGGCCGTGGTGACGCGCACGTCGTTGGCCCCGCTCATCGCCGGCTGGTCGTTCTTGTTGTAGTAATCGATGAGCTGGTTCAGGACCGTCGGTGCCGCACAGAGGAAGGACACGTCCTCGGTCGTGACCGTCTCGACGATGTCGGCGGGGTCGACGCCGCGCGTACAGACGTGTTTCGCGCCGACGCCGCTGACGGCGTAGATGTGGCCCCACCCGTTGACGTGGAACATCGGGAGCGTCCACAGATAGACGTCGTCGTCGGTGAGCTCGTGGTACATCGTGACGATGTACGCGTGGAGCGTCTCGGTCCGGTGGGTCCGACAGACGCCTTTCGGGTCACCCGTCGTTCCGGAGGTGTAGTTGATGGTGATGACCTCGTCTTCGGCCATCTCCGGTCGGTCGTAGTCGGCGCTGGCGGCGTCGAGGACTGCATCGAACTCCTCCCAGTCACCGTCGACAGCGTCGGCGTCGTTCGTGATGAACGTCTCCGTCGGAACCTCGTCGCGGATTGCTTCGATCTTGTGTGCGAAGTCGTAGTCGGCGTAGATTGCGTCGACGCCGGCGTCGTCGAGGATGTACTCGTAGTCTTCGGGGATGAGTCGGTAGTTCAACGGCGTGTGGACCGCGCCGATCTGCATCGCGCCGTAGGCGGCTTCGAGATGATAGTGCGTGTTGGGGTCGAGAATAGCGACGCGGTCGCCCTTCTCGATACCGCGTGCCTGCAGTGCGGCCGCAAACCGATCGGAACGCTCTCCCAGTTCGTCGTACGTGTACCGTTCGCCTGTCGTTGCGACGACGGCTTCCTGGTCACCGTAGTATTTCCGTGCCCGGTCGAGGAATTCAGTTACCAGTAGTGGCTTCTCCATAGCTCAATGGTTTTCACCCCCGTCAAAAAGCACACCGGCTAGTTATCTTAAATTGAGAATCGTGAGGGTAGCGACGCAGTCCGGTCGCTACTCCTCTTGCAACCGTTGTGTCGTCTCGATGAGTGGATGGTGGGCGTAGTCGACGGCGTCGATGTCCGAGATCGATTCGAGATTCTCCTTCTCTGCGGTCTTTGCCATCCCGAGGTCGACGGGTTCGTCGATGACGATGACGTAGGCGTCCATCTCTTCGATGCCGAGCCGGCTCGCCGCTTTCACGCGGTGGTGGCCGTCGGCGAGCAGGAGTTCCTGCCCGGTATCGATAACGACGAGCGGCTCTGCGAGACCCCGCTCGAGTTCGTAGCGTCTCCCTTCGAGTTCGTCGGCATACACTTTGCTCTGAGTCGGTGTGAGTTTCGCCAGCGGAACGTCCTGTCGTTCTTCGCGAGCGGCGACACCGTGGATATTCTCCAGCGTGCGCATCAGCTTGTCGACCTTTCCGGGCGTCGCCCGCTCGATCTGGCTCCGGATGACATCCGCATTCGAGATGATGCCGACGAGGTTTCCCGCGTCGTCGACGACGGGCAAGCGACGGATGCCCGACCGGAGGATGACGCGAGCAGCGTCGTTGATTTCCATGCCAGGATGAGCGACCAGTAGGTTTGTCGTCATTACCTTGAAAATCGGCTCGTGGTCATCTTCGAGCAGGAGATCGCGGGCGCTGACGAACCCCTCGACGTGGCGGCCGTCACAGACCGGAAATCCGCTGTGTTCGTCACTTTCGGCGATACGCTCGGCCACGTCCCTGACGGTGTCGTCGGGCGAGACCGTTGCCACGTCGTGCGTCATGTAATCTTGGACGGTCGGCTTCCCCTCGTCTGCCATTACTCACACTGATGGGTCGGGACCGCAAAAGCCTCCCGGCTACTCGCTCCCGGGCTCCTCCTCGGCATCCGTCGGGAAGTCTTCGTCGGGGACGAGATACTTGTCGGCGTTGAGACTGCCGGGGTAGATGTCGACGACAGTCTGTTCTGCACGGTTGTCCAGTGCTTCGAGAAAACGTCCGTTGACGACTTCTTCGACGATTTCGCGGATCGATTCTTCACGCTCTTCGACGGACTCGAAGACACCCAGCGTGATCTGTGCACCCGCCATGTCGGCATGGCCGCCGGCACTGCCGATACGACCGAAGGCGTCACGGAGCACTTCGCCGAGGTCGATGTCGGTTCCTCGTGAGCGCGCCGAGACGTAGATTGTTCCCTCACGGAACCCGTAGACGACCGTCGTCGATACGTCTTCCAGCGTCAGCAAGCGGTCGGCGGCCTGCGCGAGCGCGTCTCTGTTCGTGAGTTCTCCGACACAACTCAACAGGACAGTCCCTTCCTGAGTGCGATTGGCGATGGCACTGGCGATGATCTCGAAGGTATCCGCGCTGATGCTCGGTGATTCGATCCGTTCGAGCATTCCCAGGTCCGCTGCCGGGAGCAGTTTCGCAGCCGCCTCGAAATCCGCCTGCACCGCTTCCCGAGTGAACTCCCTCGTGTCGACGCGGATGCCAAAGAGCAGTCCAGTTGCCACTGCATCGGTGAACTCGATGCCAAACAACTCCAGATAGTCGACCAGGAGCGTACTCGTCGCACCGACGTTGCTCTGCAGGTCGACGAACCGCGCCTCGACAGGTGCGCGCGGCGGATGGTGATCGATGACGATATCCACGGGAAGTTCCTCCGGTAGCTGGTCGTTGACGCCGGGTCGCGAGTGATCCACGAGTGCGAATCCGTCGAACTCCTCGAGGCTCTCCCCCGGGGAGAGGTTCCGGAGGTCGAAATCCAGCAGATTGACCAACGCGCGGTTTTCCTGGTGGGTAATATCGCCATAGTAACAGATATCCACTGTACAGCCCTTGGTCTTCGCGAGTCGACCGAGTGCGACGGCGCTGGCGATGGCGTCCGGGTCGGGGTTGTCGTGCATGACGACCGCCAGTCGGTCGATACTCCGAAGTACGCGACCGAGCTGGCGCTTCTGGAGTCCGTCGTCGCCCACGCGTTCGAGTAGCTGATCGGCCACGGCCGCCGTCGGGTCGACAACTCTGTCTGCAAACTGTTCTAACTGGTCTCGCTGGCTGGTGTCTCCGTTACTGACGTAGGCAACGAGCAACGCGTCGGGCGCAACTGTGCGGGCGGCGCGCGCGGCTGCTACGTTGACTGCGGGGTCGTCGTCGGCGACGAGAATGGTGTCGACTGGCAGTTTCTCGCGGAGAGCGGACTCGTCCGTCGGGTCGGCTGCAGTGGCCGCGATTCCGCTCCCGACGAACGTCTCGACCCGACTCTCGTCGGTGGTGAGAACTTCGAGCGTGCCCGGCCGGTCGGAGAGCGTCTCTGCGAGTCGATCTCCGAGCGATCCACTCCCCAGTACCAACCGGTCGAGCATGTAGTCGTCTTCCGGAGTGCGTCCCCTAAAAGGTCCGGCTTTGCCGCGCCCACCGTCGACCGTTACTTGAGTCGTTCCTGCAGGAAAGACGGGTGTGCAGCAGCGACGCCGTCGATAGATTTGATTCCTTCGTTGATGATGTCTCCGAGTTCGTCACCATCGCTGGCGCGGACCTCGGCCATCAACATGTGATCTCCGCTGGACGTGTACAGCGCCTCGATCGCGTCCAACTCCTTGAGTTTGCGGGTCACTTCGACGTAGTGTTCGCTCTCGACGTCCACGCCGACGATTGCAATCGACTGCCCGGCGAGTTTCTTCGGGTCGATATCCGCTGAATACCCGACGATAACACCTTCCTCTTCCAGTTTCTGGATGTACTTTCGAACCGTCGGCTTGGAGACGCCTGCCCGTTCTGCAATCTCCGCATACGACGCCTGTGCATCATCTTCTAACACCGACAGAATTTGCTCTTCGGTGGGCTCGGCACTCATACTACTTCTTTTTGCTCCGATGAAAAAATATCTTCCGAACCGCAAAACATCATCCAGACCGGACGAAGCCAGTGTCAGATGTCGCGTGCGGGCCGGTCGCAGATCGGCAGTCGCCCTCAGGTATGGCGTTCGATGAGTTTGTCGGCGGTGCGCTCCCACTCTGCGTCCTCGTCGAAGTACCGCTCCGCGAGGGGTTCCTCGGGCATCTCGCCGACGTCGCGTTTCTCCTCGCCGTAGGAGAGTCGGTTCTCGTCGTGGTAGAACCGACCGGTGAGGACTTCACCCTCCCAGAGTCGGGATTCGGCTTCGTACATCATGTCGGCCGCTTCCCGGCGGTCGGTGATGTCGAAGTCGAACTCGTCGTCGTTCTGGATGTCGGTGTAGGGGACGTACTCCTTTGCGTCCTTGTTCCAGGTGGGACACTGGGTGAGGAAGTCGACGTGGGCGAAGCCGTCGTGTTCGATGGCTTCGACGAGAATCTCCTTGGCCTGGCGGGGGTTGACTGCTGCCGTTCGGGCGACGTAGGAGGCACCCGAAGCCAGCGAGAGCGAGAGGGGTCGGACGGGGTCCTTGGCGCTCCCGTGTGGCTGGGTTTTGGATTTGTGCCCCTTCGGGCTCGTCGGGGAGGTCTGGCCCTTCGTCAGCCCGAAAATCTCGTTGTTGAACACGATATACGTCATATCGTGGTTCTCGCGGGCGGTGTGCATGAAGTGGTTCCCGCCGATCCCGTAGCCGTCGCCGTCACCGCCGGCCGCGATTACTTCCAGGCCGGGGTTTGCCAGCTTTGCTGCGCGTGCGATTGGCAGTGAGCGACCGTGAATCGAGTGGTAGCCGTAGCTCTCGAAGTACGAGGAGAGTTTCCCCGAGCAACCGATGCCGGTCACCAGCAGCGTCTCGTCGGGGGAACGGCCGATCTCGGGCATGGCCTGTTTCAGCGCCTTCAGCACGCCGAAGTCGCCACAGCCCGGACACCACGTCGCCTGCGGCTCAATACCGGGTGTGAAGTCTTCCTGGTCGATTTCGCTGTCGTCGTCGATTGCTGAGAATGTACTCATGGTTAGTCACCTGCCGCGGGAACGTATTTGACGTTCTGTCCCGCTGGCTGGTTGCCGTCGAGTGTCGATTCGAATCCCTCGACGATTTCGCCGGGTTCGAACGGTTCGCCGTCGAATTTCAACAGACTGGATAGCTTCGGCCCGAAGCGACCGAGCTCTTTCTGCGTCAGTCCGCGGAACTGTCCGCTTGCGTTCATCTCGACGACCAGACACTCCTCGACGCTCTCCAGGAACGCCGTCACGTCTGCCTCGGGGTACGGCATCAGGTCGCTGACGCCAATCGCTTTCACCGAGTGGCCGAGATCGTTCAGCCGGTCGACGGCCTCGAAGACGGTGTCCTGCTGGCTGCCCCAGGTCAGGATACCGTACTCCGCGTCTGCCGGGCCGTGGTAGGTCTGATTCGACTCCTCTCGGTCGTCCAGACTCTCACGAATCAGATCGAGCTTGCCGAGCCGTCGCTCGACCTGTGCCACGCGGTTGTCGGGATCTTCGCTGATGTGGCCGGTCGGCTCGGACTCGTTGCCCGTCGCGAGGAAGCGGCCGTCCTTCTGGCCCGGAACCGTCCGGGGGTTGACGCCGTCTTCGGGGTCGTGGGCGAACCGCTGGAACTTCCCGGACTTGTGGTGGGCGGCCTCTCGAATCTCTTCTTCGGAGAGCGTCTTGCCCGTCGATGGGTCCGGCTCCCGGTCGAAGAAGCTCTTCGGGACGTTCCGTACTTCGCCCTGTATCTTCTGGTCGTAGACGACAATGGCCGGTAGCTGGTAGTCGTAGGCGAGTTCGAACGCTACTCGCGTCTGTTCGTACGCCTCCCGGATGTTCGCGGGAGCGAAGACGACGCGGTTGGAATCGCCCTGGCTCGTGTAGAGGACGTGTTCGAGGTCGGATTGCTCGGTCTTCGTCGGCATTCCCGTCGACGGTCCGGCTCGCATCGCCTCCACGAGGACGACCGGGGTTTCGGTCATCTCTGCGAGACCAAGCGGCTCGCTCATCAGTGCGAAGCCACCGCCCGAGGAACCACTCATCGCTTTGACGCCAGCGTGAGAGGCCCCGAGTGCGAGTGCCGCGGCGGCAATCTCGTCTTCGACCTGCTCGGATATCCCCCCGAACTCGGGGAGATTCTGGGTCATGATGGTGAACACGTCCGTCCACGGCGTCATCGGATAGCCCGAAATGAACCGACAGCCGGCGTCGAGCGCGCCGTACGCGATGGCGTTGCTGCCGGTCAGCATCGCCTGCTCTTCGTCGTGACTGCCCGTGGGGACGCGGAGCTCGTGTTCGCCGTTGGAGAGCTCCTTTGCTCGCTCGTAGGCCGCATCGAGGATCTCGATGTTGGCCTCCATTACCTCGCCCGACATGGCCTCCTGGATGAGGTCCTCGAAGTGTGTGGGGTCCATGCCGATGAGGGCTGCCGTTGCGCCGACGCCCGCGGTGTTGCGCATCACGTCGCGGCCGTGTTCGCGCGCAATCTCCCGCAGGTCCATCGGGTAAACGTGCCAGTTGTTCGCTTCCGCTCGTTCCTCCAGCTCTGTCTGTGCGACTTCTTCTTCATCGAGCTGGCCGGTATCGTAGACGATGATACCGCCCTCGTTCAGGTCGTCGAGGTTCTCCGTCAGCGGTTTCAGTTCCTCGTTGCCGTAGTAGGCCCCTTCCTGTGGATTCCGGGCGAAACTGTCGCCCAGACACAACAGGAAGTTGAAACCGTCGCCGCGCGAACGCACGGGCTCGTCCGATGCCCGTACCTCGACGTACGTGTGGCCGCCACGAATCCGCGAGGGATAGTGGCGGTGAGTGAAGATGTCCAGTCCTGCGCGCATCAGCGCCTTGGCGAAATTCTGGCTTGTCGAATCAATGCCGTCACCGGAGCCACCGGCGATTCGCCACATTAGTGTGTTTGCTGTCATGTGTAGGTCCGTGGCCCCGCCTGTGCTGGTGTCTGACAGTCGGTGTCCGCCGAAACACTGACGGCGGACCCGGGACTACAGACACCGGCGTGGGTGCCGTATCTGTACACAGGACCGGTCGGAACTAAAGACTTATCACGATGAATAATGATTATCGTTACCAATCATCGATGATGGACAGACGGCGCGTGTATATGGACAGCTGACACGTCCTCGGACGACCTGACTGTCACCGTCGAATCGGTGATTTGGAGACTCTCTCTGTGGGGTTTCAGCGTTCCTGGTGTGTCATCAGCCCGCAGACCCGGTACACTGTCCGGTCCGTTCGAGGACGACGGTGTACTGGTTTTCTCCCAGATCCTGGGGGTCGCCGTACTGGATAGTCCGTGGATAGACGCCGACGCGGCCGAGGTTCCACCACCAGCCGCGCGGCTCGGGGTCCTGGCTTTCCAGGAACCACGGTCGCGGGCCGAACGTCCCGGCAATCCGGTAGGGGTACGTCTCCTCCGCGAGCAGGTCACCGATATACGCGGCCAGTTCCGGGTTCGACATCGCCTGGGCGCGCACGCTGTGGTTCTCCGGGGCGAGGTAGTAGAGCGCGCCCGGATACGTCAGCGACACGTATTCGGGACAGCGGTGCGGCATCGCGCGCATCCACTCGCTCCGTCCCGGTTCGACCCGTTCGCCGTCGATGACCATCGTCCGGTTGGTCGGCTGGTTGACGGTCATTCCGTGCGGAACTGCGGCCTCCTGTGGGTCGTACTCGTAGGTTTCGACCGTCGCGTCGTCGGGCGCGTTGGCTGCCAGCCAGTTCGTCGCCTGGTCGCGGGGCTCTGCGACGTACCCGGCGACGCCGACGGTCGTGTAGAGCCCGCTCGTCACGAGCAGTACTGCAACCAGTGCGCGACCGGCGGTCCTGTGGGAGTCGATGAGTCGACGCAGCGCGAGGACGACAAGCACGAGGAGTATCGGAACGGTCGGAAACAGGTGCGTCGAGCGGATGTACTCCCACTGGAAGAAGACAGCCAGCCAGACGCCCAGTCCCACCAGCGCGAGAATACTCCCCTCTGATTCCAGCGACCGCTTTCGGATGCGTGGCACGGCTGCGATGACGCCTCCGACGAAGGCGACGGCCATCGGTATGCCGACGCTGTGGAGATACCCCCGAAGAATCCACCACCAGCTGGGTTGGTTCCGCCAGCCGTGGGTGTCCTGTTTCGTCGAGACGCCGCGCGCGAATCGGTCGACGACCACGTCGAACCCACCCGCGAACGAACTCGGATACCCCGCGACGAGCGTGACCACACCGAGTCCCAGCGCACCGACGAAGAGTTTCGGTTTCCAGAGGGCGGTTGTCCAGCGGTCCTCACTGCGACGCGCACGCAACAGGTACGCGACCCCGAGGAAGATTGCGGAGACGCCCATCGAGAGTTTGACTGCGGTGGCAAAGCCGCCGACGGCCGCGCCGGCAGCGAAGTGAAACGGCTCGCCGGACTCGACGTAGCGGATTGCCAGATAGAACGACACCAGCAAGAAGAACGTTCCCGGTCCGTCCTCGCCGGCTTCGTGGATGAGTATCTGGAACACCCAGCTGAGCGTCAGAAAGAGCGCCATGAGTCGTCCCGCCGCCCGGTCACGCAGCGTCGTCCCGATGCGATACATCACGTAGACGCTGGCGACACCCAGCGCGACGTTGACAGCGCGCGCGAGGACGATGCTCCACGTCCAGACCCACGCTGGCGTCTGCTGCCAGTGGTGCCAGTAGCTGACGATTTCGCGGCCCGACGGGGCGGCAAAGCGGTGGGTCGCGGCGTCGACGAACACCTCCATCTGCCCGTTCAGGAACGCCACCGCGACCACCGGTAGAAGTGCGATCGCGTAGAGGTAGAAGGTCCCGCCGTAGTTGCGCCAGGAGAGCAATCCTTCCTTGAATGAGTCGAGACTCGGGTCGGCGAGGACGTGACCGATGACTTCCATCGGGTCGATGACCCGCCAGCGCTCGTCACGGGTAGCGAAGTTCGGGACTCGGTGCCAGATACCGGCCAGTCCAAGCACGAGCGCGAAGCCGAGGATGTACACGAGATGGGGGTCTGTGGTGATGTCGTCGACGAACTGCCGTTTTGCGGCCCGCAGACGCCCTCTCATTCTCGACTGTCCCTCCGATTGCTGAATGAAAAAACCTGCCGAGTCGGCGGGACGATTCCTCACCGCTGGACACCGCTTTAATTAGGATGGCTGGCCAGTACCTGGTATGCGAGTAGCTCGTATTCCACTCAGCGTGGCTATCAGACGGTGGTCGAGGTGGATCTGAGACGATTGCTCGCCGGTGGCGTCGTTGCGGTGACCGGCGTTGGCGTGGCGTTGCCGAACGCAACGGCGTTGGCGACGGGCGACATCTACGAACTGGCAGCGACATCGCTCGGCGTCGTGCTCGGTCTCGCAATCGTCGGTGCGGCTGCGGTCCTCTACCGGAGTGACGTGTCCACCGCTCACGCCCTTCGAGTCGCTGGCTGGAACACGCTCGGCGTCGCAGTGCTCGGTTCCGTACTGTTGCTGGCGATGGAGTATCCCGGCGTCTCGCTGCCGACACCGATTGCTGCCTCGATACTCGGTGTGAGTGCCGTTGCGCATATCCTCATCGGGTTCAACGACGTGCGCCGCATCCGCGCGGGCGAACTCGCCCGCGAGCGGGAGAAACTGGCAGTGCTCAACCGACTGGCGCGACACAACCTGCGCAACCAGGCGCAGATACTGACCAGCGCCGGCGAACTGGTTGCCGAACATACCGCCGACGAGACGGGTCGTGCGGCTGCCGAGCGCGTTCAAAATGGTGCAGCGCGGATTGCGACTATCAACACCAAACTCAAACGGTTTCAGGATGTGACCGAACGCGATGCCCCACTCTCGTCGCTCGACGCCGCACGCGTCCTCGAAAGCGCCGTCGCCCCATACCGTGAGGTACACCCCGATATCGACATCGCTGTCGAGGCTTCCGACGGGCTCGCTGTCGAAGCGTCCGAGGACCTCGAAATCGCTCTCGACGAACTCCTGGAAAACGCGTTCGAACACGGCGACGCCGCCGCGACTGGGGTGACCATCAGTGCGACGGCCGACGGAAATCAGGTCGAACTCACCGTGTCCGACGGCGGTCCCGGAATCCCCGACCACGAGTGGCAGGCGGTCTCCGGTGAGACGACACAGACCCAACTGGAACACGCGAGCGGGCTCGGGCTCTGGGTCGTCAAGGCTGTCGTCGAGCGTGTCGATGGCGATTTCCGGCGCAGCGATGGCGGTATCACGATGTCTGTGCCCCAGGCTTGAGTACGACTGGTGGGCGGTCATTGACTCCCGGTTGAGAACCCATTGCGCAGTCCGGTTCCCGAATCAGATCTGCTCTCGGCAGCCGTCGATGAACGACTTCAGCCGTGAGCCGACCCGCGGTTCGACGCTCAGCAGAATACTGTGGCAGTTTTCGTGGGGGAACTGGAAGATGTAGGCGCTGTCGTGGTAGTGGATGACCGTCGCTTTCTCGCCGATTGGTGCACCTTCCCAGTCGTTCGTCTCCGCGTTCATCTCAATTCGGAATGACTCGGCCACCGACTCGTACTCGTCTGGACTGTAACTACCTTTCAGGTCGTCACGGAGGTGCAGAATCTCGTAGCCGTCGTCGTAGAGGATCAGAACCGTGCGTAACGCGTCGTCCACCTGCCGTCTCGCATACTGGACGAGCCGGTTTCCCGTATTCTGGGGCATAACAGGAGCGTCTCTCTTGTTTGACGTGAAGTACCACGGGCACGGTGGCCCGTGGCTTCGCCGTGGTCTCTGGCGTGGAGCCAGCGAAACGACCGGTGGCGAATTTAATTCCGCCCGCACTCGTCTCTGGAGAGACTTGCGTGGAACCGGTAACACCCGAACACACCGGAAGTGCCACCGCAACAGAGGTCGTCTGTTGCTGCCGTGGCGGGTGTCTCCGTGGGCGTCCGCCCCCTCACGTGGGCGCGACACAGGCCCGGCGCACCGCGTCTTACCCCGAAGTGGGTGCGCGGGTTTTGCGAGGCCGATAACGTGGGTTCCAAACTGGTGTAGGGCGTCCCAGTCCTTAAAAACAGGGACGCAGCCGAGCGTACGCGCTTCACCCCTGCCCACGGTGGGGCGGGGAACTCGCGCTGCTTTCCATTTAGAAACTACGTCCTTGTTGAACCCCTCAGCAACTGGGAGGACCGGACTGCTGCATACAGAGGTTAAGTTCAGCAGACAGCCCGGTCAATATCAAATTACAAATTTATTCCTCCCAACTAGACAATACCTGTAGTTTTCCTACCATGTCCTCTCTAGCCCCGGATTCGTGGTCGGTACAGAATTCTTCACCGCACGTAATCTCGTACTCTGTATCTTCCCCAGATTCGTTAAATTCGACTGTGACTTCAACGATCTCCTCGGATGGTATTTTAGCATTTATATTCTTATTTTCAAGGGTGAATGCATGTGTTATATCCCGTGAGGTCATGTAAAAGGTTACCACGCTGTTTTCGGGCACTTCGATCGGATCGATCGATCCTGGTCTGTATATATACATCATAGCTTCTACGGCAACAGCATACTCATCACCCTCGACGTGGGTAGCCCGTGGATTCTGATACTGTTCAAAGAGCTCATGATCAGAAATATTTTCTGGATCAACTTCTGCTACCACCTCTCCATCAGTTGGCTCCTCCTCGTCGGTATCCTCTGGCTCCTCCTCGTCGGTATCCTCTGGCTCCTCCTCGTCGGTATCCTCTGGCTCCTCCTCGTCGGTATCCTCTGGCTCCTCCTCACCAGTACAACCAGCTACTCCGGCTATTGCCATAGTCCCGAAACCGGTCAAATACTTCCTACGTTTCATGGTTGCTACATGTTATACAGTATATTCTATATAACTTTTATTCCATATCTCGCTTACTTCATCTCACGCAAGACTTGCGCCCTGTATCTTACACGCCTCGTTCAAAGTATGCAGAAACTGTCAGAAATGGTATGTGATACAGAGGATGTATGCAGCAGAAGCCAGTGTTCGTTTCAGGTGGTACAGCGTGAGTTAAGCCGTTACGACGAGCAGCATCTAGCCGGGCCTGAGAAGTGGTTCGCTCCAGAATCGACCTTCGAGATACTTGCTTCGGCGGGCGAAACCAACAGGCGACACGCAGAGTCAGCGGTGCTCGGAGACGCGAACGGGTGCCTCGGGCATTTCGATCCCTTCGCTGGCGAAGGCGGCCATCGAGCGCTCTGTCACGTCCGAGGCGAACTCGAACTCGTCGCGCAGGTCGGCTACATAAGCCTTGCCGCGAATCGTCCGATAGTAGGATTCGTCCTCGACCAGGACCGTGAACGGGTGGTTGTCGTCGACGTAGACGTACTTCGAAGTCACCATGGCCTCCTCGACGATCGCACTCGCTCGATCGACGTCGGCAGCGGCCGTGACCGCGAGTTCGACGACGACCATCATCTGCGGCTGACCGTTGTTGGCGTTCGAGACGTTCGCAGTGAACATCGTTGCGTTCGGAACACTTACGGCGCTGTCATCGGGCGTCCTCAGCGTCGTCGCCCGGAGTCGATGTCGGTTACCTCGCCGTAGTCGCCGTCGATGGTGACCTTGTCGCCGACCTGATAGGGACGCTCGGTGACGAGCACCAGCCCACCGACTATCGCCGCGAAGAGGTCCTTCAGGCCGAGCCCCAGAGCCGCCCCGAACAGTCCCGACACTGCGAGCAACTGTGCGGCCGATAGTTGAAGCAACGGTCCCAGGATCAGATACGCCGCGGTTCCGTAGATGAGAACCCGCGCGACCGGAATGAAAATCTTGATCGTGATCCCCCGGCGGGGAATGCGCTCGATGACCGCCGTGAGCACGTACCTGACGACACGGGTGGCCAGGTACGCGGCTACGAGCACGCCCACCATTCTCGTGAGCGTCTCCTGGGCTACCCCCAGGTCTACCAGCGCCTGGAGCGCGGTCACAGTATCCGCCCCAGTTCGGTCGCCGGTGCGGCAGCCGGCACTGCCGCTGGTACCAGTTCCACGATATCGTCCTTGACCGTGACGAGGCCGTCGCGCGAGAGGCGCCCGAGAACACGGTCGAGACCGTCAATAATGCCCGTGAGCTGTGCCCGGTTGACCCGCTCTTTCGCGAGCACGATCCGCAGACAGAACGCCTCCTCGCGGTCCAGATCCGGGTCGGACGCGGGGACGGTCACGTCGCTCGGGCGCACCTCCGGCCCCTGCCGGGTCTCCCAGATCGCCGTGGCGACGCCGAGGTTCCCGTTCGAGACCGCAGCGAGGCGGCCGAACGTTACGTCCTGTGGGTCCAGACTTCTCTCCGAAAACAGGTTCTTGACTGCAACTGGGCTCAGCATAGGGATTGGCACCGATACCGACCAGTCCCGCCAGCCAATCTCGTGGCGCGTCGTGACGACCAAGCCGCCCTGCTCGGAGTCGTCTGCGACGAACGCCGGCATCTCGTCGTACCGATCAAGCACAAGTTCCGCAATCTGTTCTGCGGGAAGGGACTGAATCTCAACAGTGACGGGAAACTCCCGCCCGAGGGCCCGCACTGCCGTGAGGTACGCCCACGCATACCGGTTCCAGCCGGTCACCACTGTCGCATCGACGCTCGCCAGGTCGTCGAGAAACGCAGACAGCTCCTCGAAGCCGCCGATGCGACGCTCGTACAAGTGCTGGCAGTCCTCTATCACGACTGGCCCCCCATTGCTCCTCGCCCGGAGCCGGTCGACCCCGTCACCCGGGTCAAGGCTAACCCGGGTTGCGTCCAGATCCCGCACGGCCCGGTCTAGGACGGATCCGCGTCCGGAGAAGGGATCGCCCACGACGGCAACGGGCCCGGCCTCCTCGCCCGCGAGGACTGCCTTGAACGCCTCGTGGTCATCACCGAGGAGCGTGGGAACGCCGACGTCCGGTCCCGGACGTCTCCTTTCGACGGCACTATCCTTCATTATACCCTCACTTTTTCGTCCAGCCGGTTGACAATACCGGATCAGGGTCGACCCCGTCAAACGGTCTTAAGCCCCCTATCAATTCGTCTGGATCGCGGCTCAACACGGCTGTGATACGATCATTCGAGTCACTGATTGTGTCCTACCCGGCCCATCTACGTACTTTAGCGATACCGCCGCTGAATTCGCGCTGTGTAGTCACCACAACTGCTGAAAATTGTCAAGTAATGAGGGTTTCAATCGAGCAAGAACTGCGGGTGTTCGCTCACCCGGGCGTCGATCCGACCACCGACACTACCGCGGGGCCTGGTTGTAGATGAGATTTCGCTGGACCGCGTTTGCGCCCTCGTAGATGACCGGAATCCGCACGTCGCGGTAGACGCGCGAGATGCGATTTTCCGTCAGGACCGACCGGCCGCCGTGGAGTTGCATTCCGCGTTCGGCACAGGTCACCGCCGTTTCGGTGGCGTCGGCTTTCGCCAGCGCGGCCCAGTAGCCGGAGTGGTCCTGATTGGCGACCTTCTCGGCGGCACGCCAGACGAGCGCGCGCGACCCCTCGAACTCCATGCGCATCTCCGCGAGGTCGTGCTGGACGGCCTGGAACTCGTCGACTGAGCGGCCGAACGCTTCGCGGTCGTGGACGAACTCGGACGCTTCTTCGATGGCCGCCGCCGCGAGACCGAGTCCGTGACCACCGACGATGACTCGTCCGTGATTGAAGAACTCCGCGAGCATGTAGAAGCCCGCCCCCTCGGCACCGACGAGATTCTCCGCCGGAACTCGGCAGTCGTCGAAGACGATGTGGGCCTGTTTCGACGCTCGAAAGCCCATCTTCTCGGGGATGTGTTCGGCTTCGTAGCCGTCGGTATCCGTGGGGACGATGAACATCGAGAAGTTACCGTACCGGTTGTTCTCGTCGTCGCCCGTCTTCGCGTAGACAGTTACCCAGTCGGCCTCGACGCCGTTGCCAATCCAGTACTTTTCACCGTTGAGGACGTACTCGTCGCCGTCCTTTTCGGCCGTCGTCGACATCCCGGCGAGGTCGCTACCCGTCTCGGGTTCCGAGACTGCCAGTCCGGTGAGTTGGTCGTTCTCGGCGACTGGCCGGACGTACTCTTCTTTCTGTTCCTCGTCCCCGTGGTCGACGACGATTTCCGCGCCGAAACTCGCCAACTGGAGCGTCAGCGCGATCCCGGCATCGGCTCGGTAGAACTCCTCGGCGATCGCCAGAACTTGCTCTAGAGAGAGCCCCCGTCCGCCGTACTCCTCGGGGATATCTTGTGCAACGAGATTCGCGTCCATCCCCGCTTCCAGAATCTCCCAGGGGTACTCGCCCGATTCGAAATACTCCGCCGCGTTCGGCTCGATGTGCTCCTGAGCAAACTCCCGGGCCTGTGTCTTCACCTCGCGTGCCTCCTCGGGCACGATGCTGTCTTCGAGTAGCTCCATACCCCGTCCAAGGGAGCCATTCACATATAGGACAGGGAACCCATTAAAACTCTAAATGAGTTCTTTATTCAAACTTCGATTTGCTGCATCAGGCCGACCAACTCTTCGAGTTCGGGGAAGGTGTAGACTTTGACGTTGATATCGGATTCGAGCGCGTGGACGCGGGAGTCGAACATCAGCGCCATCTCGTCGGCGCGAGTGCCCACGAGGTCGTCGACCATGCCGCTGCCGGGACCGTACGTGAAGGTCGGCGTGGACATGTCGATCGTCGTGTTGAGGACGTTCGCCCACCCGTCGATGAAGCCGCTCGTCATGATGTTGCCGATCTCCTGAATTGCCGAGCGCTCCATGTTCGAGAAGCCGCTTTCGGAGGGTTCGGCGCCCGCCATGTCGCCCATCATCCCGTGGGCGAGTTCCTTCGCGCTCTGGGCGTTGAACAGAAAGAGAATGTGACCGTGTGGGGGCTCGAGCATCTCGATGCTGATACCGATCTGCTTCTGGTCGCCGACGTGGGTCTTGATGTCGGGAATGTCGATGAAGTTAATTTTCGTAATCTCCATCTCCGTCTCCATCCCCGTCATCTGGCTGAGGTGACTCGCAACCGTGTTGCCACCTTCCTTTGCCATCTTGTTGAACAACCCGAGCTTCCGGATATCTATCATCAGACTCATGGATACAAAGCGAGCGTTGCCCGTGGCTTTCGGTCGGACCCATATAATTCATCGCCCTCCATTTTCGGTAGCGAGAATGCTGGCTGCACCGCTGTCTGCCGCTTGTCGGTCATCACAGTCGAACGCTCACTGCGACGCCCTCCCCGAGTGGGAGCAGCGATGTCTCGAAGTTCTCGGCGGTGCGCACGTGGTCGAGATAATTGGCTATGCCGACACTCGACTCGCTTGCCGCCGGCCGAGGCTCCTCGGCCAGTAACCTGTGAACGTCTTCGGCGTCGATGCTGCCCGCGGTCACGGCGTTGTCCGCCAGCACGAGACTCCCCTCCCGGAGCTTCCCTCGGACGGCCTCGAAGGCCTCGACGTACCGGTCTTTCTCGTTGTCTAGCAGGACCACGTCGAAGGGACCGTCGTAGGTCTGGACGATTTCAATAGCGTCGCCGTGTTCGAACTGCGCCAGGTCCGCGACGCCGCCGCGGTCGAAGTACTCGCGAGCGACTTCGAGTTCGTCGGCGTCGATTTCTGTGAGAACGACTTCGCCGTCGGAATCGAGTGCGCGTGCGAACCAGTACGCCGAGTAGCCAAAGCCCGACCCGAACTCGAAGACGCGCTCGGCGTCGACGGCACGGGCCAGCAGCGAGAGCCACCCGCCGACCTGTGGACCCACTGTCGGGAACCCTTCACGGTCGGCGCGCTCGTCCATCTCACGGAGTATCTCGTCTCGCTCTGGACCGACAGCCGCTGCAATCCCACTGACCGTCTCGGTGACCAGGTCGTCAGTCATACTCGAGTGTTCGACTGGCTGCCGGATAACTGCTGGTCCGCCGTCTTACCTGTCCCGTACCGCACCGACGAATGCCTTCGCCCGGTCGGGGTCGACGGGCGCCGTCGTCTCACCGCCCCGTTTGAGTGCCGTCCCGACGATGACGCCATCGGCGAGATCCAGCAGAGCAGAGACGTTCTCGGGGGTGACGCCACTGCCGACGAAGACGGGAACGGACGGATCGACGCTGTCACGGCGGTCCAGCACCGTTTTCAGTTCCTCGGCGTCGGCCGGTTCGCCGGTTGCCGGGCCAGAGACGACGAGTCCATCTGTCAGGCCACGCGTGATGGTTTCCTCGGCGACGGCCGCGATGTCGCGCTCGCCCACCGGTGCAGAGTGTTTGACGGCCACGTCCGCGAGAATCGACACGTCCGCGTCCAGTTGCTCGCGCCGTCGGAGTGTCTCGTGGGCTGTTCCTTCCAGTATGCCCTGGTCGGTCACGCGCGAGCCAGTGTGGACGTTGACGCGGATGAACGAGCCACCGCCGGCGGCCGCCACCGAGAGCGCGGCATCGGCGTCGTTTCGGAGGACGTTGACGCCGTACGGACACTCCACGCCGATGCCCAGCTCCCTGACGATAGCAGTCATCTCGGCGACGGTCGACTTCGGGACGTCGTCGGGATAGTAGGGGGCGTCGCCGAAGTTCTCGACGAGCAGACCGTCGAAGTCGGCCTCGACGAGCGCGGACACGTCGGCGAGTGCCCGCCCGCGGAGTTCCGTCCGGTCGCCGGCAAAACGTGGCGACCCCGGGAGCGGCGGCAGGTGAACCATCCCGATAAGCGGTGATTCGCTCTCGAAGCGCTCGACGACGTTCATACGGGCTATTCTGGTGGGGGTATCAAAACAGGTGCGTTCCTCCCAGCTTTGGGGGCGTCGGTGGCTCTTCAGCCGACTGTTCAGTTCCAGTAGTCCGGCTCGTTGCCCTCTTTCCACTTGATAGAACAGCCACGGGAGGGCTGGAACTCCTCGGAGACCTCATCGCCGGCCAGCAGGCTGTCGATGTGTGCTTTCATCTCCCGCTCGGTCGGTTCGTCGTCGGGGTTCAGCGCGTCGTCGAGTCGGCCGTGGTAGACCAGTTCGAACCTGTCGTCGCTCCGTTCAAACAGGAACGGGTCCGGTGTACACGTCGCGCCGTACGCGGCTGCCACCTCCTGTGTCTCGTCGAAGAGATAGGCGTCGTACTGAATCGTGCCGTCTGCGACGAGTTCCTGCATTCGCTCGAAGGAGTCGTCGGGATACTCCGCAGGGTCGTTCGAGTTGATTCCGACGACAGCAACGTCGTCGTACTCGGTTGCGAGCGCGTTCAGTTCGTCGAATTTCGCCTGTGCGTACGGGCAGTGGTTGCACGTGAACACGACCAGCAGTGCTTCGTTGTCGGCGAAATCCGAAAGGGTGTACGTCTCTTCGTCCGTGCCTGTCAGTTCGAAATCCGGTGCCTGATCTCCTCGTTCGAGGACTTCGACGGAATCTGCTGCGACCATACCCGCGTTTGGGTCTCGACAGTCTAATCGGTTCGGCCAGCGGCAACTCACTGGCCGGTCCCAACGGTCCGCGAGCGAGTTTATCGGGCCGTGCTTCCTACGTCCGGTATGCCGACCGTTCAGACCAACGACATCGAGACGTACTACGAGCGCCGAGGGAGCGGACCGCCGGTGGTGTTCGTCCACGGCGCAATCGTCGATTACACGCAGTGGCAACCACAGTTCGACGCACTCAGCGACGACTACACCACGATTGCCTACGACGTGCGCGGCCACGGCCGGACAGGCGGCTCTGACAGGGAATCGTACTCCATGGACCTTTTTTCGGACGACCTGGCGGCTCTCGTCGACGCCCTGGAACTGGACCGCCCGGTTGTCTGCGGGCTCTCGCTGGGCGGGTGCATCGCGCAGGCGTACGCCGATCGTTACCCTGACCGACTGTCTGGGCTCGTTCTCGTCGATACGTTCGGTCCGTCGCCACTCTCCCCTGGCGAACGAGTTCAGCGCCGACTCTTGCGCGCGATTATTCCACTGGTTCGGCTGTTCGGCTACGAGCGCGTCGAGCGGGTGATGGTGTGGCTCCAGGAGCGTCTCTCGAGGGGTGTCAGCGGCGAGTACGAGAACATCGAGGCGATTCGTGCGACCGGACCGACGATGGCAACCGAGGAGTTCGCCAAGGTCATCCGCGCGCTCGCTCGCTTTCACGAAACGCCAGTCGGCTATCGCTCGATTACGGTCCCGACGCTCGTCCTCTACGGCGAACACGACGCGGGATTCATTCGACAGCACGCGCCGGCACTGGCCGATGCAATTCGGGGTGCCAAGGTCCGGGAAGTACCCGGCGCCGGCCACGCATCCAACCTCGACAACCCCGAGTTCGTTACAGACGCACTTCGGCTGTTTCTCTGGGGTATCTGGTCTGGTGATCGAACTGCCCGCGACGCCACAGCCGTCGGGCCGGCCTGACTGGCGTCAGTCGTCACCCGGCTGTGGCGTTCTCGCTGGACGGGCACTCTCGACGCGCAGGACGACGGCCGTCAGGGCGAGCGAGACGATGCCGAGAGCGCCCATCACTGCGAACGACGCTTCGACGCCGTACCTCCCCGACACCCACCCTAACACCGGTGGAGCGATGGCGCCGCCTCCTGAGATGCCGATGGTGACCAGCCCGAAGCTCTTTCCGATGTCGTCGGCCGACGAGAAGCGGTCTGCGAGCGTCGCGCGAGCCGGACGGCTGTAGTCGATCGTCGAGGCGAGGACGAGCGTGAGTCCGACGACCAGGAGTGCGGGGAGGATACCGGTAGCCAGCGCCGCGGTAACGGCCACGAGCGAGACGTAGCCGGCGACCAGCACGAACCCGGGCGAGGTGCGGTCGGTGAGCCAGCCGCCGCCGAACATCAACACCGCACCGACGACGAACATCGCCGAGACGAGCGTGTTTCCGGTGGCTTCCGGCAGGCCGTAGGTCTCGGTCAACAGTGGCAGTGTCTGGGTCTTGATGCCCCATCCCGCGATAGACGTGACCAGCCAGAGTACGGTCACGAGAAGGATTCCGCGGTCGGAGAGCATCCCGCGGAGGCTGCCGACGGCCCGCTTCGGGAGCGCCTGCACGCGAGAGACGGTCCACGATTCGTCGGCGTGGCTGGTATCGCTGGGTGCCGTAATCTCGTCGTCGACGAAGCGAACGAACACGGAGATGCAGCCGACCGCGTAGACCGCCCCGAGAGCGGCAACGACTCCGAGTGCGACCCGCCAGTCGTAACCGAGTGTCACGACGCCCGCGACGACCGCCGGAGTCGCAGCGAACCCGAGCGCGCCGGTAAAGCCGTGGACACTGAAGGCTCGTCCCCTTGTTCCGGGGTCGGTCGCCGCAGAGAGCAGCGGGTAGTGGGCGGGGTGATGACCGGCGATACCGACGCCGAGAACCACCTGCGACGCGAGGAGCCACGCGTAACTCTGTGCTGTGGCAGTGAGGATGGCACCGACTGCGCCGAAGCCGAGCGAGAGGGCGAGCATCGGCGTCCGGCCGCGGGTGTCCGAGAGGTGACCGAAAGGCAACTGCAGCGCAGTCACGACGGCGCCGAGGAGACCGATAGCGAGACCGATGCGGGCGACACCCACCCCGAGGTCTGCGGCCGCGACGGTCGTCACTGGTGGCAACAGGATGTAGTACATGTGGTTGATGACGTGTGAGCCACCGACCAGTGAGACGACGAGTGCGGCCTGCCGGTCTCTGAACCTCGTCACAGACGGTCGCAGACAGTGCGGAGACAAAGAACTCTCGAAACGAGTGTGTCGGGCGGTGTGTCGCTGCCTACTCTGCTTCGACCGCGAGCTGTTCGGCGACCGCGTCGTCGAATGCCCGGGCAGCCTGAACGACGGCACTGTCTTCGTTGAGAACGAACGTGGCTTCGCTGTTCTCGCTCTCGGTGTGATCGAGTGCACCCACGTCGACGAGGTCCTCGAGCGCGTCTGCCAGATAGAGCGTTTTCAGTGGAATGCCGGCCGCGTCGGCGATGTCCGACCGGGTGTACTCGGTCCCTGCATCGAGTGTGACGATCGCACCGATGAGTGACGCTGCTTCGTCTCGCTGTGCGACGAGTTCCCAGCCGGATTCGGGCACTTCTGGGCGCATTGGGCGGCAATACGGAGTCATTCACTATAAAATCTCGAATCGACTCAGACAGTGAGTGCTCGACGTCGGGGGGGTGCCACCGGCGACGTGTAGCAAGTCTTTATACTGTCGCACGGCGGTCTATCGGTATGAGCAGTCGCGACGAGGTCCTAGAGCTACTCCGAGAGAACGCCCGCTACACTGTCGAGGATATAGCCCGCCAGACCGACATAGACTCCGAGACAGTCGAGGAAATAATCGTCGACCTCGAATCGGAAGGCGTCCTGAAGGGGTATCGCGCCGTCGTCGACTGGGACAAACTCGAACAGGAGACTGTGCGCGCGGCAGTCGAACTCAACCTCACACTCGACCGCGAGACCAGTTACAACGACGTCGCCGAGCGCATCGCCAAATTCCCGATGGTCGAGTCGCTCCACCTCGTCAGTGGCGACTACGACTTCATGATGGAAGTCGAAGGCGACTCGATGCGCGAAGTGTCTCACTTCATCAGCGAGAAAGTCGCGCCCGTCCCCGAAATCACGCAGACTGTGACCCACTACGTCATGGAGTCCTACAAGGAACACGGCATCGAGTTTGGCGACGGCGACGACGACGACCGGCTCTCCGTCTCACCATGACATTCGACATCGCCGACCGGGTCGACGCGGTGCCACCGTCGGGTATCCGACGGTTTTTCGAACTCGCCGAGGAGATGGACGACATCATCTCGCTGGGCGTCGGTGAGCCTGACTTTTCGGCGCCGTGGGCGGCACGCGACGCCGCGATCGCCTCGCTGGAGCAGGGCAAAACCTCCTACACCGCGAACCGCGGCCGACGAGAACTCCGCGAGAAGATTTCCGACCACGTCGCCAGGCGGTACGACCTCGACTACGGCGCCGACGAGGAGATTCTCGTCACCGCCGGGGCCAGCGAGGGAATCGACCTCGCCTACCGGGCGCTGGTCGACCCCGGCGACACCGTCGCTGTCGTCCAGCCGTGTTACGTCTCCTACGTTCCCGGCGTCATCTTCACTGGGGGGAACGTCCTCTCGGTCGAGACGCAACGCGAAGACGAGTTCAAGCTCACTCGCGAGGTTCTGGAGGAATCCGGTGCAGCCGACGCGGACGTCCTCGTCCTCTGTTACCCGAACAACCCGACCGGTGCGACGATGACCGGCGAGGAACTCCGACCGGTCGCTGATTTCGCCTGCGAGCACGACCTGACGGTGTTCTCGGACGAAATTTATGCGGATTTGACCTACGAACACGAACACACTTCCATCGCGACGCTGCCGGGGATGCGCGAGCGAACTGTCGTATTCAACGGCTTCTCGAAGGCGTACGCGATGACGGGATTGCGACTGGGCTACGCGATGGCCCCACCGGAAGCGACCGCCGCGATGAACCGTATCCATCAGTACACGATGCTGTCGGCGCCGACCACCGCGCAGTACGCCGCAATCGAGGCGCTCGAGTCGTGCGACGGCGCCGTCGCCGAGATGAAAACGCAGTACGACCGCCGCCGGAAGTACGTCCTCTCGCGGTTCGAAGACATGGGAATCGACTGCTTCCGGGCCAGCGGCGCGTTCTACGCGTTCCCGGAGTGTCCCTGGGACGACGCCGGCGAGTTCGCGGAGGCTCTCCTCCACGAGGAGGGCGTCGCTGTCGTGCCGGGAACTGCCTTCGGTGAGGGGGGCGAGGGGCACCTTCGCGTCTCGTATGCGACCGGTCTCGACGAGTTGAAAGAGGCGATGGCGAGAATCGAGCGGTTCGTCGACTGACCGCCCCGCTCTCGAACTTGCGAGCCTCAACCGCGCCGGTCGGGAGAATCGAGAATTTGGTGGCAGGCGGTGTTCCTGGCGTAAAGTTTTTTCACCCATAGGGGCAGATGAATTGTAATGGCAATCGATGACACAGGGGGCGGCGAGGAAGAGGCCTCGGCGGGGGTCGATGTCGGGGGGGGCACGAGTGTAGCAGTGGGGGAATACTCCTGGAGTGATTTTCGGAGGGAAGAACACGACGAGGGTCGGTTCGATCGGTCGGCGTATCTCGGGTTCGACCCGCGGGACCTCCCGCGAAAACTCGAATCCGGTGCGAGCGCCGGCAAGACGCTCAGCGAGCACTTCGAGGCGTTCTGTGACCCCGAGCGCACCCCTGTCGTGAAGGGGACGTACTCCTGGGAGCATTTCAAACGGGAGTACTACTACGACGAGAGCGGGAACGCGCCACGCAAGAGCGACGGACAGAAGGAACCGTTCGAGCCGGAACAGTACCTCGGATTCGACCCCGACGGTACCGAGGAACGACTGAGCCACGCCCAGTCGATCGCCTCGGACCTCGAGCATCTCGTCGACGAACGGACCGTCAACGTCCCCGACGAACTCGACGAGGACGCCTTCTTTTCGGACCGAAACGGCAACACGACGGTCGTCAACCGCTACGACCTCGAAAAGGCCGTCCCGCTGGAGAAGAAGAGTCACTTCGTCGAGGAGAACCGCTACTGGGTGAACAAACCCTACGCCTGTGTCATCATCTTTCACTCCCGCAAGGAGAACGAGCGCAAGTACTACGTTATCGAGCCACACTTAAACGATATCGAGGACGAGCTCAAGGAGTTCCTCTCGCGGAAACTCAAAACCGCAATCAAGTACTCCGAAGACGATGTCATCGTCCAGGGCGACGAGACCGACCGGGCGGAAGTCATCCAGCGCGAAGCAGAACGGCTCCTCCAGCGCTACGGGCTCTACGAGGGAAAGATAACCGACGTGACTGGCTCTACCGACGGCGGGGGAATGATGGGGTCACTAAAGGAGATGCTCGGGATGAACGAAGCCGAGCAGACGGTCGAGGAAAGCGGTCTCGACGGCATCGAGGTGCGGCCCGAACCCATCATCCTCGATGAGGACCCCGACACGTTGACCGAGTACCAGGTCGAGAAACTCCTCTATCTGCTCAAGCGAAACTTCATCGGGTACGCCAACATCGACCCGGTGAAACACGACATCAACGTCGAGGACATCTCCTGTGACGGCTACAACAGCCGCGTATTCGTCTACCACACTGACTACGAACAGATTATTTCGAACGTCACGCACGGCGAGTCCGAACTCGACGATTTCGTGGTCAAACTCGCTCAGCGCTCCGGGAAAGGCATCTCGAAACGGCAACCGCAGGTCGACGCGACGCTTCCGGACGGGTCGCGTGCCCAGCTGACGCTCGGCCGTGAAGTCTCGGACCACGGAACCAACTACACCATCCGTCAGTTCAAAGACGTGCCGTTCACCCCCATCGACCTCATCAACTGGAACACGTTCAACTTAGACGAGATGGCTTTCCTCTGGCTCTGTATCGAGAATCACAAGTCGCTCATCTTCGCCGGCGGGACGGCTTCGGGGAAGACGACCAGCCTGAACGCGATCTCCCTGTTCATACCTTCGAACGCAAAAATCGTCTCGATCGAGGACACCCGTGAGGTCGAACTCCCACAGCGAAACTGGGTTGCGAGTGTTACCCGTCCGTCGTTCGGACAGGACGACACCGGTGACGTCGACGAGTTCGACCTGCTGGAAGCCGCACTCCGGCAGCGTCCCGACTACATCGTCATGGGTGAGATTCGGGGCGAGGAGGGTCGGACGCTGTTCCAGGTCATGTCGACCGGTCACACGACCTACACCACGTTTCACGCCGACTCGGTGGGTGAAGTCATCAAGCGTTTTACCACCGAACCAATCAACGTCTCGAAGACGCTGTTTACGGCGCTCGACCTGGTGTCGATTCAGACCCAGACCAGGGTCGGCGGGCACAAGGTGCGCCGGAACAAGTCACTGACCGAAATCAACGAGTACTCCCCGGAGAACGACGAGATAAACGTCCGGGACGTCTACGAGTGGCGCGCCGAGACGGACAACTTCATCCAGATGGGGTCGTCCTCGACGCTGGAAGAGATCAAGTTCGACCGCGGGTGGACCCAGGAACGACTCGACGAGGAACTGTTCAAGCGGAAAGTGGTGCTGGCCTACCTCATCGAGAACGGGTTGAACACCTACACGCAGGTGGCGGCGACAGTGCAGGCCTTTATCAACGACCCCGAAACGATTCTGACTATCATCGCAAACGAGTCCCTGGAGCGTTCTCTGGAAGACCTTCGGGAGATGGAATCGGTCCAGATAGAAATCGAACCCGAAAAAGAGGAACTCGTTCCACGCCCCGAAGCGCCCGAGGACCTGCTGGAGGAGACTGGGGAGATTCTGGAGAATGCCAATCCGCTGCTCCAGCGGTACCGTGAGCGCGATTCGACGGACATCGTTTCTGCCCTCTCGGGGCTCGAAGCCGACGACGGCGGTGGAACTGAAGAGGAAGCTATCGACTTCGGGCAGTTCGTGCCGAAGGCCGGTTCCGGGGAGGACGAAGAATGAGCCTCGACACACGAGGTGGCCAACAGGTCGGCGGAGCCGGCGGGTCTGCCCTCGGCGACGCCTTTTACCCGCTCTTCGAGTGGCTGTTCGACGAGGACGGCGACTTTGTGGGCGGCATCGAGACGAAGTTGGCCGAGGCACGGATGGCCGACAACGTGGAGATGTTTCTCTCGCGTGCGCTCGCCATCGGGTCGATTGCCGGCCTCGCACTCTGGTTGCTCGGGATGTTCGTCGGCTACCTGTTCGTCCAGTTTCTCGGCGTTCCGGAGGGGATACTCACGTTCAATCTCCCGGAGTACATTACCGCACTGAAGACGCCGGCTATCATCATTTTCTCTGGGTTGATTTTCGGAACCATCGGCTTCGCCATGGGGTTTGGCTCGCTCGTCTCGATACCCTACTTCCGGTCGAGTGCTCGCGAACGCGAGATCAACGTCCTGCTCTCGGATTCGATTTCGTTCATGTACGCGCTGTCGGTGGGGGGAATGAACCAACTCGAAATCCTGCAGGCGATGGCCAAAGCCGACGACACCTACGGGGAGGTCGCAAAGGAGTTCCAGTCTATCGTGCTGGAGACGGAGTATTTCGATACCGATTACCGGACGGCCATCCGGAACCAGTCCCTCGAAACGCCCAGTGACGAGCTCTCACAGTTCCTGACTGACATGCTCTCTATCGTCAACTCAGGAGGTGACATGACGGATTTCCTCGAAGACCAGAAGGACAAGCACATGCGGACGGCAAAGCAGGAACAGGAGAAGTTGCTAGACACGCTGGAGTTGTTCGGCGAGATGTACATGACCCTCTCGCTGTTTCCGTTGCTTCTCATTATCATCCTGGTGATTATGGACCTGATGCAGGGCGGAAACCAGGAGCAACTGCTGTATGGCACCGTCTACGGGCTGATTCCGCTCATCGGCGTCGGCTTTCTGGTGCTCGTCTCGACGGTCACCCAGGACGATATCGGCGACGGTTATCTGCGTCCGGACAGCAAAGAAGAGGAGTTTCGGGTCGACGAAGGTATCGGCGTGTTCAATCCCGGTCTCGTCGAGCAGTACACCGGCGAGCGAACCGTCTTCGACCGCATCAAGCGCCGGGAAGGGACCTACGAGCTGATGGAGATTCTGCGAGCCCCACACTTCTTCTTCCGGGACCACCCGCTGATGGTGCTCGTCGTCACGGTGCCGTTGACCGCGCTCGTCCTCATCGGGGCTGTCGCGACGGGGAACGCACCACTCTCGGTGGAGGCGATGGAGAACAATGTCATCTACGGGACGGTCGTCTGGGTCTATCTCCCGCTGTACCTGAATCTGCTCCCGCTCGGCGTGTTCTACGAGTGGAACGTCCGCTCGCGCCGCGGCGTCCTCGGGAACATCTCGGAGAACCTCCGGAAACTCGCAAGCGCCAACGACACCGGGATGACGCTGCTCGAATCCATCAAGGTCGTCTCCGAAACGTCCTCCGGGAAGCTGGCAGACGAGTTCGAGACGATGCACGCGAAGGTCAACTACGGTACGAACCTGAAAGACGCCCTCCGGGAGTTCAACAACAAGTACCACATCCCGCGCCTGGCGCGGACGGTCAAACTCATTAGCGAAGCCCAGGAGACCTCGAGCCAGATTCAGGACGTGCTCTCGACGGCGGCTCAGTCCTCGGAGAATCAGGACGATATCGACCGCGAACGGAAGTCACGAACCCGGATGCAGACGGTTATTATCATCATGACCTACCTGACGCTGCTGGGCGTGATGGCGCTCTTGCGCGTGCAGTTCATCGATGTCATCGGTGGGCTGGACATGAGCGCCGGCGGGAGCGGTGCCGGGACTGGAACCGGTGCCGGTACCGGCGGTGGCTCGATCTCGCCCGAGCGGATGTCAATGCTGTTTTTCCACGCAGTGACACTGCAGGCGATCATCTCGTCGTTTATCGCCGGCTACATCCGGAACGTGGAACTCATCTCGGGCGTCAAATACGCTGTCGTCCTCTCGACTATCGCACTCATCGTATGGGTCACGGTCGAACAAATGACCAGTGGTGGGGGTGACGAAGCGGCGCTGCTGTTGCTGGTCGGGTCAGTGGGGAGACCACTGTGGGACCGGGTGGAACGCAGGCGTGGCAGTGACATCAGGGATACTTCGGGTTCGACCAAACGGGAAGGCGGGGGCGATGTCAGATGTGTCTGAAGTAGTTGGACCGAATAAATGGAGAATGTTTGGGAGGAATCGCCGGGACCGAGCAAACGCACAGCGTTTGCGAGGGTCGGAGCAGCGACGCTGCTCCGGGATTCTCGTGAGCGAAGCGAACGAGAAGTCGGCGAGGAAACGGCTGAACGAACGGAGTGAGTGAAGAAGTGAACTCGTCGGGATTTGAACCCGATGGCGAGACTCGCTGCCGCTCGTCTCGCGTGATTCAAATCCCGCGTCGACTATTCTCGCTCGTAAAACGCGCTCCGATGGACTCGCCGGGGTGCGAGGTTCTTTCGGGCCGGTGCGTCGTGGGTTTCAATTGCGGTAGTGCTTGCAGTGGTCATATTTTAGCTGTCCAGGAACTCTCTCCTGGTCTCCATTCGCTCGCGTTCGGAACGCTGGTCGTAGTGCTGGTCGAGGACATCTGACGAGACGTTCATCCGGTCAGTGACGACTTCCTCCGGGACTCCGTCTCGCAAGTGCTGAGTAATCGATCCGCGTCGGACTCCATGCGGTGATCGCGAGCTGGGGCAACCACTCGCCTTCGAGTCGTTGAGCATCCACTCGCAGGAATCGGGTTCCTTGTCGTGCGGACACCCAGAAATCATGCACGGGCGCGTCCATCGGTAGAGTATCTGTCGGATGGGTGCCTCGGTCAGTCTGCCCTGCCGACTGCTGATTAAGGGCTCTCTCCCGTACTCATCGGTGACATCATGCCGATGATGCCGAATGTAGTCACTGATGACCTGCGAGTAGTGGTTCCCAACAGCGATCTTCCGCTCTGCTGCTCTCTTGTTCTTCAGCGGCGTTCCTTCATCTGGCCGATGCCGTAGGGTAATGTACTGGCCTTCCGGGTCAAAATCAGACACATCGAGCGCACGCAGACTACCGAGTCGTATTCCAGTGTGCCACAGAATCGCGATGACAACATGGTCGCGGCTCGCGTACTGGAACTTATCCAGGTACCTGAGCAAGTCTCTGGCGTGCTCCTCTGGCAACTTCACATCGCTCGCTTCCTCTTCAGCCTCTACCTTCGGTAATAGCACCCGCTCACGGAGACCGTCCTCAACGGCATCGATACTGGCACAAAACTCCAGGAACTTCCGGAGTGTCATCAGGATACCCCGGAGTGTGACCGTCGAGACGGCGTCGTAGCGTTCACTATCACCGTTTGACCGCCAAACGCGGAACTGGTGCAGATCACGACCAGTCAGGTCGTTCATATTGTCGATATCCTCAGACTTGCACCAGTGGACGAAACTGAGGAGGCGGTACCGCTGGTTCTCAATCGATTTCTCGGACAACTCCGACTCGCGGGCATCAAGGTAGAGCGTCATGGCCTCCTCCGGCGTAATCGGCTTCAACGTCATGGCTGGCAGTCGTGCTCGTCACCTTCCGAAAACCCCAGCAAGAGGTCCCCGCAGTCGTCGCACTGCACCAGTTGACTCCGTCGCTGACTCTTCACTCCAGACCACCTCTCTCGTCGACGACGAGATCTCGAACATCGTCGGCGTCCCCGTTGTTCTCTTCATCAGATTCTGCCAGTTCTTCGGTGAACGTCTCGACTTCCTGGCGGAATAGCTCGAAGAACTCGCGCGTCGAATCCTGCGAACGGACCTGCGAGTGCTGTTTCGTGATGCTCGTCACGAGTGACTCGAAGACCTGGTCCTCGTCTTCGAGAACCTCAATACCATCTGCGAGACGTCGGTAGGCCAGAGCCTTCTGGAACATCCGCGTGTTGACGACCGACCGAATTTCCTCGTCGCTGAGTTCGTCGAGGTCGATCATGCCGAATCCCCACCCAGTGTCTCCTGATTGCAGTCCGGACAGAGGGGGATCACGTCACCGTCGACGCGGGTCTGTGTCACGCACAGCCCGGAGAACCCACACACTTCACACGTCCGCACGGAGTTCTGTTCGCAGTACATCAAGCATCAACCTCCAACTCGTCGCGATCGAACTCCTGCTCACAGAGGTCGAACTGACATTCGAAGTGGTCGCCACAGTTGGAGAAGCCACTGTGTCCACACGGACAAATTGCGTCGCGACTCTCAATTGATTCCTCGACAAGCGGAGGGACCCAGTCTCGAATCCGGTACTCCCGACGGTCGTTGTTAGTGCTGTCCAGGTGTTCGTACTCAACGAAACCGACTTTCTCGATGACGCCGACTCGACAGAGGGAACGAACAACCCCGTGGTACTGCTCAGGGAGATCCATCGCGACGAACGTTTCTGGCGGGTTTGGGAGGTGGTTTAGCAGATCTGAGTTGTTCCGGATCAGAACGTTCGCCTCTTTTGTTCCAGGCGTCCCGCGAGCCCTACTCATCGGTATCACCTCCGTTGGAAGGGACCAGTCGACCGTGTGGGAATGCGTACACGGTGACGTAGCCGTATTCGGTTTCGATAGACTCGACATCGAGGTCCCGGAGTGTCCGGAGGACCGCCTCGATGCCGAGGTCGTCGTCGGTCCGCACAGCCTCCGGGAATGCTTCGATGACGCTCTCGACGTAGACACAGCGGACAACCGGCTCGTCCGTTTCGTACTGACCGCGATGGTAGTCGTAGACCGTCTCTTCCGTGCCGTCGTCGGTCTCGTAGACGACGACCTCACTGATAGTCTCGTCCACCTGCTCAACGACCCACACCTCGGCGTCCGGATTGTCGTTGTCGCTATCGACAAGCCGCGTCCCCACCGACCAGCTCAGACGTCCATCTTTGGTGGCAGTCTCCTGCTCACTCATCGAGATCACCGTTGGCGTTGTCGTCGATTACGGTCGGTTCGGTGTCGGTGCTACTCGGGGTGTTAGTGTCGGGATTCATAGTTCAGGAATCGCGAGCGTGCGCACGCTCAGGTCAGTCACATTGTGTCCGCACGGGAGCACGCGGTACTGCGCGCCGCGGGACTCGAAGCCCTCGATGGGCGTCCCGCAGTGAGGACACGTTTGCTGGTTAGAAGCCGCTACACCGCGTCGTGCCGGCCTTTTATGGGTCCGGGGAGCATCCTGTTGTAGCACGGTCAGAGTCCTGACCGACGCGGCGTCCCTGCTGGTTCCAGGGGCGGCGCACTCGTTTTCGAGGTGAGTTACCGCCCTACGGAGCGCCACGCCAGCCACCATCTCACTAATTAGTGAACAACTACTAATAGCTTTCTCACCAAATAGTGATATATACCTCATCAAACGGTGATTAAAATATGATATGTGTGTGGCGTCTGAACACAGGAAGTAGTGACTCAGAAGCGCGAACCAGCGAGGTGGATGCAGTTGCCAATTGACGATAGAATACTTGAGACTTTGTCTCAATCGGGTCTGACGCTGTCGCCAGCCATTATCGCGTACAACATCGACAAATCCAGGGAGGAAGTAACCCGCAGACTCTCGGAGATGGTCGATAGAGACCTCGTCATCCGCGAGAAGCGTGGCTACTACTCCATCGCCGACAAAGGCGAAGCGTACCTCTCGGGCGACGTCGAACTCGACGACAAAGACGACTCCTGACCTTTTTGTAGGCGGGCATGGCAACCTCGGCGTGCCAGGCGACTGAAACCCACCAACCCCACTACATTCCGCGTCCGGCATTGCTATCTTCATCACTGAAACCCCTCCAGCGAGAGCTCTGTCGTCCCACTCGTGTAGCGCTGGTAGTCAGAACGGTCCCAGCCCAGAGGCCGCATAATAGACTCGCCCGCGCGGAGCGCGAGTTCGCGGTAGAAGTCCGCATCATACTCACGGAGGGACTCGTGGGCGAGCTGTACCCGTTCCTTCGACCGCCGACTGTCGTCGACGACGAGGTACTCCACGTCCTGCCCAGCGTGTCGCGGCAACTCCTGGTCTGCAGCGCGTTGCAATGCGGCGACGGTCTGTGTCCGTTGGTCGTACTCATCAACAGATTTCGACACTCGCTTTCGAATCAGCAGGTTCGAGGGGTCAACGCGACCCTGCACTAGGGTTTGGATACCGCGGTGGAGACGCTCCGCGACCGCTTCCGGCGTGCGCTCGCGGTCCAACGTCCAGATCAACTCCCGCTGAAGTTCCTCAATGTATGTTGGCGTGCTACGTTGGACCGCTTCGATACCCTTCGTGACGATTTCGTCTTCGCCAGCGATTTTCCCGAAGTATTTGGTCAGCGCCCCCGCTTCGGAATCTGCCAACGGGACGAAGCACACCCAATCCAGACGGTCCTCCAATTCCAGCGGGATAGACGCCTCAGCAGAAATCCGGTCACAGAGTTCTGGAATCGGTGTTTGAGTCTCGTCCTCTACTGGTTGGACCCAGAGACTATCGACGATGCCGTGAACGACACGCCAGCCGCCAGTTTCGAGTGTCTCCTTTGCATCCAGTAGTATCTCTCGTGCGAACGCGTTGATGGATTCGTGGCACTCGATTCGTCCGAACTTCGCGTTCTTGTAGCCCTGATAACCGAAACAGGAGACGAGAATCCATTTTAATGCGTCTGACTTCGCCTGCAGGTTCGTTTCCCGCTCGGTGTCTTCGGCAGCGGTAATCTGGTCCTTGATTGCCGCGCGGTCGCTGATGATCGGCTCAAGCACATCAGGGATGAAACCGGCACGGTCGCAGATGGAGTAGCCGATGCCCGGTACGTCTTCGCGGTCGTGACACTCGCAGCAGACTGTCTCGGGGCTGATATTGTGCTCGACCATGATATTCGGGTACAGCGACCCGAAATCCACCTGCACGACATCCTCGTGGATACCGACCTCTGGTGCGAAGGTGAATCCGCCGCGGTCGGCATCATGCAGCGTTGCGACCGACTTGAACGCCTCAGGTTCCCACTTATTCCAGGGGATGAGGACACCGCGCGACAGTGCTTCACGAACCTGTATAGCAGTGAGGATGGTCCCGATGGACCCCCATGCGGTCTCTTGGAGTGGTCGCCATGACCGCTCGACTAAATCCAGGAGTCCAGATATGCCCGATTCGTCCAGGAGAAACGAGTTGGACTCGTCAACCACAGCGCGACCGGGTACGCGGAATCGCGCGGGCGAGTGGCCGACCTGCCCGTAACTCTCGTAGGTGCTCGCGCCGGCGAGCTTGCTGTACCCCCCTGCTCGGCCAAGGCGGAACTCACCGATACCGACCTCTTGTGCCTGCTTGTGGCAGAGCGGGATGATACGAGCCGTCGAGCAGCACAGGACATCCGGGTCACGGTGTTCGAGGCGGTCGTGCAGGGTAGTCAAGACCGCTGACGGAACCTCGCCAAGCGCCTCACCATCCAGCGTCAGCGCGGTCACGTCGCCGTCGCGGAGTGCCGTCTCCAGGAGTGCCAGCCTGACGACATCGAGGTCACGCGCTGGTACTGGTGAAGTCTCTGTTTCGACGCAAAACCGAAATTGCGGCGCTAAGTCGACGTTGTAGAGCCGGAAAGTCGCTGGATAGAAGATCTCGTCTTCGTAGTGATGCCGGATTTCGTGGGCGAGCGTTCGTACTTCGTCAAAGCGGTCCAGCGAGATAGCCAGGACGAGTGATCTTTTCTTCTCACCGAGGTCGGTAAACCACCGTTCGAATCCGGTGCTGGCGACCTTGGGGTCATCACGCAGAGCGTACTGGAGATCCTCAAGGGCTTCCCGCGGGCCGTCGACGTAGATCGTCGGTCGGTAGTCGCGCGTCCACCGCTGTTCGACACCCTGATTGGTCGCGTGCCACTCTCGAACGTCCCCGTCTTGAAACTCACATGTTAGTAGTGGCATGGCTCAGACTTCTCCCTCGTCGCGTAGCTGCTGGATCTCACGTTGTTGAGCGACCAGAACCGACAGAAGAACTGCCAGTTCGGGGTCGGTACTGTTGAGGTACCCGGCAGCATCTGCATGCTGCTGGGCGTGCTCAAACACCTCGTCGAATGCTGGCTTGTATTGCCGGCGAAGTGCCCGTCGAAATGGACTACAGCGGTCTTCGAACCGCCCGAGGAAGTCACGATAGGTTGGATTTGTCCGCCCCATTTCAGGCATCCCCCAGTCTGGCGGGTGTGATTGGGCCAATGCCGGGCGCTTCTACCTCGTCTGTGACGGTCCCGAACATTTCGACCCAGTATGGAATCGTCGTCTGCCAGCCACTGTTGTCCCAGAACACGGTCGTTTCGAAACCCTCGCCCTCAAATCGGTAGCCGAGTGGGGTTTGCTCGCTCCGATACTCAGCCGAAGCGTGGTCCGCAATGAGTGCGGTCAGCTCGTCGTCGATGGCTGCCGTAACCAGTAGCCGAATATCGTACGTTGTACAGACCTTCTCGAGCGATGAGACCGCACTGGACAACATCTGCCGAGCTTCGTGGTCTGGAACATCGTCGTCGCGGTAGAGCGACGCCATGTTCGGGACGATGAGACACCCGGTCCGTGGCGTCACGCTGTTGATGAGGCGTTTAACCAGGCTGTAGTGTTGATAGGCCGTGAACGCCCGCGCCAGACGAATCCGACGAAGCAGTCGGTCGTGGTCGGCGATATCGTACAGTGCGTAGGTACTCGCGGTGTTTCGAGCGTCGATCCAGTATGCTATCCCGTCGACATTGCGGACAGTCTGGTGCGCCATCCGGTGCAGCGCTGTCGAGCGATGCCCCTCAGTTTTCAAGAGCGTCAGCCCTGGCGAAGTCTCGGGTATCTCCGCGCCGTGCGTGGCGTTCGTTCGCTGCCCGCTCATGCATCGTCGACCTCCACGCCAAGAGACCGAAACGACCGTTCGATCCACTCTGGGACCTCGACACCGTCCACGTCGGGTGACATGACCGATGCAGTGTCGTCATCGTCGATACCGAATATCCACTCGTCGCTGCCGTGCTCTATTTCGATGCGCTTCTCGTAGGACGGGTGGGCGTAGCTGTCGCAGAGTCGGATCTCTGCCTGCGTGCCGTGGACTTTTCGCCGGTCGATACGGTCAGGTCGGCTTCGGGAGCTCGACATACACGAGACCAGGATACCGTTTGAAAAAGCGATAGTCCGCGAGTTCACGGAAATTCACGAAACTGATGGTAGAAGAATTCAACCGCCACAAAAAGAGCGTGAGAGTAAATTCCCGGAAATTCACGGAAGTACTGCCGTCTGGCGATTCACGGATTCACGGTTTTCGCTTCAGTGTGCCGGACGACTTTGTACCGGGTTCCGCGCCCGGAACCGGACTGTGAGATGAGGTCATACCGCTGGAGACTCGTGAGATACCGCCGTCGCATACTCTTACTCCGGGGACTCTGGGTTCTGTTCTCATAGCGCTCGTGCAGATCTGAGGCTGTCACTCCTTTGGAGCCCGCATCACGAATGATGGTATAGAGCGCTCGTTGGTGCGTCCCGAGCGAGCGAACGTGCAGGTCACGGACAGCAGCCTGGGCATCGTCGGCAACCGCTTCGACAACTGACCTGGTAAGCCGCTCGGAATCCTCGTTCATCACGTAGCGCGCGGCTCGGCGAAGGTGGGTGATTGCCAACCGAGCGTTCCCGGCAGCGCTGTCCGCGATAGCCGCGATAGCTTCGTCGTCAACGCGGCTTCCGTCAAGCCCGTGCTCGACGCGATAGGAGAGGATGTCGAGGAGTTCTTGGTGGCTGTAGGAATTGAGCGACATACGCATCATCGATCGGAGTCGGGACTGTGTTCCTGGACCGACTTCAGAGTTGGCGATGAGATCGTCATCATCGACGCAGATACAGATTACTGTCACACCCGGTATATCAACCAGCGCGTGGATCAGTTTCGGGTCGGTGACAACGTTGGCCTCGTCGATTATCGTGACAATCTGGCCGTCGTACTGGCGGAGCCGGTCGAAGTAATAGCTGCGGCTCGTCCCTTCGGGTCGCCGAGCTCCGAGTCCTGCGGTCCGGATTAGCTCGTGGAGAGCTGCCGTCGGCGTCGGGTCTGATTGACAATTCACGTACCCCCAGGAGAAGTCGAGACGCTCCTGATCGAGTTTGCGCGCGACATACTTCGATAGCGTGGTTTTCCCGCTTCCACTCGGTCCGTCAATCAGGGTATTCTCACCGATTCCGCCGTACGTGATTGGGCTCAGCGCGGAGGCCAGTGCGTCTATCTGCCCATCACGATGTGTCAGGTCCTGTGGAACGAATTGATGTTCGAGTGCTCGGGCGTCCCGTATCATTGTATTCTGATTCGAAGGTGACTAGGAAAGTAAATGGGAGCCAACCGTACTGAAAGTGAAACTATTGCTCTTTGAACCCTTGATATTCGACTGGAAATCTGACCAACGGCGGGCAATTTGAGAGTGGAAAAAACAGTGATGAAATGACCCCCAATAGACAATATAGTCCTCTAAACGTCTCAACAGCGCAATTAGACGAAGCTATGACCTTTCTGCTGGAAGGAGGCAGGCGTGAGACCGGTATCGGAAAGCTCAGCTGAGATATTCAGATTTCAGTACGATGTTGAGGGTGATTCAAGCCGCCGGTTCCGTGTGGTATTGCACAACAACGATATTCTCTATTTTATCGCGGAACAGAAAGAGGCGGACAGATGGGACGTGGTCAACCAGCAGGCAATCGCCTACTTTGAGTACAGTTATGAGGATCTTGAATTCCGCCCGCATCAACGCAGTCGTAGATAGCCAGGGTGCAGCTGCTTTTCGTCTTCACTATCAAAAAGTGTCATATCACAGTTCACAAGGTTGATTTCCACCAAATTGGAGTGTGATAACCGTCCAGTAGAGTCGCGTATCGATTTCTACAGGAATGAATACAGCAGACCAGAGAACAAACGAAATTAGTTTTCAAGATGGGAGACTGTACACTATACAGACATGCCCTCTGAGAAGGTCTGTCCAGATTGTGAGGAACCATTAGAACAGATGGAGCTACAAGGCACCGACGTCGTTGGCGAACTATCTATTGTCTCAAAGTCGACGGAAGACGGATTTCTTGGTAGCGTACGAGCGGATGAGATCCTTACGCCGGTCCCGTACGTTTGTCCCGAATGCCGACGAACCCTCTTCTATGCCGAAGGGTAATCGATAACCCGGCCACCTGTACGTAGCATAAACAGATTGGTGTGACTCCTTCTATGACACCCTGTATCAAATACAGACGTCATCACTGAGGCAATCGAAGGTACTCACGCGTAGTAGACCCCCAGAGCGTCGAAATGGAGTTCTACGTTGACGCGGGTCAGCTTGCACCCGTAGAAATGGATAGCTTTGTCGATGACGTCCTGTCGACACTCGTAGTCACAGTCGGGTCGGATTCTCATGTTCGTACACACGAGCTTAGCGCGCGGGTGGGTACTCGTGTGCACATTGAGCGAAGAGGTCCGCAGGACGTACAACCGGGGGATGTCGCAGACAGGTTGTATTCAGCCGGATTCCACGGTTGCTGACAGGAATTGCCTGCTGAATATAGAGCGTGAGCCTTGTTTAGGCGCTCCAGAAGGCGTCAGTTAGTGTCTATGTCGGGAGAGTAGAACCAGTCTGTGAGTGCCTCTCGGCCCGGTTTCGTTGTTCCGGTAAAGGCAGTAGAAGACAATCTGCACCGCGTCTAAACAAGGCCTAGAGAGTGTATTCAGCAGAGCGGTATCGACAGGCGAGAACGGTAATGAAGTACGGCGAACTACCGCTCGGACATCCGAAACGCGAGACTGTACATCGTCCCTGTCGACTCTGACCCAATCTCTTCGACGAGCCGATCGAGTTCGGCGGCGAGGGGATCAGCGAGCCTTCGGGGGAGATCACTCGCAGTCTTCCGAGCGAGGTCAGCGTGAGCCTTGACGTGAGAGACCGTCCAGGGGACGGGATCAAGCAGGATTCGTTTGCGATCAAAGGTCAGACCGTGGCCTTCGAAGACCCGGCGCAACATATCGGATGGATAGAACGTGAGCGCGGGCGTGCCGTCAGCCAGCTCCGACGCAGCGTTTTCGACGGCGAAGAGGTCCCTGATAGCCGCGTCGTCGGGGAGCGGCTCGTAATCGTCAACGACGAGGTGTGCCCCAGGGGCGGCAATCCGGGCTAGCTCTGCCGAAATCCGTCCGAGAGCAGAGGGTGGAACAACGTTACACAAGCCATGTGCGGTGATGAGATCGACCGCGTTCGACTGGAGAGGTGTGGATTGAAGGTCCGCTTCCAGGATCGAGGTCCGGGACGCCTCGTGGGAATTAAGAGAGGACCTGAGGTCCTGGGCGTGTTCGGCGTTGTTCGTGACTGCGTAGACGTGGCCTGCGCCCTGTTCGAGTAGCCCACGGGTGGTATTACCGACGCCGGCTCCTGCCTCGAGGCAGGTCGCACCCTCGACCGGGCGGTCCGCGAGAGCGGTTTCGACAGTCTGTGGAACCGACATCGAGCGATCAGTGGTGAAGTTGCTCGGGGACGGGCGAGTCTTCGTGGCGCAGCTCCTCGATCAGCGACCGCTGGGCGGCTTCGTCCATGGGCTCGTACCGCGAGGCAGCGTCGAAGGCCATCGAAACGAGCTTGGGATCGCCCGGTGTCACGACGCTCGTCACGTCCTGAGAGGCCACGAAGTTGAAGCGCTCGCGCATCTCTTCGGGCGTATCGACGGGCTCGTACCAGTTCGCGTACGGGCGGTCCTCGACCGGGAGTTCGGCCTCGGAGGGCCAGGGACCTCTCGCGAAGGCCTTGATGATCAACGTCCCGAGGCCCTCTTCGTTGGCGCGTTTGAGGACTGCCTCGTAGTCGTACTCGGCGTCGGTCTTGGCCATCACCACGGGGTTCAGCGGAAACATCAGCGTCTCGAGATCGTCGATGCGGTCGATCGCGTCCATGATGAGGTCAGGATCCCCATGGCTCGTCAGGCCGATGTGATCGATCAGTCCCTCGGCCTTTGCCTCGCGGAACGCCTCGAGGGCGCCGCCTTCACCCGTGATGGTGTCGAGTTCCTCCTCATACTCCAGCCCGTGGACCTGGTAGAGATTGATCGTGTCGATGCCGAGTCTGTCGAGCGAGCGCTCGAGTTTGTGCCGAGCACCATCATACTCGCGTTTCTGGGTTTTACAGCCGAGGAAGATTTCCTCACGGTGCTGGCGGAGTTTTGGCCCGAGTTTGAGTTCGGCATCGCCGTACTGGGGTGCTACGTCGAAGTGGTTCACACCGTGATCGAGAGCGTGTTCGATCATCTGATTGGCCCCCTCCTGTTCGACCCAGTTCAGGGCAATGGCGCCGAACGTGACGACCGTGCTTTCCTGATCGGTGTCGCCAAGCTTGCGGGCCTCCAGATCGCCTGTCATAGTTCGACTTGAGGGGAGTCGGAAGATAAAGGGCAGGGGTGGGATAGAATTCGTCTCAGGGTGGGCGGCAGGAATAGTTCTTCCCACTGTCACAGTGAGCGTTTCGAGGAAGACGTAGCGTGCAAGCGGTCCCTCGATACCGCCACGGTCGATAGAATGCCATGTGCGGGAGACAGTACCGGAATCATCAAGCGCGTCTCAAATCGCCATCAGTGCCTCCCACTGACAACCATACTCGGAAGAATAGATTCTGTTGTTTTAGTGGTAGGTGTGGGTATGGTTACTTTGACAGCTCGAGCTCACCGTGGTCTAACGCGCGGCGGTTCTTGTACAGGACGGCGACGTGAATCTCTCGGGAATTGTCCGTCTCAGTACCAATATCGACACTGACCGAGTCACCCTCCGTGACGCGAGACCCTGACTGCGTCCAGGCGTTGCGTTGGCGACCCTCGGAGCCGCCGTGGACGGCAATGGTTAACTCGTCGGCAGCGACTGCGTCACCGCCATCGTGCTCGATTGTCATCGTCCCAGTCTCGGCATCCAGGTCGAATGCGAAATCGACATCCGGGGTAACGGTGTGTGTCCGAACCTCGTATGGCTGCTCAGGCACGACCCACTCGACAGTAAGCGTGGTGCCCGCAGCGAACTCGCCGAGATTGACCTCCGCACCGTGCTCGAGCCTGTCGTGAACATCGTCTGGCTGTAAATCGCTTTCCTCGCCATCGACCAGGATGCGGAACGACGACGCATCGCGTGTACTTCGTCCCCGGTAGAGTGCTACGATCTTGCCATCACGCTCGTCGAAAGAGAAGCCCCACTGCGGCTGTGGCGTAAACCCGAGGAGAGTTCGATGCCCTTGGTCGTCTTCTGTGAGAACGACACTGAGGCGTTCGTCGACATCGACGCTTGTAATCTGGATACTATCTCCTTCAGTGAGCGTGTCGTGTTCCATTTCGAATGCGGTCGGCTCGCTGCCGTCTCGTGACTGGTGGGTGCTACCCCGAACAACATCGATACGCTCGGGCTTCGCCGGTTGTTGACCGACGTAGGCAAATTCCACGTTGCCTTTGTCAGGATTGTAGGACGCCTCGATGGACTCTTCGCCTGTCACCGTCCGTCCGATTTCGTGTGATTCTCCCTCGCGCTCCCAGACCATCTCGACAAATGAGAACGGCGGTGCTTCGACCGTCAGTTTGTCTTCGGGTTCGTACTGCTGGTAGTCGTCATTCGGCTGCGTTGAGGCTGGCTCGCCGTCGATGGTGACGGAGAGGTTCTCAGCGTTCAACGCGGGCCCCTCGCGGTACTGCAGATCGACCGTCCCTTTAGCGTCGTCGTAGCTCATCTCGACATAGCCGTGTGGAACGATCACTTCCCGTGCAATTTCGACGGGGTCATCCGGTTCGACCCACTCGACCGTTATCTCCTCGCCGAGTGCCAGGTCGTCGAGTCGGAGCTGACTGCCGCGCGTGAGTGTCTCATACTCGTCCTCGAACTGCTGGTCGACCGCCTTGTCTCCGATTAGGATCTCGAATTCCTCGGCGTCCCGTTCCGTTTCGTTGTGGTATCGGACGGTCACTCCCTCACCGAATTGATGGATATGGACGCGCGGCGGTTGTGCGTGGAATCGGACGAGAGACGTCGGTGACCCTCGCGGTCTGGCTGGTACGTCGAGTGACACCGTGACGCGGTCACCCATCTCGACGCCAGCAACAGTCGTACTTTCACCACTGGTCAGTTCATCGGTGTCATCGAATTCGGTTGGTTCCGAGCCGCTCGCGGCGTCACTTCGATGACGGAAAGCCAGCTTCTCGGGATCTGCTGGCTGGTCGCCAGTGTAGGTAAGCGTCAATTGACCGTTCTCTACGTCGTATTCCGTCTCGAAGGCATCCTCGCCGAAGAGTCGCTGGACGTAATCATAGTAGACGTTTTGCTCCTCGTCGAGCCAGCGAAGTGTAACCGTTGCTAGCGCATCCGCCTCGACAGCAAAGCTGTCTCCCGACGCGAGCCGCTGTCCGTCGATCGGCTCCGAGACGCGCTCGCCGTCTATCCAGAGTTCAAGCTCCGACGCAGCAACTGGCTCGCCACCCGTATGCTCGAAGGAGATGGCTGACCCGTCTCGCATGGCCTGGATACGGGCAGTTGGAGCTGCTTCCCGATCACGCTCTGGTGGTTGTTTTGCGACTACCGTGGCATGGACAACACCGTTAGTTCGGCTGAGCTCCAGCTTAACGACCTGCGCCGGTTCAAGCTCTCGAACGGCCTGCTCGGCGGACGCTTTGTCGAGAGATCCGTCGACAAACAGCAGATACTCGTTTTCGGTCGTTCCCTCGATTTCGTTTGGTTGCTGCTCGAATCCGGCTGCCACAGCAGCGATGTTATCTGCCATCGGTAGCCATCCGTCGTCGGTCGCGAGCAGGAGATAGACCAGCCGACTTTCGCCGAGTCTGTCGAAGGCCGTGGCAGCGTACTCGGTGGTGTCGAGCACGGACTCCGCCTCGTCTTGGGCGACATCTACTGCGGCCTCGACGCCGGCGACGCGGTTGTCTTCGGCACCGCCTGCAAAGGCTAGCTGGCCACTGTTGCTTGCGACTGCAAACTCGCCAGTATCGGCAATTCGCCACTCGCCGTCTCTCTTATGCTTCTCGCCTGGTTTGGGTGCGTCAAAGGAACCGACAGCCCCACCAAATAGCCCCGATTCGCTACCGCGAGCAGAGACGACGTGATCTACATTGCTTGCTTCGAGTGCGTCGATTTCCTCGATGATCGCTCGCGTCTGGTAGGTGAGTTCGTCCGTACTTTCTACCTCGGTCGCGTCTGCAAGTAAGACCGTTCGATACTCGCCATCAATTGCGGCTTCGGCGGGGACAAGCTTGAAAACCGATTCGACGCTCTCTGTCAACTCTCGGTTTGTCGATACTGCATTGACGACGACGTCGTCTTGGAGACCGTAGCCGGAGATGCCGGCTATGGTCGCAAGGCTCCCGCTAAGGAAGCTTCGCCTGGAGGGCTCTTCCATATTGGAAATCTCAGGTACTCTATTTAAGTATCTTATGTTAACGAGGGACGAGTTCGTCGAATCAGGCGTAGGGATGTTATGATAAATGATACGATACAGGCTCACTATTGAATAAAATGCCTCACTTTTTCGTTTTTTGCCTTGGGAATCAATATACTGGACACTCTGTGACGAACCGTTGAACTGTTTCGTTGGATTCTACCCACTGTTGACCGACTCGCGCCCTGTATTCACCTATGGAAATTCTGCTGACTGAACAAACCACCGTTGACGAGATAACTGTTTTGACGATCCCAAGACGAGCCCAACTGAGGGGGAGAAAACCGGACGACAGAGACACGATAGCTGCCTGAGA
>NZ_JBBENW010000023.1:0-56867 GCF_037645885.1 Salinibaculum salinum | reverse complement strand
ACATTGCGCAGATGACAACGACTCAAACTCGTCGAACACGTGCGTGCACGACAAGAAGTCCGTAATCGGCATCATCCGTGTTCGCTACCGCCTACGTCACGCTCCTACTTCAACGTTCAAAGCTGAGATACTAAGTGAAGCGTTAAATGCACGTAAAGTAGGAGCGATTATCGCCTCTCGGACCTGATTCGGTTAGAAGTAACAGGTGTTGGTTCCGAACCTCGTACTGGCGCTGGTAGAGTAACGAGAGTAGTCACTGTGCCCTCTCGAAAAAAGCGTCTCAGAGAACAGCCAACACAACGTTGAATCAGTGTTCAGTTGAATCCGTCGGCGGTAAGCGTGCGGAGTGAGTACCCGGCATTGGGACAGGGAGAAGACATTTACTAGGAACGAGAGGACGGTGACATATGGCTGTCTGGACCGGTGTGAAATACACTGTTGTGTTACTGTTGGTGGGTTCTGGCAGTCTGTGTTTCGTGGCTGCTGACAATCTCAAAAGCGATATTCCGCAAGGCGATTATAGATATGAAGTGACAGGGCTGAACGAGACGGAGGTCCCCTCCCGAATAGCGGAACAAATCGAGACAGAGACTCCCTCCCGAGTGACGGAATCGACCGAAACAAAAACTCCCTACGCCTCTGAGCCGACGTCCCAAGTCCTACAATTCAGCAACCTCTCATCGTCAACCCAGGCAATTTTTCTGACCACACTCGATAGTGGCGGCACCTATTCGACAGACACCCATGCACATGACTTCCTGCTCAACTCAGACACGAGCAGACGTAACTATGTCCGCTATCAGAACAGTACCTATCAGCTGAAAGTACATAATGTCGAAACAAGCCGGGCCGTCGATCAGCTCGTTTTTGGAATTACAGTGGTTGCTGGCGCGGGTCTGACCGGGCTCGGTGGTGGAGCCCTTCTCTGGTGGAACCGAAAATCACTCCGGAAACGTCTTGGTCGCTAACGACTCCCATTTCATGTCGGTCATTCTGCCGATACAGCGTTGTTCAGGATGACGTCGGGCTTATTTTCGGTTGCGCGTATCACGACGGGCTGCCTGTTCCGCCGTGTCTCGATCCATCCGATCGCGCTTGTCGTGTTCCCCCCGAACAAGCAGATACAGCACGAGTGGGCCCGCAAGGCCGACGATCAGGACGAACACGAGGACGAACGACTCAACCATTACCCGAGGAAGATGTCAACGATATCGCTTGTACCGCTCGTCGTATCCCGGTACAGTTCAGAGTAGCCACAGTTTAGACACGAGACGACTTTGAACGAGTTAGTCTGGATATCGAACATTTTCGACAGGCCACCGCCAGTCGTCGAGATCTCGCCAACGTCCGTCTCCGTGTGACCGCACTTCGGACAGCCGCTGTCAGTGTCGGGGACCATGGGATCGCTTGCAGTGGTACCGTATTAAATGTCAGGGTAGGTATAATATAGGTTTGAGTCTTACAGCTGATGGCTCAAACCCCGCCTGCCGTGTTACGTTGTTCGCCTGACCCTATCGGCCAGTATCCTCATCTTCGATAGCGACGGGGCTCGACGGAGGGTCTTCGTCGTCAAAGTACGAGCGGAAGACGAGTTTTGTTCCGAGGTAAGACGCTCCAACCAACGGTGCAAACCCGATAGGTCCCCAAAAGAGGAGAAACTCAAAGAGAGCCATACGCGGCGTACGGATATCCTGGTAACAGATTTTGTCAACCAATGAACCTCTCCACTGTATCGAACGATTCACTCTATGACGACTGGCGTGGTATGCGAACTGTTCTAGAACCCCCTCACCAGAGAAAACCAATCGCACATTGAGTCAGAGTGTGTCAAACGGGTCGATTACGTCGCTTGTTGAATGCGTCGCGACCAGCCCCTGTCCGTCGAAATCGGAGTGGTCACTCCAGATGGCCGCATCACTGGCGATTGCACAGGCCAGATAGAGCACATCGTCGGGATCAGGATCGCCAATTGCGTCGTCTGCCCTGTCGATAGACGGATAGAAATCGTCGGCAGAGACCACCTCGATGTACCGGAACAGCAGGTCAATGAACTATGTTACTCGGTCTGGCTCCATCCCGGATTTCTCCACGACTAGATCCTTGTAGTTCTCTATTTCGTCATGGACGAATGCGGGTGTCAAAAGATCGGGTTCGAGCGTGACGATGAGTTCACGCGTCTTCGAATCAGCGATGAGTACGGAGATGACGACGTTAGCGTCTATGACCAACGTCATTCGTTCAGTCTAAGCAGATTCCTCATCAACGTGCTTGCGCCCACTTTCGTTGATTTTGGTAGTGAGTTTATCGTAGACATCGATGTTGACGCTGTCCGGAATATGCCACTCCTCGAAGTCCGCTTCGTACCGAACATCGAGGACGACCACGCCCTCGTCGTCGGCCTGTAACCGTTCACTGAGTCGGTCGGGTTCGATCTCTGTCATCAGTGTGCAGCCATAAACAAAGTATAGGCGTATAGTCCCTACCAGACATGACCGGCACCCTTAATTTTGTTACGACGTATGATACAGTATGAGTCTCTACGAGGCCTCTTTCCGGGTCAAACACGAGTGTCCCTACCGAGAGATTTCGGAGCGTTACCCGGACCTCACAATCCGAGAGTGGTATCTGAGCGACTGCCAGGTAATCGAGCTTACTTCGCCGGAAGCGCCGACAGACGCGCTACTCGAACAGATAGATCAGTTGGGAAAGATTCTCCACGAGTCGGTCGACGAGTCGGGGCTCCACGTCGTCACACAGTCCTGTCTCTGTTCGCTGGAAGATTCGATTATCGAACGGTTCGAGGAGTACAATTGTCTGTATCAGCCGCCGACGATTCACCGCCAAGGGTGGGAACACTACACGGTCATCGCGTTCGACGAAAGTGATGTGCGGGCCCTGCTACAGGATTTAGAGGCCGACCGGGATATCGAAGTCCTCTCGAAAACGGCAATCACGGAACAACACATTCCACACAGTATGTTAGCTCCGGTCGATCAGTTATTCGAGGACGTGACCGACCGGCAGCTGGCGGCCCTTCGGCTCGCTCTCGAACGCGGGTACTACGAGCAGCCACGGAAGACATCACTCCGGGAGCTGGCCGAGCAGACTGCAGTCGCGCGCTCGACCTACGAAGAGCATCTCCGGAAAGCAGAAAACAAACTGCTGACGAATGCCGGGCAGTTCCTCCGATTGGTGACCGCAACTTCGTCAGCAGATCCGCTCCAGATTGACCAGACACAGCAAGGGAACCAGCCCGCCGATTGAACAGAGCCATAGAGCGCCTCCAAAACGCACACGCAGACGTCGCCTGGGCCGGCTGGACCGAAAGTCATGAACTGCTGATACAATTCACTCAAGACGGCAATTGGCGTATCCGGAAACGATGACGCAGAATCTCGTTTCGGTCCTATTTGGCGATGCATTTGCGGTGATGAATACGATCGGGTTGGTCGCATTTGCACTCGTGGGCTCGGCCAAAGCGGTCCGCGAAGAGTTCGACCTGTTTGGGGGTTGCAGTTGTCGGACTGGCAACGGCGTTTGTCGGTGGCCTTACGCGTGACCTCCTCGTAGATAGGGTTCCACTCGCCCTGCAGTCGCCGATCGAAATCAGCCTAGGGCTGCTCGGAGTGAGTTTGGCAGTCGTGCTCAGCGTCAGTTTAAGCGCCCCGGATAAACACTTACTCACGGTTGTCTCCGATGCCATCGGCCTCGCTGCGTTTGCCACCACGGGTGCGATCGTCGCGACCGAGGCGGGAATCTCGGCTTTCGGGGTCATCGCCATTGCGACCATCAACGCAGTCGGTGGCGGTGCGTTTGCGGATATCCTCCTAGACCGCTCTCCGTTCATCCTGTTCGATGATTTTTATGCAACCTGTGCGGTGTTGGGTGGATTCTCATACTGGGTCGTCGACAGTGTCGGCGTAATCGGCGGTGGTGCTGCGATAGTGTGTGCAACGGTGACTGTCACGGTCCGGTTAGTTGCAGTTACACACGACTGGTATATCCCAACCGTACAAAATTTACAATCCATAGAGCGCTGGTAAGGTCGTCCAGTACTGCGTTTTCATATGTCCCTCATCTGCGATTGTGAATGCGATACCCCCTGGCACAGACCACCGTCGATGGCAGACCGGATATTCAATTCTAATCCACACGGCACGACATTGATCGAAGGCAAACCCGCGATCCAGATTTGTAAACACGCAGACGCAAGACGCCGGGCTGATCGTCTTCGGGAGACAAGGGTTGACGGGAATTAGTCGGCGTCTTCCGGGTGGAGAGACCACGATTCACCGCAAGCGATGGCCGGATTAGTGGCGTAGTGTGCTTATCGGCGTCTCGACACACGGTAACGATATGACAGTTCAGATTCTCATTCCGATAGATTACTCGGAACTATCGAAAAAAGCACTGAGAACGGCCCTATCACTCCACCCAGACGCCGAGTTTACCGTCCTGCACGTCATCGACTTCCGAACGAGTGACCTCGGACCGGGAGGATGGGGCGACTCCCCCGGAGAGTTCGACGAGTGGCTGGCCGACGCACGCGAACACGCCAAGGAACTGATGGACGACGCCGAAGAACTGGCCACCGAGTACGATACCGACATCGAGACAGATATCGTCGTCGGTGAGGACGCAAGCCGCATTCTAAAGTACGTCAACGAGGGCGATTTCGACCTGATAATTATGGGGAGCCACGGCCGGTCGCTCCCGGAGCGAATCTTCCTTGGGGGCGTTTCGGAGACAGTCATCCGGCGCGCGCCGATCCCGGTAATGGTCGTCCGTTAACGACGCGACGCAACCGATACAGTCCGTGTCAACACGTTTCCCGATTCCGATAGACGTCTTCGTATGGGTACTTCAGACGCCCCAGTTTCACGACGCGAGTTCGTCAGCAGCGTCGTCGGCGCAGGAACCCTCGCGGCGACTGCAGACACAGCGTCTGCACAACCCGAGCCGACTGACACACCGGCGACTGATACCGGGACAACGACAGACGAAACGACGGACGGGGCTGACGTGACAGTCACACCTGCCGGCGAATTCGTTATCGACATGACCGACGACCTCGTGTTCGATCCCGACGACACGACCATCGCTCCAGGGACGACAGTCATCTGGGAGAACGTCGGCACCATCGGCCACTCCGTCACCGCCTACGAGGACCAGATACCCGCCGACGCCGAATACTTCGCTTCCGGTGGGTTCGACGCCGAGCAGGCCGCTCGGCAGTCATACTCCGCCGGCGACCCAGACGCCGGTGACGTCGTCGGCGGTGAGTCCTACGAACACACGTTCACCGTCGAGGGAGAGTACGAGTATTTTTGTGTTCCGCACGAAGCGACGGGGATGGTGGCTTCACTGACCGTCTCGACGGACACTGGAGGCGACGGCGACGGTGAAGACGAAGGACCGGGACCATTGCCCGGTTCTGCCGTGTTTCTCGGTGTCGTCGCACTCGCGACTATCGTCGCCGTCGTCAGCCTCTCGTGGTTCTTCCTGAAGTACGGCGGCGACTACGGTGAAAATTGATACTGTCGGTTCTACCTGTTTCAAGCTATTCGCGACGCTGGAGACACGAGAGTTGGTACGAACGTACAGCCGGCGGTATGCGTTATAAACCGCCGCCGTCGTCAGTTCCCAACCGTCAAGGGGACTCTGCCGACTTGCGACCCGGTCTTCGTTGCAAGTGACCGGAGTGGGCACCGGAACCACGGGCCGGTTAGACGAAGCAATTATTCGATAGTATCCGGTACAGAAACAAAAACATAGTATTTTTTACTATCATAGATGTCTTATTATTTAGCAGTATATTTTCCTCGGCCTTCAGACTATAACCGTGAGATATAATAGTGGGGTATCATATAAAATCCGATTATTCTCCTTTATTAGCAGAAATATTCACATATTGGATGAAAAACTGCATAATATTCTGTTCAGCCTTGCGTAGATGTTGTGATGCAGTAGTCTTCGCAATACCGAGGTCGTCTGCGATCTCCTGGAGTGTGCTTCCACGGGGGATATCGAAGTATCCCGCCTCCAGTGCCTTGTTGAGAACCCTCCGACGGCGCGGCGTTACCGTCTCGAACAGTTCGGTCCATTCGGTCACGCTTGGCGTCGTTTGCCGCTGAAACTCGGACGAGACGTACTCGATTTTGACCGGACCGAACCGTTCGAGCAATTCGACTGCTTCCGAGAGATCTTCTCTACTTGTCAATAGTAAGTCGAAGCTTTCGTTTCCATTATGTAATTCGCCGAAGCCACCGAGCGGAATAAATCCTTCGTGGAGGAGCACCTGAAGCGGCGTGTATTCGAAGTGTTGACTTCGGATGAGTAGTGTCGCAGAGAGCCGGTCGACGCCGCCAATAGAGTACTTTTCGACGATATCGATCGACTCCGTGGAGTCGTGCTCGCGGATAATCTCGATGACGTCGTCGTAGTCGGACTCGGCGACCTCCAAGGCGAGCAAACCGAAGTACCGCCGGCCGCGGAACGTAGAAGCGAGAAACTCACCGGAGACGTCGTAGTTGACGAGACTGCTGGTCCAATCGTCCTCGTACTGGACGCTTAATTTTGCAGTTAACATGAGTGTGTACACCAATATGCCCGACGTAAATTAATCATCGGGCGTCAGGTCATGTTACTGCGAAGGAATGAGCGTGGCGCGCGTCAGGTCGCGACTTTCCGACGCCTCCAGTGCGTCCTCGATATCTTCGAGGGGATACTCAGCGTCGATGAGTCGGTCGTAGGGGTACTTGTCGACGGTATTGGCGAGGAACTGGAGTGCATCGTACAGAACCCAGGGGTCGTATTCGACAGCCGTCGTGATGTCGATGGACTTGCGTGTGAGTTTTCCAGGGTCGAAGTCGACTTCGTGACCGGGTCTGACGTTCCCCATCTCCAGATAGCGGCCACCCTTCCGAAGTAGTTCGATCCCTTCGACGAACGCCTCGGGAACGCCGGCGACTTCGATACCGACATCGGCACCGACGCCGTCCGTGATGTCGTCGACGCGTTCCTTTCGGGCAGCAACGGTGTCGAGTTCGCGAAAGTCGATGGTGTGGTCGGCACCGAACGCTTCGGCCTGGTCGAGACGGTTGTCCACGCCGTCGATGACAATAGTCTCTGCACCGTATTCGTTTGCCACGACCGTCGCGTTGAGACCGAGTCCACCCGCGCCCTGGATGACGACCGTGTCGTTGTAGTCGATTCCCACTTCTTCGATGCCGAACAGGACCTGCGAGAGCGCACAGTTCGCTGCCGCAGCGACGTTCAGGTGGTCTTCGAGTTCGGAGGGAATCTTGTAGAAGTGGTTGTCCGGATAAATGTAGTAGTGTGTCCCCCAGGGTGCGTGAAAGTGCGGCCATATCTCCGGTGATTTCCCTGTGTGTTCGTAGTCGTTGTCACAGGCGTAGAACTCACCACGCCGACAGAAATCACATGATTGGCAGGTCTGGAAGTACACCGGTGCGACGAGGTCGCCTTCCGAAACGGGATTGCCCGCGCTGTCTGTGTCAACTTTCTCGCCGAGGTCGGTGATTCGACAGAGCGCTTCGTGACCGAGCACGCAGTCTTGCAGCGGGTGGTCGCCCTTCCAGACGTGCAGTTCTGATCCACAGACGTTCGACCGGACGACTTCCGTCACGACGGCTTTGGGGTCAGGATCCGGAACCTCGTATTCACGGAATTCGAGGTCTTTCGGGCCGTTCAGATAGACGAGGTGGCCCGTCTCCGTCTCTTCGTCCGCTACTGCAGATTCACTACTCATTCTGCCTCCGCTCGAACGTTTGGAACGTCCTCGGGGACTTCGTCGACGTAACCCCGGTAGTCGAGATAGGCACGGAAAGCCACGATTTCGCCGTCGTCGTTGAACTCCATCACGTCACAGAGCGGGACGCCGTTGGCCTCACGACCCACAGCAGTCTCGCCGTCGAGGTATCCCTCACAGACGACCGTATTCCCGTCCTGATGGAAGTTGGTCATGTGGTGCCCTCCGCCTGTGAAGAATTCGGAGTTGTCCTCGTAGAACTGCCGAATGTCGTCGAGACCACGGACGACGCCGGCGCGTGACGAGTGGACAACCGGGTCGTCCCCGTACAGCTCGAGGACATCGTCAGTTCCGGCATCTGCACTATCCATTAACTCAAAGTACCGTTTGGCAACTTCAACGCTCATCTACAATCACCAATGCAACCATCTCTCATACCCTTTGAGGCAAACATAGTTCCGCCTTTTTATACACCCCTTCTAACTCCGTCTGAGCGGGACAGAAAACGCGAAAAACGAACGACACCGACGATGTCGTAGCCGTCACTTAGTTCGGACTGATGTCAGCGCAGACGTTTTTGACCTGCGTGTACGCATCGACCGCAGCCAGCCCTTTCTCGCGACCGAAGCCGCTCTCTTTGAACCCGCCAAAGGGCGTCTCTTCGCCGCCCGCAAACCACTCGTTGATGTAGACCTGCCCGGCGCGCACGTCGCGGGCGAAACGGTGGGCCCGGCCCATGTTCTGCGTGTGAATTCCCGCGACGAGACCGTAGTTGACATCGTTCGCGATCCCCATCGCCTCTGCTTCGGTGCTGAACTCGATGACCGAGAGCACCGGACCGAAGATCTCCTCCTGGGCGATGCGCATGTCGTTGTCGACATCGGTGAACACCGTCGGCTCGACGAAGTAGCCGTCGCGGTCGAGTGCGTCGCCGCCGACGAGCGGCTCGCCAGCCTCCGACTTTCCGATTTCGAGGTAGTTGGTAACCTTCTCGAAGTGGCCCTCGGAGACGAGCGGTCCCATGTCCGGGTCGACCTCTCCGGAATCGATGTCCATCTCTTCGATTCTGCTGGTCAGTTCGTCGAGGAACTCCGCTTTGATATCTTCGTGGATGAGGAGGCGAGAGCCGGCCGAGCAAACCTGGCCTGCATTGGCGAAGATACCCGTCATCGTGCTATCGACAGCCGAATCGATATCCGCGTCCGGCCAGACGACGTTCGGGCTCTTGCCACCGAGTTCGAGGTGGACGTTGGTGACGTTCTCGATCGCGGATTTCCCGACTTCGATGCCGGTCGGAACCGAGCCGGTGAAACTGACGCCGTCCACGTCGGGATGCTCGGAGAGCGGTGCACCGGCTTCCGCGCCGAACCCGGGAACGACGTTGAGCACGCCGTCGGGAATGCCGACCTCTGCGGCGAGTCGGCCGATTTCGACGGCAGTGAGCGGCGTCTGTTCGGCCGGCTTGACGACGGCGGTGTTGCCCGTCGCCAACGCCGGAGCGACGCTCCGGCCGAATATGTTCGTCGGGAGATTCCACGGGATAATCTGTGCGGTCACGCCGAGTGGTTCCCGGACCGTGTAGTCGACGTACTCGTCAGTGAGCGGAATCGAGTCGCCGTGGACCTTGTCGGCCACGCCGGCGTAGTATTCGAAGTAGCGAGCACACGTTTCAACGTCGGCACGAGCGTGCGAGAGCGGTTTCCCGTTGTCACGAGTCTCCAGCAGCGCGAGACTCTCCTGCTGGTCGCGAATCTTCTCGGCAAGCGCGTTCAGCAAGCGACCGCGTTCCTGGGGCGGCATGGAACGCCAGTCGTCCAGTGCGTCGTTCGCCGCAGCGACGGCGCGGTCTACGTCCTCTTTGCGGGCGCGCGAAACTGTCGCGAACGCCTCTTCAGTCGCCGGGTTGACCGTCTCGAATCGCTCGTCAGCCTCGGCGGAGACCATTTCACCGTCGATGAAAAGATCGTACGTACTGAGGTCAGTCTGTGTCGCCATGGAGTACAGTTCGGTCTCCGTGCCGTATTGTGGTTCTGCTGAACATATTCAGGCATTCATACCGGTCGCTATCGACAGATCCCACCCTGGACATGTGTAGGTGAACGCTTAACAAAGCGGACTGTGCAAACAGGAACAAGCATGGAAATAACGGGCATCAATCAGTACCACCTGCGATACGACATGGCCGACAGCTTCAGGCCAGCGTGGAAGCCGGGGTTCGAGCAAACAGAACACGAAGTACTCCTGTTCGAACTCGAAACGGACACCGACATCTCGGGCGTGGCGACGGCCTCGGGCTTCGCCGGCCGGATGGACTATCTCGAACTCGCCGAGATGTTCCTCGTCGGCGAAGACCCACGGGAAATCGAGTCACTCGTCGAGAAGATGGACCCACTGAACCTCTGGGGTCCCCGACCGTGGCATTTCGAAGTCGCGCTGTGGGACATCGTCGGCAAAGACGCCGGCAAGCCAGTCTACGAGCTGCTCGGGGGGAGCTCCGAGCCGATTCCCGCGTACGCCTCCACCGGGGAACGGCAGGGTCCCGACGAGCGACTGGCGTACGTCGACGACCGCGTCGAGGAGGGGTTCGAGGCTGTCAAACTCCGCTGTCACGGTGACGACCCGTCGCCGGATATCGAAGTGATGCGACGCATTCGCGAGAAGTACCCCGACCTGACGCTGACGATGGACGCCAACATGGGCTGGAGCGTTCCGATGGTCGAAGTAGAGCCGTGGTCGTTCGACGATGCACTCTCGGTCGCCCGCGAGTTAGAAGAGATCGGAAACATCGGTTGGCTCGAAGAACCACTCGACCGACGCAACTACGCCGGACTCGCGCGCCTGCGCGAGAAAACCGACGTTCCCATCGCCGGCGGCGAGTTCAACAACGGCGTTCATCACTTCCGTGAGTTCATCAGCCAGGGGTCACTCGATGTCCTCCAGCCGGACGCCGTGTTAGCAACCGGAATCAGCGGCGCGAAGAAGGTCGCCGCCATGGCCGACACACACGGCCTGGAGTTTGCACCGCACACCTGGAACGACGGGCTCGGCTTCGTCGCAAATCTCCACGTGCTCGCGGCAACGAACGCAAACTGGTGTGAATACCCGCTCGACCCGCCGGGCTGGACGCCCGAATCGCGGGACTTCCTGCTCGAAGCGCCGGTGACTGCAGAAAACGGAGCGGTCTCGCCACCTGATAAACCTGGGCTGGGTGTCGAGCTAGACTGGGACCTCGTTCACGAACTGGACGAGTCCTGACATCGCTTCTCTGAGAGAAGTCGTCTTCGGAGACGGGCCCCGAAGAGATCGTCTCCGTCGACAAGTATGGGACGAACAGTGACTCACTCAGGAGTGTGGCAGCCTACTGGTTTGGCCACCGCTCGATGTAACTCATTTTGTCGGTGTAGAAGTTAATCATGTCCTGACCCTGTGCGTGCAGGTCGCCGAAGAAGGAGTCTTTCCGGCCGCCGAAGGAGAAAAACGCCATCGGCGCGGCAGTACCGAGATTGACGCCGAGATTCCCGGCTTCGACCTCGTGTTTGAAGCGGTTGGCCTTGTGGCCGCTGTCGGTGAAGAGACTCGCCGCGTTGCCGAACTCGCTCTGGTTGACGATGTCGACAGCCTCGTCGAAGTCCTCGGCGCGAGTTAGGCCCATGATGGGGCCGAAGTGTTCCTCGCGCGCGATGGTCATATCCGGAGTGACCTCGCCGAACAGCGTCGGACCGATGAAGGTCCCGTCGTAGTCGTCGACAGTGACGTTGCGACCGTCGACGAGCAACTCTGCACCCTCTTCGACGCCGGATTCGATGTAGCTACGGACCGTTTCGAGATGGTCGTCGCTGATGATTGCACCGATATCGACGCCGTCGTCGAGACCGTAGCCGACGGTCTGTTCGCGTGTCTTCTCTGCCAGTGCCTCGGCGAATTCGTCGTAAACCGACTCTTCGACGACCATGACGTCGTTCGAGAGGCAGCGCTCGCCGGCACAGGCACACGCGGAGGAGACGGTCTTCTCTGCGGCGTAGTCGATATCCGCGCTTTCGGTGACGATGATGTGGTTTTTCGCGCCGCCCTGTGCCTGGACACGCTTGCCGTTGGCCGCTGCAGTCTCGTAGATGTGACGGGCAATCGGGGTGCTTCCCACGAAGGAAATACCCTCGATGCCGTCGTGTTCGAGCATCGCGTTGACCGTGTCGGGCCCACCGTGAACGAGCTGGACGACGCCGTCGGGGAAGCCAGCCTGGTCGACCAGCTCGAAGATACGCTGGGTGATGAGGGGGTCTTGCTCGCTCGGCTTGAGAATGAAGCTGTTGCCGGTCGCGACGGCGTGTGGCAGGAACCACAGCGAAATCATCGCCGGGAAATTAAACGGCGTAATCCCGACGAAGGTCCCGAGCGGTTCCCTGACTGCCGTCTCGTCTATCTCCGGTGCCGCGTTCGGGAGATTCCCCGCCTGCATCATGCTCGGGATGCCACAGGCGACTTCGACGTTCTGAATCCCTCGCCGAATCTCGCCGCGTGCCTCCGCCAGCGTCTTGCCGTGCTCGGTGACGAGTAACTCTGCCATCTCGTCGATGTTCTCGTCGAGCAGTTCTTTCAGTCGAAAGAGCGGCTGGATGCGGTCCTCGACGGCAGTGTGACGCCACTCCTCGAAGGCATCGTTACCCGCCGCGACTGCTTCATCGAGATCGTCGTCGTCGCTGAACGGAAGATAGGCGAGTTCCTCACCGGTCGCCGGGTTCTCGACAGGTTGTCCATCTGCACTCGACGGTGTGTGCCACGACCCGTCGACGTAGTTCTGTACCTCGCGGTCGTCGCTCAGCGTTTCAGGTCTCACGTGTAGTCGGAACGACCGTACCACACCATATAAATTTTTGGTTATTGCCCGATTATTTTTGTTTTATGGTTATTATCTGTCCAACTTTAGCACATTTATTGGTTTTTATGTGGACAGTATCCACTCACGCCGGGGCACAACTCCCGCGAAGTCCGGTGACTTCGGGGATGGAGGTGATCAGGACTGGTTGATGTCGGTATCGAGCGGGTCGCTCATCTCGTCGTCACTGAGGTGGCAACTGATGCAGTGGTCGCCGCCAGTGTCTTCGAGTTCAGGGTCGTCAGTCTCGCAGACGTCGCCGATTTTCTGTGGACAGCGAGTGTGGAACGAACAGCCACTCGGCGGATTCCGCGCGTTCGGAACGTCTCCCTCCAGTCTGATGCGATTCTTTTCGTCGTGCGGGTCGAGCGTCGGGATGCTCGACAGGAGCGCTCGCGTGTAGGGGTGGTACGGCGGCTCGAATATCTGCTCGGTCGAGCCCGTCTCGATGATTTCACCCAGGTACATCACGGCGACGCGGTCACAGATCGCCTCGATGACGCTCAGGTCGTGGCTGATGAGCAGATACGAGGTTCCGTATTCCTCACAGAGGTCTTCGAGCAGGTTGAGGATACTCGCCTGAACACTCACGTCCAGTGACGAGACAGGCTCGTCGAGGACGATGAGCGACGGATCGGCCGCGAAGGCGCGAGCGATTGCGATGCGCTGTTGTTGTCCGCCAGAGAGTTCGTGTGGTTTCTTGTCGATGATGTCGCTGCCGAGATTGACCTGGGTCAACAACTCCACAGCTCTGGTGCGTCGTTCGTCGGCAGGTTTGTCGGTGAACAGCTTCAGCGGCCGTTCGAGAATCTCTCTCACCGTCCGGTTGGGGTTCAGACTCGACTCGGGATCTTGGAAGATAATCTGGCACTCCGACTGGAACTCGTTGAGTTCCTGTTTCGACATCGCGTCGATATCGATCCCGTCGTACGCGATGCTTCCGTTGGTAACTTCGTGGAGTTTCAGCAGTGTTCGTCCGAGCGTACTCTTCCCACAACCGCTCTCGCCGACGAGACCCACGGCTTCTGATTCGTGGATGTCCAACGTGACGTCCTGGACGGCTTTGACCGGTTGGTGGTCACCGATGAGATTCTTGATGAAGCCACCCTCGTCGTAGTACTTGCTCAGGTTGTCGATAGTGAGTATCGGCTCTCCGGCAGAGCGCTGTGATGCCGTTTTTTCAGGCACCTCGATAGGATTGTCGAGTACGTCTTCCCAGTGGAGACACCGCGACCCATGGCCGCGGTCACTGTCGACGGTCTCCATGCTAATCTCGCCCGAGCGACACTCCTCGGTGGCGAACTCACACCGGTCGGCGAAGATACAGCCGTCCGGAATCTGGTCAAGTTCCGGAATCCGTCCCGGAATGGGTTTGACTTCTTTGTTCGCGGCGATCTCCGGAGTCGTCGCCAGAAGTGCCTGCGTGTACGGATTGGCCGGTTCGGTGAACACGTCGTCGACCGGTCCTTTTTCGAGCATTTCGCCGGCGTAGAGAATGTTCACCCGGTCAGCGATCTCGGAGATGACACCGAGGTTGTGCGTGATGAGCAAGATTCCCGCATCGTACTCCGCTTTGAGGTCTTCGACGAGGTCGAGGAACTTCGCCTGGGTCGTCACGTCCAGCCCAGTTGTCGGCTCGTCGAGGATGAGCAGGTCGGGGTTACAGGAGAGGCCGATAGCCAGCAGCGCTCGCTGTTGTTGGCCGCCGGAGAGTTCGTGCGGATAGCGCTCGGCTATCGACTCGGGATCCGGGAGGTTGACCTGGTCCAGCACCTCGTGAACGCGCTCGGTGGTTTCGCTCTTGCTCTGGGTATCCTGGTGGAGTTCGATCGTCTCGCGGACCTGCGCGCCGATGGTCATACTGGGATTCAGCGACCGTCCGGGGTTCTGTGCGACGTGAGCGATGCGGTTCCCCCGTATCGAACGGAGGTCGCTTTTCGAGGCCGAGAGCAAGTCTTCGCCCTCGAAGGTGATCGACCCGTCGTCGACCCACCCGTTGGAGTCGAGATATCGCACGATCGCAAGAGCGAGCGTGCTTTTTCCGCTCCCGCTCTCGCCGGCCAAGCCGACGGTCTCGCCTTTCTGAACGTCCAGCGAGACGTCGCGGAGCGCGTGGATATTTCCGTTTGCAACCTCGAATTTGACGTCGAGGGAGTCGACACTCAACAGGGGTTCCTGTTCACTTCGCTGGGTCTGTTTTTGCGTGCTCATTCGTGATCACCCGTTTCACGCGGGTCGAGAACGTCCCGCAGGCCGTCGCCGATGAGGTTCGTTGCCATCACCGTAAGCAACAGTGCGAGACTGGGCCAGATGAGGAACCACGGCGTCTGGTAGATGTGCTCTCGTGCCGTCGAGATCATGAATCCCCAGTCGGGGTTCGGCGGTCCCGTTCCGAGTCCGAGGAACGACAGGGAGGTTCCGATCATGATTGCGTAGCCGACGCGGACGGACCCCTCGACGACGATGGGTCCGGTGACGTTTGGCAGAATCTCGCGAAAGAGGATGTACGGACGCGACTCACCGCGAGCCTTCGCGGCCATCACGTACTCCTCTTCGCTGACCGACAGCGTCGCAGAGCGCGTCACTCGAGCGATTCGCGGTGCGTAGACGACACCGATAGCCATCACGACGTTGAGGATGTTCGACGGAAGGACAACGAGGATGAGCAGGCCAAGCAGCAGCGTCGGCACGCTCATAATGATGTCCATGATACGCATCAGCACCTCGTCGACGCGGCCCTTGGCGTAGCCGGCGGTCAGCCCGACCGGCACACCGAGGACGAGCGCCAGCGCAGTGGCCCCAAAGCCCAGCAGGAGGCTGGTTCGCCCACCGAGGATGATACGCGAGAGCAAATCACGCCCAAGATGGTCGGTTCCAAGAATGAACTTCCCGCCCGGTCCGGCATATCGGTCGACAACGTGTGTCGCCGTCGGGTCGTAGGGTGCAATTGTCTCGCCGAGGATGGCGACCAGTATAATCGGGAGCAACAGCGACAGTCCAATGAGGATACGCCGATTGCCCAGGAGTTTCCAGACTATCGGGGGAACGCTGACGCCGCCTGATTCGTTCTGTGTTGTGTTGTCTGTCGCCATTTATTCTTCACCCAGGCTGATGCGCGGGTCGAGCATGGTGTAGATGATGTCTGCTGCGAAGTTCGCGAAGATGAACGCGATGGTCGGCACCAGGATTCCCGCCTGGATGACCGGCAGGTCCCGATTGTCGATTGCCTGCACGATGAGTTCACCCATGCCCGGGAACGCGAATATCTGTTCGATGATGACGACACTCCCCATCATCCATCCGAAGTTGAGTGCCAGGACGGTCACAGTGGGCAACAGCCCGTTGCGAAGACCGTGCTTGAACAGGACGTTTCGCTCTGCGACGCCCTTGAGTCGCGCCGTTCGGATGTAGTCGGACTCCAGCGTATCCACCATCGACGACCGCGTCTGTCGCAACACGTACGCGAGGATGATAGTATTCATCGCTAACGCCGGTAAGAGGAGGTGGTGAAGCCACGGGACCACCCCCTCACTCAGTGGAACGAATCCACCCTTGGGAAACAGCGCCAGCGGGGGTGTCGTCAGAAACAACAACAGCAGGGTAGCACTGACGAACGACGGGATACTCAGACCGATGTACGACCCACTCGTGGTTATATGGTCGAAGATAGTATCGCGCTTTGCCGCCGCCAGAATCCCCAGCGGAATGGCCGTGACGATAGAGATCAGTGACGCGACGGCCGCGAGCTGGAGCGTTCGGAGCAACCGCGGCCAGAGCATTTCCATCACCGGCTGCCCCGAGATGAGGCTCTCTCCGAAGTCACCGGTGAAGACGCCAGCGACGAAATCGACGTACTGAACCGTCAGCGGTCGATCAAGGCCGAGATCTTCGTTGACCTGCTGTATCGCCTCCTCGGTTGCCTCTGTTCCGAGAACGATATTGGCTGCGCTACCGGGAAGCAGGGTCGTCACCCCGAAGACGACCGACGCAACGATGAACACTGAGAGCAGCGCAATCGCCGTTCGTTTCACCAGATAGAGATAGTTCATATCCTTTCCCTCGTAGAGTAGTTACTTATCGACTGCGCATCGACTGACGAAGTCTTTGATGTACGTCGGGTAGAGGTTGTAATTTTTCACGTAGTCCTGATAGCCACCGTAAATCTGCGGATGGAACGTCCCGACCCAGGCTCCTTCTCGATGATTGATCTCCTGGCACTCCTTCAGCGCTTCTGCTATCGTTTCCTCGTCAGTGGCAGACATCGCCCGCTGAAAGGCCTCATCATAGTTATCGTTACTCCAACGGGCCTCGTTCCACTCTCCTTCCGAGCGCAAAGCCAGTTGTGGAACAGTGCTGCTAAGCACGCGCGTAGAGTAGTTTCCGACATACCAGACATCATCCTGGTTCCAGTAATCAGCTAACCACGTTTCCTCAGTCAGCCGGTTGATCTCGAACTCGATGCCGATTTCCTGCATTTGCTGCTGGAACAATTGGGCGATGACCTCTTTTGCTGGAACGCCATCATCGTAATGGAACTCTTTCATTTCGATACCATCACTGTAGCCGGCCTCGTCCAGCAGTTGCTGGGCCATCTCTGTATCCGCTGTTGTACCAAAGGTATCGCCCACATCTAGTTCTTCATCGTAGTATGTGTGAACTGGCGTAATACCGGAGTGGTGCCCCAGAACCCCGTCAGGGGTCACTGCCTCAAGGATTTGCTCACGGTCGAGCGCGTACTTGATCGCTTTGCGAACCTTGGGGTCGTCAAGCGGCTCGACAGTCGTGTTGAGGACAATCGGGTACTGGAGCCCGGATGTCTGCTTGACCAGTTGGGCGTTACCCTGGACGCGGTCGGCGACGTTCCGAGTTAGTCGACTTACTGCATCGACATCTCCATCTGAAAGTGAATTGGCCCGCTGGATCTCATCTGAGAGAATGTTCCACTCAATCTCGTCAACATATGGGAGTGGATTACCATTGACGCCATCGATGTGATAATCCGATGCAGCAGTAAACGTAATGTTGTTTTGCTGGTTCCACTCGGTTAGTTCGAGCGGCCCGCTTCCGTAGTCCGTATCTTCGAGTTGTGAGGGATCATCGTCCAGAATCGATTTCGGGACGATATGGAAAGCCCCGCCAGTCTCAGAGATTCGTTTCGTGAAATTGTAATCCGGTTCTTCGAGCCGTATTTCGACCGTCGTCTCATCGATTACTTCGACTTCGTCCACGCCGCTAATACTGGAGGCTGATCCTGCGAACTCGTCTGAAGTCAGGTACTCGTAGGTTGCCTTCACGTCTTCCGCAGTGACGGTTTCACCATCCATGTTTGAGTACGTCGCATCCTCAACGAGCATGAATGTGAATTCAGTATAATCATCGTTGATTTCCCAGTCTTTCGCAAGGTTTGGTTGAACCTCGAATTCCTGATCAACGCGCGTCAATCTGTCGTACATCATTTCTGCGACGAGGTAATCAGCAAGGAAACCCTGGAATGGCTCCATGGTTTCAATACCCTGCTTGGCACCAATGGTAAATTTACCACCTGTCGGAAGCGAGTCGTAGTCTTGCACTACGTCGTCGTTGTCCTGAATCGTGGTGTCGTCACCCGAATCGCCGCCGCCCAGACCGAGACACCCAGAGAGGCCAGCCACACCGAGTGCACCGAGCGTCGCGCCAGCTTTGAGGATCGAGCGCCTGTCCGTCCCTATCGTCGTGTTAGAGTCTACCGATGGCATACGATAATCACCCATGGAATCAGGTGTAATAAAACCTTTGGTGAATATAGTCCCATTATTAAATACCAAGTTTATGTTCGACAGTGGCTCACTCATCAAGCGGGCAATCGATAACGGCTGAAGCCGCTGAGAATGGTACAACGAGAGTGCAGAGGGTACTGTTCGAGTGAGGGAGTGATGATAGATACCATATAGCTTCCGCAGATATCCCGGGAAAGTTTAATACGTGACCCTGTGGTCGTCACACACGATGCGAACTGCAGCAGTTCTCTCAGAGTACGATGAACCGCTCGAGGTGACAGAACTCGATTCCGTGACTCCGAGCGCGAACGGAATCGTCGTCGAAACCGACGCCTGTGGAATCTGTCGCAGTGACTGGCACGCCTGGAAGGGACACTGGCCGTCAGTTCCCACGGACAACCACATTCTCGGCCACGAACCGGCTGGCACGGTCACGTCGGTGGGCGACGATGTCGAGGAGTTCTCAGTTGGCGACGAGGTCGGGATCCCATTCAACGTCGCTTGCGGCCACTGTGACAACTGCTGGTCGGGTGACTCACATCTCTGTTCCGATGGACTCAGTCTCGGATTCACCGGTGAGCTGCCCGGCGCGTTCGCCTCCGAATTCGCGATTCCACACGCGGACTTCAATGCGGTCCACCTTCCGGACGGAATGACCGCTGTCGAGATGGCAGGGCTCGGCTGTCGGTTCGCCACCGCGTTCCACGGGCTCGCACACAAGGCTGACGTGCACGCGGGTGACTGGTTAGCCGTTCACGGCTGTGGCGGGATCGGCCTCTCGGCGGTCAACATCGGAGCCGCACTCGGTGCGAACGTCGTCGCCGTCGACCTCGACGAAGACGCACTCGACCTGGCAGCGCAGGTCGGTGCGACGGCCACGGTCACCGCCGGCGAGACAGATGTCCCGAAAGCAGTGAGCGACATTACGAACGGCGGGGCCGACATCTCCGTCGATGCGCTCGGTATCGCCGAGACGTGCCGCAACTCCATCGATTGCCTCGCACCGCAGGGCCAGCACGTTCAGGTCGGAATGACGACCGACGACGAGGACGGCGAGATCCCGCTCCCCGTCGACAACATGGTGGGCTCGGAACTGGAGTTCGTCGGCGTGAAGGGAATGCCCCCGAGTCGCTACCCGGAGCTGTTCCGGATGATCGCGGGCGACAAGCTCACGCCCGCAGAACTCGTCACGAGCGAAGTCAGCCTGGGAGACGTCTCCGACCGACTCGCGTCGATGGACGATTACGACACGCTCGGGATGGAAGTCGTCACGGAATTCTAATCGAGTTACGCTGTTTCGTCGGCCAGTTCGTGGACCAGATCCCAATCGAGTTCGATACCGAGTCCCGGCTCCGTCGGCGGTGCGACTGCGCCGTCCGCTGCGGTGAGCGGCTCTTCGAGCAGGAAATCTCGCGTCTGAAGCGACCATCCCGGCGGTTCTATCGGGTACTCACACCAGCTGGGGTTCGTACAGGCGAGCACCTGGACGTTCGCGGCGAAGCCGATACCGTCGTTCCAGGTGTGGGGAGCAAACTGCAAGCCGTGCATGTCCGCGAGCCCGGCGATGAGTTTCGTCTTGAGAATGCCGGCACTGAGCATCACGTCGGGCTGGAGGACGTCGAGTGCATCGCGGTCGACGAACTCGCGGAAATGGTGGACGCCGTTGTTGAACTCGCCACCGGCGAGGGGGATGTCGGTCTGCTGCCGCAGACGCGCGAGCGCGTCGTAGTTCAACTGGTCGAACGGCTCTTCGAGCCAGCCGATATTGCCGATCGCTTCTAACTCGCGGGCGACCGAGAGCGCGTCGTCGAACGTCCAGGTACCGCCACCGGGATGGGAGACGCTCCAGCCCATGTTCAGATCGACCATCAGCGTCAGGTCGGGGTACTCCTCTCTGACCGCGCGGGCCACCTCGAGGTCGTCTTCCATGTCGTCCGAGTGGAAGCGAAGTTTGACAGCCTCGAATCCCTCCTCGACGCGGTCGTCGACGTACGCCAGGCGCTCTTCGGGAGGGCGAAGTTCGCCACTCGATGCGTAGGCCGGAATCGGGTCACTGTCGCCGCCGAGCAGTTCGTGAATCGGTTTGCCGACTTCCTTGCCCTTGATGTCCCAGAAGGCGATTTCGAAGTGCCAGGGTCGCGGTCCGTAGGAGTTCAGCGAAGCCAGGTCATCCAGTCGCTGCTCGATATGTCTGGGGTCTTTCCCAACCAGGTACTCCCGGGCGAGGTCGAGCGAGTCGGCACGCGAAGCGTCGCCGGTGACGGACGTAATGCCGCTGATACCCGCGTCGGTCTCGATTTCGTACAGTTGTACCTTGTGAACGTGTTGCTCGAAACCCGGATACCACGACGGTTCGAACGGCGCGTCCATCTCGTAGTCGATGTGGTACGAATTGATATCTGTAATCTCCATCCTATCAGTTGGTGCTTCCAACAAATCGGACTCACGAATCAGGGGTACTTCATACTGCCGGCTGTGCGGCTGTGAAAATTTCCGCGGCCTCGGAGTCGCGAATAGATGAAAAGAGAGTCAGACGGTAGTCTTAGCTGTAATCGTGGTAGACGCTCTTTATCTGGGTGTATTTTAGCACGCCGTACTTTCCGTCGTCGCCGCCCATGCCAGACTCGTTCCAGCCGATGTGGTGGCCTTGCCACGCCTCGCCGAGCGTCCGGTTGACGTAGGTTTCACCGTAATCGAGCGCGTCGACGGTCTTCATGGCGGTCTGATAGTCTTCGGTAAAGACGTACGAAGAGAGACCGTAGCGGGACCGATTCGCGTATTCGACGGCCTGATCGACGGACTCGACAGTGACGATAGGTGTTACCGGACCGAACACCTCCTCCTCGACGACATCCATTGCCGGGTCGACGTCACCGAGAACGGTCGGCGCGTACCAGAATCCGGTCTCGAAATCACTGCCGCCCAGTGGCTCGCCACCGGAGAGGACAGTGGCGCCACTCTCGACGGCGGATTCCACCGAGGAGTGTGTCCAGTCGAGTTCACCCTGGGTGACCTGTGGCCCCATATCGGGGTCGCTTTCGGGCGGTCCGAGTTCGAGCGCGTCCGTCGCAGCGACGTATTTTTCGGTGAACTCCTCGGCGACATCTTCGTGGACGAAGACTCGCTCGGCGCAGGTACAGACCTGTCCGGCGTTGGTGATGCGCGCGGTGAGGATGTCTTCGACGGCGGCGTCGATATCGGCGTCGGCAGCGACGATCGCGGGCGCTTTCCCACCGAGTTCGAGCGAAACGGGCGTGAGATTCTGTGCGGCAGCCTCCATTATCTCCTTTCCCACGCGCGTGGACCCGGTCATCGTCACCATGTCTGTGTGTGGTGAGGTGACCAGTGCGTCCCCGACATCGCTCCCACCGAGAACGAGATTGAGCAGTCCGTCGGGCAGGTCGAGTTCCTCGTCCAGCAGTTCGAAGACGCGCACTGTCGACAGCGGCGTCGTCGAACTCGGTTTGACGACGACGGCGTTACCCGCAATGAGCGCCGGGAGTATTTTTCGCATCAGCACCGCAATCGGGTAGTTCCAGGGGATGATCGCTGCGATGACACCCATGGGGTGGCGCTGAAGCTGAATCTGTTCCTCGCGATTGTCGCTCGGGACGATATCGCCCTCGATACGTCGCCCCCAACCAGCGGCGTAATCCGCCAGCGTGAGCGTGCCGGTCACTTCGCCATCGGCAGCGGACTTCGGTTTACCCTGTTCCGCCATGAGAATGTCACCGATGTCGCTGACGTTGTCCTCGATGACTGAGCCGATAGCGCGGATGGTTTCGGCGCGTTCGACCCCCGGAGTCGCCCCCCACTCTGCCTGTGCCGTCTGGGCGGCTGTGAGCGCTTCCTCGACGAGTTCCTCGTCAGCGCTTGGGATCTTCGTGAGTGATTCCTCGGTTGCCGGATTCAGTACATCGACCGCTGGCGTGCCTGTCCGCCACGCCCCATCGATGTAGTGACTAGCCTTGGGTGTCTCCACCATACACACCTTTCCATGAGGATCTGTATAATTCTTCGGGAAAACGAGTACACCGATCGTGACGGACGGGCCCCAACGCTATCGGATGAGTTGTCAAAGATCAGTCGAAACAGAGAGGGGCGAACATGTGCATCCCCCACATTCAAAGTCGAAATTGAACATAGCTCAGCTTTTATAATAGACCGGTATCGCATGGAACCACCGATCGAGCGGTAATCGACCGGGCAACTGCGACACCCGAGTGACGTGACCGGTCGGTAGACGTTAGAGACTCACAGCCAGTTAGAAGAAGGCATCTTGCAATTGACGGAGATGGTAGAGCGGAGACTCTGTGTCGAGGCTCACGTCAGCCGCTGTGATCGGCTGGTCAGTGCTCACGGGCTGTGTCACTTCGGCACCGGCGAGCAGCTCGAAGGGGACCAGGTCTGCCTCCTCGGCAACGGTCGCGTCCTGTAGCTGTCCGTATATCGTGTCGCCGCCACCGCCGACGATAGTTTCGCCGGGTTCCAGGTCGCGTTTCGCCGCGGCGACGACCTCCGTGGTCTGTTGGGTCACGACGCCCGTCGGCTGGTCGTGCAACCCTGCCATCGCGACGCTGACGATGGTCTCCTGGGGCAGATGGTACGGCCGATGGAAGAGTTGGTACTTGCCGTCGTTGACTGTGTTGATGTTGTACCGCTGGCTCAGATACTCCTGTGTCGCCTCGTTTGTCGCCTCCGTCACGACGAAAGCGCTCGGGTTCTTGTCCGTCGGCGTCACGGAGTCGATGACGCCCTTCTGGTCAAGGACACCACCGTCCTCGGTCGGTCGAAGTGTCTCCAGCAGCCCATCTTTGTCGGTCTCGGGCATGTGGACGCCGTCCGTGTCGATCGAGTATCCCAGTGCGTTTGCGGCCGCACAGAGTTCCACGGCGACTTTCGTCCCATCGAGGAACGTGTTGTACATCCGCGCGTTCGGTTTGCTGTTTTCGATAAACGAGTCCGGCAGATCGTATCGTTGCAACGAGTCCTCGTGAGTCGCGTGCGGTTGGAACGTGAGTTCGGTTCCCTGCCCGGCCGCGACGATGTCGAGCCCCTGGGCGCCCGCCCAGTCGCAGAGTTCGACGACCTGGGCGGGTTCGTCGCCGTACGCCATCGAGTAGGTAACGCCACGGTGTTCGGCGAACTGCGCGAGGAGCGGACCGATGGTCACGTCCACCTCGACGCTGACCATGACGACATCGTTGCCCGCGTCGATGGCCTCCCACGCGTGGATTGCGGCTGCCGCCGCGTCCCCAGTAGTCTCGATGACGACATCGACCGGCGCTCCCGCCGCTGCGGCACCACCAGTCGTTGCCACGCGTTGTCCCGCAGCGAGGGCTTCCTGAATTCCGGTAGCGGAGTCTTCGACGGTAACGTCTTCGTCCGGTACCCCGGCTTTGCGATACGTCTCTGTCGTCTTCTCGAGTACGAGGTCGGCGAGGACTGTCGGCTCGACGCCTGGCGTCTCCTCAATCTGGTACGCGAGATGGGAGCCGTACACTCCGGGACCAATCAGGGCCACCGAGAGCGGATTATCTACTCGTGCCTCTAGGTCGGCTAGTACGTTCATCCGTAGTTAGTACTGACTGAGGGGGTAATTAAAAATTTTGTCAGATAAAATAGTATAGATGGGAGGTATTTACAGCAGAAGGGAATAGAAAGCGCGTTCACGGACCAAGACGTGGGTTTCAGCGATGAGAGCGAGAAAAATCAGCAGCGAGAAAGTGCCAGGGAAGTATAATATTCTCCCAGAGAGAACCGTGAGTTTCGAAGTCAGAGCTGAGAAGCGTAGCCAGACAGACAAAGGCTGAACAGTCTGTTGTTCGGCAGCTAGCGGAGCCAAAGTCACCACATTGTGACCAGTCGATATTCGTCTACCACTGGATTTTGATACGATCGGCAGACAGATAGAGTTCTCCTCTAGAGAATTACTGGATCTGGAATTAGACCGCTCAAGCAGTCTGATTCCATACGATTGCGGTGGTATTAAACGATTATTCAGGAGAGAATTGTCAGTCACAGCGGCTCGTAACTATGGAAGCGGCAGACAGTTCCCAGGAGAGCGACGCCGAGACGTGTTCGTCGACATGCTAATTACCCCAGACAAATAGAGTATGAACATGACCAGGGCACCAACAGACGACGAGCAACCAACGATCAAATCGGTGGAGGCCTCACTCAATATCGTAGAGGAGCTTACGTACGCTGGTCCGGTGACTCTCACGGAACTAGCAGAGCGTCTGGAGCGCTCTCCGAGCAACGTTCTGGCCCATCTCCGAACACTCCGGCAGCGAGGGTTCGTTGTCAAAGAAAACGATAACTATCGTCCTGGGTTGAGATACTACGAGTTCGGGAACAATATCAAATCAAACTATCCACTCTACGTCCACGGAACGGAGCCAGCGGATACGCTGGCTGCCGAAACCGGGGAGTTCGTCTGGCTCATGGTCACAGAGCAAGGACGCGGTTACTATCTCTATAAAACCGGCGGGGAAGACGCCGTCGAAAGTGGCGCGTACACGATGGGCAGTCGGTGGCACCTGAACGCGACCGCGAGTGGGAAGGTGGTTCTTGCAGATATGGACGACGCACAACTCGACGTGGTGTTGGATGCACACGGGCTCAAATCGATGACACCAAACACGATTACCGACCGAGAAGAACTCGAAGCAGAACTGGAAACCGTTCGCGAGCAGGGATATGCCAGAGACAAAGAAGAGGCAGCAATTGGTATCCGTGGTGTCGCAGCTCCTGTCGAGGGGCTGGACGGCGTTATTGGTGCGGTGTCCGTTTCCGGCCCCGCAAGTCGGATAAAGGACGGATATTTCCAGGAAGAATTGCCGAAGAAAGTGAAAGAAGTCGCAGATATAATCCGAATAAAATACAACGGCGCGTCCGCGGTCGACCGCTAAGCGTCGTCGATCTCGTGGCACCGGAACCAGTGGTGGCCTATTTTGTTAGATAGATATACAGAAAGAAATTGATTACGCTGATATGTATGTAATGTCCAGATGGGAAAACAACACGGCAGGGCGCCACCATCCAGATCGTGACCGACGTAGCGCAAAACAACCGTGGTGGTTACGGACTTTCGCCACCGTCAATCGTCCGGCACAAGCCGCCGGACCGATAACAGAATTCTAGAACCGAATATCACGCCACAGATGTTGAGAGGCCACAACGATCAGGTCCCAACCTGCGTACAGTAGTGTTTTCCGTGGGCGGCGTGGCTGTCCTTCAGTATTTAAAGTGAGTACATGTTCACTCCAGAGACGCTCTGATAATTGCCATGTCTAACCCAGTTCCGGGTGACATTTTGACTTTTGTGAGTTTCTCCAGTAGAGAACCCGTTTTCGACCCCGTGCTGTACACGAATCCGAGAACTAATCAAAAGGTATAAAATACCACCGGAAGTAGGCGTATTTCAGATATGGTACGTCAGGAAGAGAGGATTGCTTATGAAACTAGCGCGGGCCTCACAAGACGTTTCACTGTTCGGGGGGACGGTCAGTGAAACCGCGGACAGTCTCAGTACTGTTCGTCCTGCTAGCGCTAATCTGGGGGTCGCTGTTTATTTTCATCGAGATCGGTCTCCCGTATATCCCTCCTGTGCTGTTCGCCGCACTCCGCCACGACCTCGCAGCCGTTATCACACTCGGCTATGCAGCCTCCGTCTCGGCGCAGTGGGTGCCGCGAAGTCGCGAGGACTGGTGGCTCGTGGCCCTCGGTGCTGTGTTCTTTGTCGGCCTGTACAACGGGTTGCTGTTCATCGGTCAGCAGGGAATCACCGGTGGGATGGCTGCGATTCTAGTCGCAATGAATCCAATTCTCGCGGCATTCTTTGCCTGGCTATTGATTTCACAGCGCCGTCTCGCACTCCCTGGTATCGTCGGTCTGTTCCTCGGGTTCGTCGGCGTGGCACTCGTCGCTCGCCCAGATCTCTCGGCACCGTTTCAGAGCGAGTCTCTCGGTTCCCTTCTCGTACTCCTCTCCACTGCCTGTCTCGCCTTTGGCAGTGTACTCGTCGAACGCGCGGGCAGTGACTTGTCTACCGAAAGTTTCGTCGCCTGGTCGAACGTTCTCGGCGCGCTGTTTCTCCATGGCATCAGTTTCGGCCTGCCAACGGAATCATTCGCGCAGATCGAGGTATCGATGACCGCTCTCGGCGCATTGCTCTACCTGGCAGTTATCGGAAGCGGCGTCAGCGCTATCCTCTACTTTGTGCTGTTGGACGAACTCGGAGCGGTCGAAATTAACCTGGTCTCCTACGCCGCTCCGATATTCACCGCAATACTGGGATGGCTGATTCTCGATGAGACGCTTAGCCCCACGAGCATCATCGGTTTCCTGATTATCTTTACGGGATTTGCACTCATCAAGCGTAGAGAGTTACGTCTGGAACTGCGTAAACTGTCCACCAACTAGCGACTCGGACATGCGGGAGACGCCCGCAACTGTCGATATCGTCACAGCTGTCGGCACAATCGCTGTACTAGACGACCCGATTCGGTAGAACAGAAACACGCTGTTACTCACTCGCTCACCGAGTTCGGACTGGTGAGTTTACCGGTTCGTCTGTTCGTCGGCCGCCGTGAACCAGCCGGGTTCTTCGACGACGGTCGAGCCGACATCGGTGAGCGAATAACTGAACGTCATCGTTGTTTCGACGCCCGCTTCGTCGACACCGTCACCACTCCAACTCTCGTACCGGATGAGACCATCGGCATCGACCAGAACAACGTACTTGAACGATGTCCAGGTAAACTCGCCGTCGGTACCTTGCGCCGCAATCCAGGCTGGCTGGTCGGTTCGCTCGTAGCGCGTGACAGTGACACCATCGTACGTCTCAGTCCCGGCAGCCGAGAACGTCGCAAGGTCGCTCCCGCTCGTGACAAAACTCTCGACCGAAAACAGGGTGTTCTCTGGTGCGAACACGCCGTCGGCGACCTGGTAGGTCGCTTCCTCACCCTCACCGTACCGCGTGTACGACGTGCCGTCTGCGTAGAAATTCTCGTACGCAGTGTGCACCTCGTCGCGACTCGTCACCAGCATCCCGAAACTGGACCGTTCGTTCTCGTAGTCGACGGCGTGCGTGTACGACGTTGCACTCACTCCGTCAGTCTCACTGGTAACGGTCATTTCCCAGACGGACGTGTATCCGCCGGCAGCCAGCAGCGCAGCCGTTCGATTTTCGACAATCGTGACGTCTCCGTCTGGGTTCCCGTCTGGTCCAGTACCCGTCTCGGAAGTACCGTTACCGCCGACACACCCAGCGAGCATCACGAAGAGGACAACGGACACCGTCGAGACGAACTGTGATTGCATGAGAATTACATGCCGGCTGAGTATATATAGATAGCAGTACTGATGTCTGAGTGCCCTCTACTAGTGGAGAACACGATTCACATCGGCCGAAATGAGTACGCTATCGGGTTCAATTCTCCGGCCAGTTGTCCTCACGTTGCCAGGTCAGTAGTAAACCAGCGCGCAAACAGAGAATCAGTACTGGAGATTCGGGACGGTCGACCAGTCAACCTGTTTCGGAATCGAGTATCTCCGTGAGCCGACTTTTGCCGAGTTCCTCGATGAGGACCGACAGCTCTAATACTTTCTCCTCGCCGAGTTCGTCAACCAGCGCCTCGATCTCGTCGGGAGTAAACGTTCGGGCGAGGCTTGCCATCGTCGTAACTGCCTCTTCTGTCCGCTCTGCAACCTCAGGAGTTGGCGCGACCGTCGGCGGTCGGTTGACGAACTCGCCGTCCTTGTAATAACAGAATCGAAGCTCGTTCTCATCGGACGACTCCGGATTCACGATCTGGACGACACCGTATCCGTCGTCCCATTCATCGATCTGCTGTTCGAGCAATGTGTTATAACGCATTATCACAACGTTTATTGCTTGTTTACATAAGCGTTTTGCTTTGGTAAAGCCATAAGTTTAGAATCTGGGAGGCGCCGATTCGAGACAGGAGACAGAAACCACGATGACCAGTACAATTTATTACTTAGTTTTCCAGCGCCGGTGACTGGAAAAGACAATGTTAATTAGCACAGATCACGGCAGTCGTCTGGAGTTATCCTACGTCTCCACGGCCTGCAGTCCCATCCGATAGCCTTACGTTTCAGACCCCACACACTTTGGCGGCCCTACTCCTCTTCGAAAGTCGGTAGTATAATTACTATCGCATCGATAGTCCCGGATATGGATTTCAGCCCGTCACAGGAGCAAAAACAGATTCGAGAGATGGTCGCAGAGTTCGTCGACGACGAGGTCGTTCCCCGCGCCAGCGATATCGACGAAACCGACGAGTTCCCGCAAGATATCATCGACGAAATGGCGAAGCTGGGGCTGATGGGAATGCCGATTCCCGAAGAGTACGGCGGTGCCGGGCTCGATTATCACAGCTACGCCATGGCTCTCGAAGAGATTTCTCGGGGCAGTGGCGGTCTCGGTACTATTGTCGCGGCCCACATCTCGCTGGCCTGTAACATGGTGTACGACTTCGGCAACGAGGCACAAAAGTCAGAGTATCTGACGCCGCTGGCCAAGGGCAGTGAGATCGGCGCGTTCGCACTCTCGGAGCCCGGTGCTGGCAGTGACGTCCCCGCAATGGAGACGACCGCAGAGAAAGACGGTGGCGAGTACGTCATCAACGGCGGGAAGCTCTGGATTTCCAACGGAAGCCTCGCCGACACGGTCACACTGTTTGCGAAGACCGACCCCGACGCTGGTGGGAAAGGCATCTCCTCGTTCATCGTTCGCCCCGAGGAAGACGACGGCTTCATCGTCGAGGGAACGGAGCACAAGCTCGGTGACAAGGGCTGTCCGACCGCAGAGTTGCGCTTCGACAACATGCGGATTCCGAAGGACCGCCTCATCGGTGAGGAGGGTGACGGGCTCAAGCAGGCTCTGAAAACGCTCAACGGCGGCCGCATCTCCATTGCCGCTCGCGGCGTCGGCATCGCACAGGCCGCTCTCGACCAGGCGCTGGAGTACGCACAGGACCGCGAACAGTTCGATCAACCAATCTCGGACTTCCAGGCAATCCAGCACAAACTCGCGGATATGGACACGAAGACGTCCGCAGCCCGGATGCTCATGCACCGTGCCGCCGACAAGAAGATGCGCGGCGAACGCTACGTGAAAGAAGCCGCACAGGCCAAACTCTACTCCTCGGAAGTCTCCCGTGAGGTTGCCAACGAAGGCATCCAGGTCCACGGCGGGTACGGCTACGTCAAAGACTTCCCCGCCGAACGGTTCTACCGCGATGCCAAGCTCAACGAGATCTACGAGGGGACCAGCGAAATCCTCCGGAACACCATCGCCGACCAGTTGCTGGACTGAGGGAGTCTCGATACCTGGCGCACTCTTTTCGCTGGCAAAGATTTTACACAGTGGCCAGCCAAATCCATGCCAATGTTTGACCAACACGAACTTGCGAAGATATCTGAGCAAAAGGCGGAGTGGGAGACAGAAACGCTCGAACCATCTCTCGAACGCGGGGAGCGAAAGGACAGATTCGCAACGGTGTCAAACCACGAAGTCGACAGAGTGTACACGCCAGCGGATATCGCCGACATCGAGTTCGGGGAGGATATCGGCTTCCCGGGCGAGGAACCGTACACGCGAGGCCCGTATCCGACGATGTATCGGGGACGAACCTGGACGATGCGCCAGTTCGCCGGGTTTGGGACCGCAGAGGAGACCAACGAGCGCTTCCACTACCTCATCGACGAGGGGCAAACCGGCCTCTCGACGGCCTTCGACATGCCCTCGCTGATGGGACTTGATTCGGACGACCCGATGAGTCTCGGTGAAGTCGGGAAGGAGGGCGTCGCCGTCGACACGCTCCGCGATATGGAAGTTCTGTTCGACGGAATCGACATCAGCGACGTCTCGACATCGTTTACCATCAATCCGTCTGCAGCAGTCATCTACGCGATGTACATCGCGCTCGCCGACGACCAGGGCGTGCCCCGCGAGGAGATCCGCGGGACGCTCCAGAACGACATGCTCAAAGAGTACATCGCACAGAAAGAGTGGGTCATCCCGCCGCGGCCCGCGCTGTCGGTCGTGACAGATACCATCGAGTATGCCGTCGAGGAGACGCCGAAATTCTACCCGGTGTCTGTCTCGGGCTATCACATCCGGGAGGCGGGGTCGACTGCTGCACAGGAAGCCGCTTTTACCCTCGCCGACGGCTTCGCGTACGTCGAGGACTGTCTCGACCGCGGACTGGGTATCGATGACGTCGCACCGCTTCTGTCCTTCTTTTTCAACTCCCACAACTCTATCTTCGAGGAGGTTGCGAAGTTCCGCGCATCCCGGCGCATCTACGCGCGCGTGATGGACGAGTGGTACGACGCCGAATCACCCGAATCGAAGCGATTGAAGTTCCACACCCAGACCGCGGGACAGTCACTGACCGCTCAACAGCCACTGAACAACATCGTCCGGGTGACGATTCAGGCACTCGCCGGCGTGTTCGGCGGAACCCAGTCGCTACACACGAACAGTTTCGACGAGGCACTCGCGCTACCGAGTGAGAAAGCGGTCCGAGTCGCGCTCCGCACCCAGCAGATTATCGCTGACGAGTCGGGCGCGGCCGACATCGTCGACCCGCTGGGTGGCTCCTTCGCCATCGAGAAGTTGACCAACGAGATGGAGACCAAAATCATGGCCTACATCGAGGAAATCAAGGAGATGGGCGATGGTTCGGTCAGAGACGGCGTGCTCGACGGCATCGACCAGGGCTACTTTCACCGCGAGATTCAGGACGCCAGTTACGAGTACCAACAACGAGTCGAAGAGGGTGAAGAAGTCGTCGTCGGCGTCAACAAGTACACTATCGAGGAAGATACCAGCCCTGACATCCTGAAAATCGACGAGGGAACCCGTGAAAAGCAACTCGAGCGATTAGAACAGGTCAAAGCCGACCGGGACGACGACGCCGTCGAAGAGACACTCGATGCACTCTCGGAGGCCATCGGCGAGGGCGAAAACGTGATGCCCTATATCGTCGACGCGGTCAAAGTCTACGCCACGATGGGGGAAATCATGCAGGTCTTCGAGGACCACCACGGGTCCTACCAGGAAGAAGTGACGCCAGCGTAGAAGCACCATGCAGTTACTCCGAGAACAGGCCGTCATCGAGAGGCCCGTAGCGGGAACCGCGATTACAGCGGTATATATGTAATGAGAAAAGGGACGGTCGACAGCCGGATTAGAAACAGAATTAAAGTTTATTGCTCCCGACATCATGCGATCACACGGTTGAATAGATAGATTTTCAAGTACTTGTCGTATAGGATGGCAGAATATCCTACAGTCCACCCGAATAGAGAAACAATGTGAGAAGATCACTCGTGACTAATCTACAAGATTATAAAAAAGAACGACAATATTAAATGCTGGTGTAGTTTAATCGACTCCGATTCTAACGGGTAAATCACTGGCACGGGGACTGTCCCCACCGTGTGGCGTCTGTCGCTTCCGAACCCGGGCGGTGTGGACTGTCTCGGTTGCATCGTCGACGACGACCACGTCACCCGGTGTCGTCGGTATCCGCTCTTCCAGTGACGTGGTCATATAAGTCGGTTGAACCTTCGTCAATGCGTCGAGGTCTGTCTGCGAGGTGAGTCGATGAGAGACGAGAATATCTGATTGGGAGATACAGACATCTGGGACGGCACTCGGTCGCTGGGTGGCTAGCACGAGACTGACGCCGGGTGCACGCCCTCGTGTGAGGATACGCCGGAGTGCAGTCTGTGCGACGCCGTCGAAGAAGGCATGTGCCTCGTCGACGAGCAACCACGGCAACCGTTGTATTTCTTCCTCGACGCGTGCCCGGTAGAGGGTTTCACCGATACCACGGACGAGAGCGTTCATCGGTGCTGAGTCAAGTCCCGAGACATCGACGACTATCAGTTCCTCTCCGGCCAACGCGGCGGCCGAGAGCCCACCGGCGTCGAACACACCCCACGATTTGGCGAGCGAGAGGTGATTGAGTGCCGCACGGCTGTCACGAGTTGGCGCGTCAGTTTCGCGGACGCTTGTACACATTTCCGATAACGTCGATGCACGCTGCGCTGCCTGCCAGACGAGTCCACCAGCACCGCTCTCGGGGTCGAGTCCGAGCAGATCACACCACGAACGCGGGTCGAGTGTCGACGGCGCTACTGTCGGCTCTGAGACGACCCGAGCAGGAACCGGGTCAGCTGCCTCGTCGGTCACGCCCGCCGCGAGCCCGTCGAATACACCCATCGGGTCGATGACAACGGGTGCCACCCCACGGATCCGGGCGAGCCCCTCGGCCAGTACGCCAAGAGTGTAAGATTTGCCGTAGCCGCGTTTTCCGACGACCAGCCCCGCGTGGGGACCGTCCACGTCGACGTACAGCGGTGCACCTTCGCTCCCGTCGAGTGCACGATAGGCACCAAGGTGTCCGACGGGTCCGGCGGAGATTCCACCCTCGCGACCGAGTACGAATGTCACACGACGGGATGGTTGCTTCGTCGTATTTGAATCTTCGTGTGACGGTCGGCGACCAGTCACGCTCTGATACGTCAATCGAAACTCGAGTTGAAGGCATTACTGGCAATTTTCAATATAATATATTATTCCTATATTTTTAATAGTCGTAACTCGTAGCAGCTGAAGGTGTAAATAGCTAGAATGAAGACTAATTTGACTATTATAATTATATTTTCCCTATATCCCCCACTCTTTTGCAATTCGCCGTTTTTATCATACTATTTTTGTACATTCACCCATACAATATGGCCGTGATGCTGAGTGAGACAAACAGTCAGCGATGAGTCGCAGAATCCGATCAGATACGGCAGATGAAAGATATATACCTCTTATTCCGCTCTTTCACAGAGCAGTGCCTTTCAAAAGTGGAGAGTGAAGAAAAGTAAAATATCTCATAGTAAGATATAAATTCCATAATTATGTCAATTTTTCGTTCAGCTGTCGGGAGAGGTCGTCTGCTCGTCGACTGCGGCCCAGATGTCCGGTCCAATCGGAGTCTCCTGTTCCTCGAGAACTTCTCCGGTGACGCCGATTGCGCGGCTGATGACTGCCAACCCACGAGCGGCGGTCGGAGAAAGGCCGATGTCGGCAGTGAGTGCGGCGATAGCACCGGTCACGTTGATCGGGAGCGACGACCCGACTTCGTCCTCGAACGCCGACTGGACTACTCGGAGCATCTCGGTGTGTTCGCCGACAATGTCCTCCTCGGCTGCAATGTCGAACAGGCGTTCCGCCCGGGGATCGACCGGTTGCAAGTGAGGATGGCCGAGGCCGGGAAAGGCCGTCTCGGTGGCGCGTGAGTCTGCAACGAGTGTCGCAACCGCCGCCTCGGTATCGTCAGCGGCGACCAGTTCGTCGAGTTGTTCGGCACACTCTAACATCGACCCGATGAATCGGTCACCGACTCCGAGAATACCGCTGGCAATCGCTGCCTGTGGTGCCTCGGAGGCAGACATCTGTGTGAGACGCCCGGCAATCGCGGACGGTGTCTTTCCGTGGACCATCAGCGACGTGAGCATCGCGTCGACCAGACGGCGCTGTCCGTCAGTTGGTTCCACGCCGGTCCAGAGGTAATACAACGCCGCCGCAACGTCCATTTCGTCCATCACCTCATCGGCGAGGTCCTTCTCACGGACGGAAATCGACCGCTCGTCGTGCGACGAGAGTGCGGACTCGAACTGGTTGTCCATGGTACAATTGTCGCCGGACAAAGACAAAAGTCCATCCCGGTCGTCGCCGTGACAGGGACGAGAGTTGCTGCGGGCAGAGCGTGTCTTTCGGTACCCAGAATCAGCTCTTCTGACAGGGGTCAGTAGGGGGGGTTCCTCGCCACGGACACAGTGGGTTTTAATCAGAGGCACGACTGCGGAGTGTATGGACAGGTGGCAGCGCCGGACGGGCTATTATCTCGTCGTGCTGACGGCGCTCATCATCGCGTTCACGTTCGCCTACCAGTACGGAATGGCTACCTTCGAGAACCGACCCCGGGGGTTCCTTCGGTCGCTACAGATCGTCGTCGAGACGTTCACGACGACGGGGTTTGGCTCGGACGCCCCCTGGGAAACGACGTTTATGAACGTCCTCATCATCGCGATGGACACCGTGGGAACGGTGATGATTTTCCTCGCACTCCCCGTTTTCCTGTTTCCCGCGATGCAAGATATCCTCTCGACGACAGTCCCGACATCGGTCGAAAACGGCCTCTCCGATCACGTCGTCATCGCCACGTTCTCGGCCAGGGCGGATACGCTCATCTCCGAACTCGAAGACCGCGGTGTGGATTACGTCCTCGTCGAACCGGACCGCGAACAGGCGATAACTCTGCAGGAGAACGGCTACAATGTCATCAACACCGAACCGGACTCAGTCGACCGGTTGAGAGGGGCAAACGTCGCCGACGCGCGCGCCGTCGTCGCCGATGTGTCTGACCAGGTCGACACCAGCATCGTCCTCACGGCCCGGGAAATCTCCGAGGACGTCCGCGTCGTCAGCGTCGTCGAGGACCCTGACAGCACCCGATATCACGAACTCGCCGGTGCAGATGCCGTGCTGTCACCTCGCCCGCTGCTGGGGGAGCGCCTCGCAGAAGTCATCTCGACAGGCGTAACCACGGAGTTGGGCGACGGCATCAAACTCGGCGAGGACTTCGAAATCGCGGAGTTGCTGGTCCACCACGGAAGCCCACTCGCGGAGACGAAACTGGCTGCCTCGGGGCTGCGAGAGCGAACCGGAATCAACGTCATCGGCGCGTGGTTCCGGGGCGAGTTTCAGACCCCCGTCGACCCGGAAAAGACGCTTGAAGCCGGCACTGTCCTGCTCGTCAGCGGCAGGGAAAATCAACTCGAGCGGCTCGAACGCCTTCCCAAATCGGCCGTCCGTGAGTTCGAACGCGGCGAGACAGTCATCGTCGGCCACGGACACGTCGGACAGGCTATCACGTCGGCGCTCGCGGCGAATAACCAACCCTACACCGTCCTGAATCGCAACGACGCGCCGGGCGTGGACGTGGTCGGAGAAGCCAGCGACGAGAGCGCCCTCCGTGCGGCCGGTATCGAAGACGCACGGTCGGTGATTCTCGCCATCCCGGACGACACGGAAACCGAGTTCTCGACGCTCGTGATGCGTGATTTGAACAGGGACCTCGACATCGCAGCCCGGACAGAAGAAGAGGAAGCAGTCCAGAAGATGTACCGCGCGGGAGCAAACTACGTCCTCTCGCTCGCGCGAGTGACCGGCCAGATGACGGCCTCCGCGGTGCTGGACGACGAGACCGTGATTTCGATGGATACCCAGGTCAACATCCGACGGACCGAGGCGCCGGGGATGGTCGGACAGACGCTCGCCGAAGCCGACGTGCGAACGCGAACAGGGTGTACGGTCATCGCCGTCGAGCGGGACGGAAAGGTACGCACCGACGTTGGACCGGACTTCCACATCCAGACCGGTGACCAGCTCGTCATCGCCGGCAGTGACGAGGGAACGAAACGGTTCAGAGAACTGCTCGGGTGAACGGCAGAGCCTGGGAAATTGCCGACTCCGAGCGTGGGGATATCTCGGAACACACTTCCAGGAACGTTGATATGTGGTCTAGTCGTGGATGGCGTATGAATCGGCGTCAATTACTCACCGTCGCGGCGACTGCTTCCCTCGCCGGGTGTTCCGGACTGGGCGCCAACGGGGAAAGTAGCCAACTTTCCCTCACCGTTCAGAACGAACGCGCGGATCCGGTCACCGTTCAGGTGGTGGTGGTCGACGACGAAGGAACGACCTACGAAGACGAGTCAGACCAGATAGACAGTGGCGTCGCTCGCGCTTTCGAGGTTACAGTCGGCGCTGAGGGTCGCCACGAAGTGACCGTCACGGGTGAAGACTGGCGAGGACAACTCGCATGGAACGCCGGCACGTGCGCGCTCTTCGATGGAACCGTCAGCGTGACCGACGAGAGCGTCGAGGTAGCCAGCGAGTGCACGGACACACGGTAATTCCTCGATAGGACCGTCCTGTACCGAATTGTGTGAATTTCGTCATATCGAAATGATTTTCCCAGTCAGTTTTGATGGTGTAGCAAAGCATGGTGGTGGAAATCGTCGCCGGGTTCGTCGTGCTGGTGCTGCTGGTGCTGTTCGTCGCGTACGTCGTCAACATCTACAATCAATTGGTGAGTCTTCGCGAGCGGGTCGACCAGGCCAAGCAGAACATCGACGTGTTGTTGAAACAGCGTCAGGACGAACTGACGAAACTCATCGACGCGGCCAAGGAGTTCATGGAACAGGAAGAACGAGTGCTGACACAACTGACAGAGGCGCGCGAGCAGGCAGAACGGGCCGATTCGCCGGCTGAGCAGGCCCAGGCCGACCAGCAGATTCGACAGGCGATGATGAACTTCGAGGCGCGCGCCGAGGCGTACCCCGAACTGCGCTCTCAGGAGAATATGATGCAGTTTCAAAAGCGGATTTCCGACATCGAGTCACAGATTGCCGACCGCAGAGAGCTATACAACGAGGCGGTCACCCAGCTCAATACGCGCATCGACCAGTTCCCCTACGTCATCCTCGCCAACCAGTTCGGATTCGAGGAGCGTGAACTGTTCGAGGCAACCGCCGCGGAGAAAGCGGACGTGGACGTCGGTGCCGCGTTCGACGACGCCTGACGATGGTCGGTCTTGGATTCGACGCGTCGGTGACGGCGCTTGCAGTACTCCAGTCGGGCGATGATACGTTCGATTTGCTCGTTATCCTCCTGGTCGGCTTCTTCGGCGGGCTGTATCTCATCTACGACGGCTTTACCACCTGGCAACTCGCCCGGCTGATTCAGGACACGCCAACTGCGAAAGTGCGGTCGATGGCCGTCGGGAGAACGGAACTGGAGGGGGTCGTCCGCGAACACGATGGGACCATCGACGTTCCCCACACGGACGAGCCATGTGTCTACATCAGCTGGGATGCCGAGCGACGGGAACGCCACACCGACGAGGATGGGGATGTCCACTACACCTGGGAAACCGTCGCCGACGGGACGGAGGCGCTCTGGTTCGACCTCGAAGACGATACCGGGCGCGTGCTCGTCCGCGCGGACCTCGACAGGCCGGAGTTCGACATCCGCGATGCCGGCCACAGCACGACAGACACCTTCTACCAGGGTGAGCGACCCCCGTCCGAAGTCACCGACTTCATCCGGGAGTTCCGACAGCGGACGAAAGAGTCACGACGGAGTGAGAAGACAACCGAGAGGAGCGAGGGTGGCGGCCTGTTCGACCGTGCAATCGACTTCGCGACTGACATGCTCGACGCGAACGACCCGCTGAGCAACACGAGTAAGCGACGACGATACAGCCAGACAATCCTCCCGCTAGGGACGGAAATCTATCTGTACGGTAGCGCGGAGCCACGAGAGGGCGGACGGATGGCCACCAGCGAGGCGGACTTGCTCGAAATCCGGCGGGACTCCGGGACCGGAGAGTTCCTCGTCGCGGACGTCAGTGAGGACAAGTTACAGAACAGTTACTCGAAATGGGGGCCGATAAAGACCGTCGGTGGTCTCGTCCTCAGCGCCGTCGCGCTGTACTTTCTGCTGTCGATGTTCCTGTTCCCAGTCTGAACCGGCGATATACTTAGTTGGTGGGCCGGCAAACAGCGTCTGTGTGACCGACGAACGCGAGAAAACGGCATCTGCAGACCACCAGCGAGAGCGAGGGCAGACGGGTCCCGATACGGAGCGGTCGGTCGACACCGCTGCAGAGTCGTTTCTCTCTGTCGAGTCCGAACTCCGCGCCTCCGCAGGAGAACAGGTGCGCGGGCAGGCAGTCGACGTAGCGCGGGTGCCCGCCGAGACGGTTCCCGAAGCGTACCCTGTCACGATTGGAACGTCCGAGGCACTCGCGCTCACGCTCGAACTCGACGGTCGCGACGGCACGACGGTGACCACGTACTTCGAATTCGACGAGTCGGTGGCCGATGACAGACTTGCGCGCCTGCTCGCCGTCCACAGCATCCCGACGGACCGCTTCGGTGACCTCCACGGTGAGTGGATTCTGCTCGTTATCGAGGACGGCTACTTTCTCCCGGTCGTCCCTGCGGAGTTTCCCCGCGGCGATTCGCGCGGCGTCTATGGTATCCTTGTGGGACTGGCGTTCAATCTGCTCGTTGGGACAGTCGCCATCCTGGGCCTTGGCAACCTGCTGTCACTGCCAGTCATCGCCGCGTGGCTGCTCGTTTCCACCGTCGGACTCCCAATTGTGACGTATCTGGACGCCTGGTATCTCCGGACCCGGACCGACTGGGGACAGGGGCCGGCGTTCTGGGCACTCCTCGCCGCGCTACCGGGCCTAAACGTCCTGACGGTACTCGCGTATCTCTGGACGCGCCACAGGGCACGGCCGCTCGCCTGATACCGATGGGAGACCTACTCAGCGTGACTGATTTCGACGTGCCACTCGTCGCTGTCGACCTGATCGGTTTCGTACGTGTATCCCCGCTCTGTGAGGACGGCGTACAGCGGCTCCGGCTCGAAACTGTTGACAACGACGAGCGATTCATCGGGGTCGAGTTCGTCCAGTGCCGCCATGATGTCACCGAACGGCTCGCCCTCTATCTGACGCACATCCAGCGTCTGCTGGGGTGACTTCGCTGCCATACCTCCCAGTTGGCCCGATATCCGCGTGCACGTTGTCCCGAACGTGTGCGGCACCCACCGGTTTAGGACAACCAAAAGATATAACCTGCGGTGTTGTTTAGGGTTGCCTAAAATGGACGAGACGCTCTGTGCGATACGCGACCGCATCGAGTCGCTGGCGACGCCGACAGGGGATTATTATATCGTCTGTGGCCAGACGGGACAGCAGCCGGTTCCTATCGATGGAACGTGGTTCCCGGATCGGGAGACGGCGGCCGAAGCCGCACAGACGGCGACAGCGTACCGGGCTGCCCTGCGCGAGTACGACCAGCGAACGCCGGTTCACGACTTCGTGGTCTGCCAGCAGGTCGAAGACCGGTTGGCGGGCACTCCAGTGACAGCAGAATCGGCGGGACAACGGCGGGAGGGAGACGCATGACCGTCGAGACGCACCTCCACCGCGCGCGCAAGCGCGTAGAGAGCGAACGGGCCGTCGTGGCCGGCAAGCAGGAGGGATTCGACTCGTTTACCGAGCGCGTCAAAGACCTCTCCGCAGGCGGGCCGAACGTCGAACAGTCGGGACAGGCCGTTGCCGGTGGCATCGCTGCCAGGAGCGTCACTCGCGGGCCTGACCAGCGCGAGCGGGTTCGGTCGGCGTTCGCCGAAACTGTCGGGCAGCAGATCGACGCTGACTCGGTGCTGGTATCGCTCCAGCAGGAACTCAGTGAGGACGTCGCCCTCGCACTCGCACCGACGACGAACGCGTCGTTTACGCCACAACTCCGGCGACAACTGCTCACACAGGTTACTGCACGCGAACAAGAACTCGCGGTGACGGATTCAGCGCTGCGACGCGAACTGGACTCCATCGAGACGCACCTCGAAACGGTCGACAGCGTCGTCACCTGGCTCGTCGAGAACGACGAGACACCGCTATCGGAGCTGAATTTCGATGCACTACGGACGCGCCACGAGAAACTCGGCGAGTTTCGGCAGACGTGTAGCGAGCGAATAGTAGCCAGACAGGAACTGCTGGCCGCGACGACGAGCGAGGGTGGACAGGTCGGCGTCTCCCACCGCGGCCTGGTCGGATCACTCTACGAGAACTTTCCCGTCGACTATCCGGTACTGGCGACGACGACCCGGTTGCTCGACGCATGCGACGACGCCCAGCGAGCGGTTCGCGACCACCTCGTCCGACGGGTCTGAATCAGGAGTCCGTCGTCTCGGTACCGGTTTCACCGGCCTCCGTCGCCTCGGCAACCTCGTCGGGATCCGTCTGGCCGGTAATCTCCATTTTGCGGAGCCAACCGTACCACAGCAGGAAAATCGTCGTGCCGTACCCCAGGAACCAGATGAGTGACCCGAGGGTGCCGTAGCCAGCTATATTCGCGAGTCGCACGGTAATTCCAGTTCCCGCGACGCCGACGAGCAACACCAGCGCGAACAGCGCGCGCGAACTCAGTGCCATACCCACCGTTGGGTTTCGAGGGGTGTTTGTCTTTCGTGTCGTGACGACCGTAGCGCTCATATATCGTCTGGGAAGCATATATCACCATGCGCCCGACGGTCCCCTGGTCGTGGTTCCTCCTCGCCGGTATCGGCCTGCTAGTCGTGACAGTGGGGGCGAGCGCCGTGCTTGCCCCGCCGATTCAGGAAGGTGTAACAGACGGCGTCACGGACAACGAGACGCGCCAGACGCTCGTCGGATCACACGGTGGCGGTCCAGGGTATCACGAAGACGGGAGCGTCTACCTGCTGAACGACACTGACGTGGCGTGGAAAGAGGACAGTGCCGACAGTAATTTCGAAGTTACCCGCCTCGACAACGGGAGCGTCATGGTCGGCTTCGCGGAGGGCGGTTACACCGACTGCGGCCCCTACGAATCGCCCTGTACGCACACCGGCTACCGCATCGTCGATCCCGACCCCGAACCGACGATCGTCAGCGAGTACAGTTTCCCCGTCCGGTCGATTACCAACAGCGAGTCCCACGCGGCGAAGCCGCTTCCCGACGGCGGCGTCGCCGTCTCCGACATGGACCAGGAACGGCTGTTCGTCGTCGAGAACGGCTCGATTACCTGGGAGTGGCGGGCCAGTTCCTTCTACGACGCGCCCGACGACCCTACGCGAACCGACTGGCTTCACATCAACGACGTCGACTACATCGGCGACGACCGCTTCTTGCTTTCGGTGCGCAACGCAAACCAGATTCTCGTCATCGAGCGCGGCGAGGGGGTCATCGAAGTCATCAACGAGGACCGCTCGGACGAAGACGACGACTCGTGCATGAGAGGCGGACAGTTGGATGACTACGACGATGACGGCGATGTTCGGTGTGGCAATCCCGACGTGATGGACCACCAGCACAACCCACAGTGGCTCGGCGACGGCGCAGTGCTGGTCGCCGACAGCGACAACGACCGCGTGGTCGAACTCCACCGCACCGAAGACGGCCGCTGGGAACCGGTCTGGACGGTCTCGGAAGCCCAGAACATCGATTTTAGCTGGCCCCGGGACGCCGACAGACTTCCCAACGGTAACACACTCATCACGGACACGCGAAACCAGCGCCTCGTCGAGGTCGACGAAGAGGGAAGCCTCATCTGGAGCGTCGAAACCGAACGAATCCCCTACGAAGCCGACCGCGTCATCGAGAATGACACGGGAATCCGGGAGGTCTCCCGCGAGAACAGTTCCGTCGACAGTTCCGCCAAGGGTGGGATGCCGCTACTGTCGACGCTGACTGTGGCTGCCCACTCGGTCGTCCCGGCACTCCCCTACTGGTTCCAGGAAATGCAGGTACTGGGAACGCTCGTCTCGACGCTACTCGTCGTCGGCGCTCCGATACAGTGGTTCCGAACCCGCGAGAAAGAAGGAACCTGACCCGCCAAGTCGTACTGGCCGGCGTGTTTTGAGAAGGAGAGTCGCTACCGAATAACGAAATTCTCGAACCGTGTCCGACAGATTCAGGCGTCGCCGTCCCAGTCCATCCGACAGTTGTCGTCACAGAAGTGTGCACTCTGTACCTGACCGTCATCGATCCACGTGATGACGCGGTGGCGTGGGCTGTCAAGAATCGTCGCGCCACAGGTGGCACACGCGGGGGCATCCTCCTCGGAGATATTCTCGCCGAGGTCCGAAGTGGGGTCAACCATGTTAGTTTGAGTCTCGGGATGCCCCTACTTAATCCCATATATCGAGTGGTGACCTTCACGATTGTCTTATGCAAATACTACCGCAGGACGGCAGTCGGTTCAGTCACCGATCCCGGACCACCGTCTCGCCGGGTGTCGTAGTCGCACCCGACGACAGGACGACGCCAGCGTTGAGGTTCGTGTCGATTCCCGTCTTCGCACCGTCGCCGACGACCACGCCGAACTTCCGGCGACCCGTCGAAACGCGCTCTCCTTTGACCGTCAGCCGCACCGCTTCGTCGTCGTGACGGAGATTCGCGACCGTCGTTCCAGCACCGAAGTTCACGTCCTGGCCGAGCACGCTGTCACCGACGTAGGAGAGGTGGGGGACGTTCGTTCCCGCCCGCACGACCGTATTCTTCAGTTCGACGCTCTGGCCGACGTGGACGTTCTCGCCGAGCAAGGTTGCACCGCGGATGTACGCGTTGGGACCGACCGACGCGCCCGACTGGACCAGCGCCGGCCCTTCGATGACGACACCCGGTTCGACTGTCGCACCGTTTTCGACGACGACGTCCCCCCGGAGGTCGGCATTGTCGGCCACGTCCCCGCGAATGTCGCGGTCCAGTTCACCGAGTTTCCACTCGTTGGCTTCGAGCAGTTCCCATGGTCGACCCACGTCCAGCCAGCGTGCCAGTTCGACTGCCGTCACGTCGAACTCGTCGACGACGCGCCCGACGACATCAGTCAGTTCGTGTTCGCCCCGTTCGGATTCGGCCACGTCTAGCCACTCGCGGGCTACTGCCGGGAAGACGTACGCGCCGGCGTTTGCCAGGTTCGACGGCGGATCTGGCGGCTTCTCGACGATGTCGGTCACTCGGTCGCCGTCGGTCGAGAGGACACCGTAGTTCGTGGGGTCCGACACTTCCTGTGCGGCGATGGCCGGCCCGGCCTCGAACAGCGCCGCGACGCTTTCGGGGTCGTAGAGGTTGTCGCCGTTGAGAACTACAAAGTCACCGTCGAGTGCGTCGCGGGCGGCACGCACGGCGTCGGCGGTCCCACGCTGGCGTTCCTGGACGGCGTAGGTGACTGGCACGCCGCGGTACTCCGCTCCGAAGAAGTCCCTGACGGCGTCGGCCTCGTATCCGACGATGAAGACGAGTTCACCTGTCCCGGCGTCGACAGCGGCATCGGCGGTGTGGGCTGCGAGCGGCCGGTCCGCGACTGGCAGCATCGGTTTGGGTGTGCCGTCAGTCAGCGGACGCATCCGGGTTCCCTGTCCCGCCGCGAGGATGACAGTCTGCATACGACGCAGGTCGGTTGGCTGGCACTAATGGCTACCGCAAGCGGCACCGTGCGCATCCGAAGAGACGCCTCTCCAGGCCTACCGACGTTTGCGGCCGCGTCGAGCCGAAACGGGCGCCCGGTCCTCGAAAGAGGATCCACAGCTCGGGCACAGTCCCTTCTCGAAGAAGACGGTCGGTCCCTCCCTCGTCTCCGGGTTCCAGTGGACGCGATAGCCACACTCGTTACACCGGGTGATACGTCGACTCATACCACTATTTTGACCGCAGTGTGCTTAACTGTGCGGCCGACAGGGAAACTGACACCCTATAATTTAAATTGAGACGGGCTCGAAGACACCACTATGAGCCTCGAAATGGAACACGAGTGTCCGAACTGCGGCGAGACGCGTTCGTTCTGGAAGATAGCAAGTACGGAACTCCACCTCGGCCGGAAGGTCAAGTGGGACTGTCCCGAGTGTGACTACGGCTTCGTGCAGATCGACGGTGCGGTAGACACGAGCACCGCCTGACCGGACATGGGAGCGGACATCCGGGTACTCGTCGTCGACGAGGACGAAGACGTACTCGAGTTGACCGAGACGTTTCTCGAACGGGAAGCGGATGCGCTGTCGGTGCTGACAGAGCCGAGGGCAAGCGCCGCTGTCGACCGGGTGACAGACGGCGATATCGACTGCGTCGTCAGTGACTACCGGATGCCCGAGATGGATGGCCTGGAGCTGTTCGAGGCCGTCCGCGAACGTGACGGTGACCTGCCGTTCTTCCTGTTGACGGCCGCGGCCGACGAGAAGACGCTCGACCGCGCCGAGAGCGCGGGCGTCACCGGATTCATTCAGAAAGGAGCGGGAACCGACCACTACACTGACCTCGCGGACCGGATCGTCGACGCCGTCTAGGCCTCGACACCGACCTTACTCCCCGTCGAGCGCCTGCCAGGAGAGTTGCGGCGTTCGCGCAGCGGCCACCTGGTCGATCCGGCGCGCTGCGGTCGCCTCTGGTGCGGCTTCGAGCGTCGCGTCGTCTTCGCCAGCGACAGCGTTGAAGGCTGACGCCAGCTGGTCGAGGGTCCGCTTACTCTCGATTTCGGTCGGTTCTGTCATCAGCGCCTCCGGAACGATTTCGGGCCACTTCGTCGTCGGCGGGTGGACGCCGTAGTCGAGCATCCGCTTTGCCACGTCGGCAGCGTCCTGGTCGCCCGCACTCGCGACGAATTCGTGGTGGAAGGGGCGGAACGGAACGTCGTACTCGATTTGCTCGGCGAGGTAGTTGGCGTTCAACACGGCTTTCGCACTGGCGTCAGCCAGCCCCGAATCACCCAACCGGGCGATGTAGGCGTAGGTTTTCAGGAGGACCAGCCAGTTACCCTCGAAGCCGTGAACCTTGCCGATAGTGTGGTCTGGGTCGAAGCGTTCGTACGTCCCGCTCGGTGTTTCCCGGACGCGAGGCGCTGGCAGGAATGGGGCGAGTTTCTCGGCGACCCCTACCGGGCCGGCACCGGGTCCACCGCCGCCGTGCGGCGTCGCAAAGGTCTTGTGGACGTTGTAGTGCATGATGTCGAATCCCATGTCGCCGGGTCGGGCCTGGCCGAGCAGCGCGTTGAGATTCGCTCCGTCGTAGTAGAGGAGTCCACCGGCGTCGTGGACCAGGTCTGCAATCGCCTCGATGTCGCGCTCGAAGAGTCCCAGCGTGTTGGGATTGGTGAGCATCAGCGCGGCAGTGTCCTCGGTTACTGCCGCATCGAGTGCATCCAGGTCGACGCGGCCGTCCTCGGCACTGGGCAACTCGACCACGTCGAAGCCAGCCATCGCCGCGCTCGCGAAGTTGGTTCCGTGAGCGCTGTCCGGAACGACGATTTCCGAGCGGTCCTCGCCGTTGTGGTCGTGGTAGGCTTTGGCGACGAGCACGCCCGTGAACTCGCCGGCAGCGCCCGCAGGTGGCTGGAGCGTCACCGCGTCCATCCCGCCGATGCGCGCCAGGTAGTCCTGTAGTCCCTCCATGACGCCGAGGAGCCCCTGGACCGTCTGCTCGTCCCGGTCCGGGTGAACCGCAGCACCGGGCAGGGCAGCGAGGTCCTCGGTGAACTTCGGGTTGTACTTCATCGTACACGATCCCAGCGGGAAGGGACCGCTCTCGACGCCGTAGTTCATCTGTGACAGTCGCGTGTAGTGCCGTGCCAGTTCCGGTTCCTCGAGCGAGGGGAGTTCGACCGAGTCGCGAGTCAGGTCGTCTGGGAGCGGCCCGTCGTCGCCCACCTCGGCCGCCGTCGTGTCCTTCTCGGAGAGGAGCGGTTCGTAGCGGTCGTCCTCGAACCAGCGGGCCTGTTCGTAGCTCATCGTGCCACCTCCTCGACGGCGGCGACCAGTCCATCCACGGCGTGTTCGTTCGTCTCGGTCACACAGACTTGCACAAGGTGGTCGTCGATAGCGTGGACCGCGTAGCCCTCGGCTGCGAGGTCGGCCGTGATGGCGGGTGCAGGCTGGTCAGTTCGAGCGACGAACTCCCGGAAGTGGTGTCGGTCGTGGACCGGTGCCTCGATACCGACGATCTCGTCCAGTCGCATGGCGGTGTCGCGGGCCCGCCGAACCGAATCCTCTGCGAGTTCGACCAATCCATCGGGACCGAGCGTGGCGACGTGCATCGCGGTGCGAAGCGCGACCCACGCCTGGTTCGTGCAGATGTTGCTCGTGGCTCGCTCCCGGCGGATGTGTTGTTCGCGCGTCTGCAGTGTGAGCGTGTACGCACGCCGCTCCGTGCTGTCCTCGCCAGCGCCGACGAGGCGACCGGGAACCTGCCGGAGGTACTCTTCGCGCGTGACGAACAGTCCAAGTCCCATCCCGTAAGCCGTCCCGAGACCCAGCGTCGCGGCGTCGCCGACCACGACGTCCGCGCCGACATCGGCCGGGCGTTCGAGCAACGCGAGCGCAACGGGGTCGGTGCCGAGACAGAACAGCGCGTCGGCGTCGTCGGCAATCTCACCGATAGTTTCGAGATGTTCCTCGACGACGCCCCGGACCGTCGGCGTCTCCGCGTAGACCAGCAGCGTCTCCTCGTTGGCGAGGTCAGCGAGTGCGTCGACGTCGACGCACCCGTCGTCCATCGGATAACTGTCGACAGTTAGGCCGACGCCGTCGGCGTAGTTTGTAAGCACCGAGCGTTTCTCCTCGCGGACGTGTTCGGGGACGAGAACGCGCGACCCGTCCACGTCGCGAACGCGTGCAGCGAGTGTCGCTGCCTCCCCCAGTGCCGTCGCCGCGTCGTAGACGGAGCAGTTCGCGACCCCGAGACCGGTCAACTCGACCAGCATCGACTGGTACTCGAAGAGTGCCTGCAGGAATCCCTGCGCTATCTCTGGCTGGTACTGGGTGTAGGAGGTCAAAAACTCCTGGCGGTCGGCCAGGTGGTCCACGAGCGACGGGACGTAGTGGTCGTAGTGTCCCCGCCCGAGAAACTCTACCAGGTCGGCGTTACGTCCGAGCGCCGCCCCTACCTCTCGGCGGACGGTCTGCTCGCTCCGAGCGTCGATACCGAACGAACCCTCGAATGCAACACTGTCGGGGATGTCGAACAGGTCGCGCTCGCTGTCGACGCCGACGGCATCGAGCATCGCCGCCCGCTCTGTCGCGGTGTGAGGGGCGTACGGACTCCCCCGCTTGTCTCCGCTCATACTCTTGGCCGTCTTTAGACAGGCCGCTACACAACGTTTTCGGGTCAATCACTCGCCAGTGAGCGCGTCCGATTCACAGAATCCCAGCAGCAGATTGTTTTCCCTGGAAGTTGAGACTACAGTGGGCTTAGCGGGGCTGTGATGCGTGGCTTCAGCCGAATCGATGAGCAGAAACTGATGCAGATCGCTTTCTGACCGGAGGTTATTATTTAATTTCCAACAAATCTGGAGTGTTTCCCACGATCGCGGGTAGTGTAGCCACTCAGACGTTGCGCTACCACGGGTAGAGATCCTCGCTATCCGATTCCGGTTTCCTTCTTCAGCAGCGTTAGTGTATTATCTGCCGTCACCGTCGGCGCGTGCTCGTACTCACCAGTCAACTCAACCTGGACGAGTAGATCCACGGCTCGCCAGATCGAGTACAGCAGACACGCGAACGCGAAGTAGAAGAACCGTAGTCCGAAATGCTTCGACATCGTCGCCGCCATGAACCGCTTGATCGATCTGTAGCCACTCTCGATTTCCCACCGGTAGCCGTACTCCATGAGGTGTCCGCTCCCCTGATTCGTCATGAACACCGAGTACTGCCGGTGATCGTCGTGCTCTGAGTCTTCTTTCCGCCGATAGATCAGCGTCGTCTCGTGCCACTCGTTCTTCCCGAGATGGAGCTTGCGGTCAGTCTCGTACCGGTCTTGATCGCGCTGGAGCAATCGCTTCGCTTGGGCTTTCTCGCTGGTTTGCATTCGTTTGGGGACGACGTATGAAAGCTCACGCTGGCTAAGCATCTCCAAGACGTGCTGGCTGTCAAACTCCCGGTCCATTAGCACGTTATCGACGTGAACCGTCTCCTCGGCTGAATCCAAGAGGTCTTCGACAATTTCTAAACGGGACTCACCCTTCCGAACTGGCCGTGCGTCTAGAACAATGGGTACTGCATTCCCTACTAACTGGACGGTGGCCCACTGGTAAGCGTACTCATCGGTCTTCTCTTTCGTCCCGATGATCTCGTCCTCGTGCCCGGTCCTGTCGCCGGTGAAGGGATTGGCTTCGGTGATATCAATGGCGACAATACCAGCCCGAAAGAACTGCTTCGTCTCCGCGACCTTGTTCAGGAGCCTGTTAACGGCCTGTGGGTACATCTTGCGAATCTGTTCGATCGAGAGTTCGCGAATGTGGTCGCGGTGAGCGTGTCCGAGTGGTGTCCGGTCCCGGGTTGACTCGTAGACGAAGCTGCGAGCACCCTCGTTGGCGGCCAGATTCTCACGGAGCCCGAGATAGGTCTGTAAGCCCCAGTAGGCGTTCTCGTGGATCTCACAGCCTTTGCAACGGTCCAGCGAGAACGCCGGGAAGACGACCCGACTGACATGATCGGTGATTATCTCTGCCTGCTCCAAGACGCTTTGCTCGTCAGGTGTCGAATCCTTGCCGTCGCTGCTCTGATAACAGAGTTTCCGCTTAGGCTCACGTGGAATCCCAGCACCCGCATTCTGGGCTTTGATGAGGATCGTTCGAGCGGCTGTCTCCACTGTCTCTCGGAGATCAGGGGTGAACCGCTCGTGCCAGCTTCGCCACAGTGTCGACTGGTCTGGGATCGTCTCGAAACCCAGTTGCTCGCAGAGTTCAGGACGGGTCCCGAGGTAGTCGACGAGTGCTGTTTCGTGTTCCCACCCGTGGAGTTCTTTCAATACAAACGCCCGAAAGAGGGTGTCCATCTGGTAGCGGGTCGGCCCCGCATACCGGTCGTGGGCACTGAACCGGAAGTAGGCTAGAGGGAGTAAACAGACGAACTCCTTGACCGAGTCGTGGCTTTCGTGATCGAACCACGTCTCTGAGACTGTCCGGATATCGGATTCCAGTCCGGCGAGCGACGTTCGATCGTACAGTGGTGTCGAATTATACGCCGGCCACTCACCGTATTGTCGTTGGGCGATGCGTCGAAAGACAGTTCGGCGAGACATAGGAGTCGAACCCACTGCGAGATACTGAGCAACGCGTGCTCAAGAATTCGTCCACATCGACATGAGATTCTGAAGAAGACTATTACAGGCATCCCCTCTGTGTCTGTGTTCGTCCCCCGATTCGATGTGCCGGGTATCAACGCTGAAATAGGGTGGCTTGACGCCTCACGGACCATGATCCGGTCAACTCGGTCCGACGATCGGTTTCTATGATGTCCGGCGATGGCAGTCTTCAGCGGAATCTACCGCTCTGAGGCCACGCGTATAGCTGTCTCTCGACAATTTCGAGCCTTAACGCAGCGTCACAATTTTGAGCGTCATGGTTAACACCCTGGCCCAATCAACTCAACATATGAGTACGACGGCCGAGGAGAGTGAACAACCTGAAATCGAAGTTTCAGAAGCTGCCTCGAAGAAGGCTCTCGCTCTCTTAGACGAAGAAAGCTTGGACACTGACACGGCAGGACTTCGACTGTTCGTCCAGCAAGGAGGATGCGCGGGGCTGTCATATGGTATGCGGTTCGATACGAGTCCCGACGAAGATGATATCGTCTACGAGCACCACGGCCTGCGAGTGTTCGTTGATCCCGCGAGTATCCAATATATTGCGGGGAGTGTTGTTGAGTATGAGACGGGTCTCCAAGGCGCAGGCTTTGATGTTGAAAATCCCAACGTCGTCTCGGAGTGTGGCTGCGGCGAATCTTTCCGCACCTGAACACGACTGCCAACACGATGATCACCGCTGCAAATAAACGTAGACACAATGGACACTGACAAACTCGAGCATCGTCTTCTTTCTATTCTCAAAGAAGATCCGAAAGCTTCCCTTGGGGAAATCGCCAACCAGGCTGACGTTGCGAGACCGACCGCCCGAAAGTATATCGAGAAACTCGAGGAGGAAGGTGCTATTGTCGGTTATACTGTCGAAATCGACCCAAAGAAAGTCAACCACCAGAGTATTGCGATGGTTGGAATCGATGTCCAGAGTGATCAGTACCCCGAGGCGACAAGTCAGCTCAGAGATATCGACTCGCTGACTGCGTTGTATACCGCAACCGGGGACCATATGTTGATGGCCGAACTCGAGGCCACAGGAAGTACCGAACTAAATGAAATAGTCAGCGACCAGATTCTTTCCATTGAGGGGGTGACTACCGCCTGCCCAGCTGTGCTTCAAGAACGGCTCAAATGAGTGAGAAGGAGACATACTCCTTCAATTTTGTATTTCAGAATATTCAGTACAATATTGCGACTGTGTAACGACGACAGATCCACAGTTCGGGCATCTAAGTTGGTACTGGTCACTCGCAGAAGACATGTTCCAATCACCACCGAGAGAACTCTGATATCCACATGACGGACAAAAGAGGACTGATTTCCGATTAGAGTTGTTCACCCGTTCGACACCTCATCTGCCGCTTGGAGAATCTCCGGGTACCGTTTCGCAATCGTTGGTTTGCTCACGTTAGCAATTTCGGCTAGGTCGCCTTGGGTGACTTCCTGATTTGTACGTTTAGCAGCCGCATACAGCGCTGCTGCGGCTATTCCGATAGGATTTCGACCATTGTGAACACCCGCTTCGATCGCGGATCGAATCAGTTCCCGACTTCGGCGTTCCGTTTCATCCGGACACCCCAATTGAGAAGCGAACCGAGCAATGTATGCTTCGGGATTCGGCGGAGTCATTTCCAGTTCCAACTCATCTACCAGATAGCGATACGCACGCTCTATCTCCAGTTTATCAACGTGACTCACCGCAGCAACCTCATCAAATGAACGGGGTGTATTCTCCATACGCGACCCGGCATAGAGGGCTGCCGTCGCCACTCCTTCGATCGAACGCCCCCGGATCAGGTCCTTTTCCAGTGCTTGCCGGTACAATACACTCGTCGTTTCCCTGATCGGATCGGGGCACCCAAGCGCAGACGCCATCCGGTTAATTTCCCCCAGCGCGTGCTTTAGGTTCCGTTCTTGACTATTCTTTGTCCGGAACCGCTCGTCCCATTTCCGGAGGCGTCGCATTTTCTTTTGTTGACGAGACGAGAGCGACTGTCCATACGTGTCCTTGTTTCGCCAGTCGATAACCGTCGACAGACCACGATCGTGTAATAGCTGGGTTTGGGTACTTCCGACCCGTGACTTGGCCTTCTTTTCTCTGGATCCATACGCTCGCCATTCGGGCCCGTGGTCAATCTGGTCTGATTCGATTACGCGACCACAGTCTCGACAATGGAGTTCGGCCTGTGCCTCGTTGTGGACGATGCGTCCTCTGCACTCGGGACACGTTTTGACCGATGGTTCATTCCGGCCCTCTTCGCCCGTCTCACCGTGTTCCTCTGGGCGGCTTTCTTCCCGAATCCCTGACGTCGTGAATGATTCAGTCACGTTCAGCTACCCCGGTAGGAAGGCGGAAGCGGCGCAGCCGGCTGGACAAGCGGATATCCCAATCCCGGCAACTCCGGAAGCTAGCATACGAGCTGGGTATACTGACTCTGAGCGGAGATCGGTTGTCTGACTGCTTCCTGGAATGACAATCAGTGAGCAATGATACCATACGACCCTGTTGCATCTGTGCGATACTAAGTTTTTATATTGAAAACTTTGATTGGGTATTTCAATACTCAATATAGAAGTTTCAGAGAATAGTTGCTTAGATAGCCATTAAAGATAGTTATGAATCAAACTTATGTTGCCAGAGCCTCAACGTGAATTCATGAGTTCGGAACAAGACCATCTTCAGGACACCGATACCGAAGCACGCTTCGAGTTCAAGAAAGAGGAGAACTCCGCGTTCGAGACGGAGAAGGGCCTGACCGAGGAGACTGTCCGGGTCATCTCCGAGGACAAGGACGAACCCGAGTGGATGCTCGAACGACGCCTGCGCGCGCTCGAACAGTTTCAGGAGATGCCGATGCCGACCGGTTGGCCCGGCGCTCCTGACCTTTCCGAGGTCGAGATCGAGGAAATCGTCCCGTACATCCGCCCGGACATCGAGACACGGGGCGGCGCCGAAAACTGGGAGGACCTCCCCGAAGAGATCCAGGACACCTTCGACAAACTGGGCATTCCCGAGGCCGAGAAGAACGCCCTCTCGGGCGTCGGCGCCCAGTACGAGTCCGAGATCGTCTACCAGAACATGCAGGAGCAATGGGAGGAGAAAGGCGTCATCTTCTGTGACATGGACAAGGCCGTCCAAGAGCACGAAGACATCGTCAAGGAATACTTCATGACGAAGGCCGTCCCACCAAGCGACAACAAGTTCGCGGCGCTCCACGGTGCCATCTGGTCGGGTGGTTCCTTCGTCTACGTTCCCGAGGATACAAGTGTCGATATGCCTGTCCAGGCGTACTTCCGGATGAACTCTGAGGGGATGGGCCAGTTCGAGCACACGCTCATCATCGCCGAGGAGAACTCCGAAGTCCACTACATCGAGGGGTGTTCCGCCCCGAAGTACTCGGCGTTCAATTTACACAGCGGTGGCGTCGAAGTGTTCGTCAAGGAAAACGCCCACGTCCAGTATTCGACGGTGCAGAACTGGTCGAAAAACACCTACAACCTCAACACCAAGCGCGCCATCGCCGAGGAAGAAGGAACCATGGAGTGGGTGTCGGGGTCAATGGGCTCGAAAGCCACGATGCTGTACCCGTCGACGGTCCTCAAGGGACCGGGCGCGACGGACAACCACATCACCATCGCCATGGCTGGCGAAGGACAGAACATCGATACCGGCGCGAAGGTCTACCACAACGCGCCCGACACGAAGTCGACCATCGAGTCCAAGTCCATCAGCAAGGACGGCGGCCGCACGAACTACCGTGGACTCGTCCACATCGCAGATGGCGCGGAGAATGCTTCGACATCGGTCGAGTGTGACGCGCTGATGTTCGACAACGACTCCACGTCGGACACGATGCCGTACATGGAGATTCAGGAGCAGAAAGTCGACGTCGCCCACGAGGCGACCGTCGGCAAGATCGGCGACGAGGACGTGTTCTACCTCGAATCTCGTGGCCTGGACGACGACGACGCAAAGCAGATGATCGTTGCCGGCTTCATCGAGCCGCTCACGGAGGAACTGCCCATCGAATACGCGGTCGAAATGAACCGGCTCATCGAACTCGAGATGGAGGGGAGCCTCGGATAGTGACCGGTTCGGCTGGTGGCTAAACAACAACGCACTAGAAGATATTTCAATGGCTATTGATCCGAATTTCGAGGATACCTATGAGGAAGTCGACCGGCACGAGGATCACCGAGTGTGGACAGCAGATGGAGAGGAGCCAACGGAAGAAAAACAAGGCATCCACGGAACCCATGTTGCAGTGGATTTCGAGATCTGCATCGCCGATGGCGCTTGTCTGGAAGACTGCCCTGTCGACGTGTTCGAGTGGACCGATACCCCTGGTCACCCCGAGTCCGAAATCAAGGCCGACCCCACCTACGAGGACCAGTGCATTGACTGCATGCTCTGTGTCGATGTCTGCCCTGTCGATGCAATCGACGTTGACCCAGGGCGAGCGGGGAGGCTCTGAACCGGGGTGGATGAGCGCTGGCGATGATCCTGACATTACAGTGTTACCGGTGCGGGGCCGACTACGAGTACGTTGGCACCTCGCCTCATCCAGGCCAATGCCAGGCGTGTGGCTCGCCGTGTGTTCCCCCTGCAGGGAGTCTCAGCGTCCTCAACAGCGCTCACTGGGAGAGCGCAAACGGCCTCTCGAAAGTCTGGGTGTATGCGCTCGACGAACAGGATCGCCCGTTCGAATTCGAGGTCGCCGCACAGGGCAACCGTGGAAAATTAGTGGCACTGAGAGTCGACGGTATATCCGTTGCTCCACAAGTAGACGAGACACTCGAAACGCTTCCCCCGGCAGTGAAAACCAAACTCGCTGACGCAGGAATTGAACGGGTAGATCCCAATACACCCAAACAATAAAAGTGATGATAAGAATTCATTTGAGCGACTGGTGACCAGGAATGAGAAACAACACGACAGCGAATCCGGCTGTCAAGACCGCAACGCGGAGAACATAACAACATGAGCTCAGACGTCAGATTCACCGACTTCAAATCCGACAAGCAGCCAACCTGGTGTCCCGGTTGCGGTGATTTCGGGACGATGAATGGAATGATGAAAGCGCTCGCGAACACGGGTAATGACCCGGACAACACGTTCGTCGTCGCCGGTATCGGCTGTTCGGGGAAGATTGGTACCTACATGCACAGTTATGCGCTCCACGGCGTCCACGGACGCGCCCTTCCTCTCGGTATCGGGGCGAAACTGGCCAACCCGGATCTCGAAGTGATGGTCGCCGGGGGTGACGGTGACGGGTACTCGATCGGTGCGGGCCACTTCGTCCACGCCGTCCGCCGCAACGTCGATATGAGCTACGTCGTGATGGATAACCGCATCTACGGGCTGACGAAAGGCCAAGCCTCGCCGACATCGCGTGAGGACTTCGAGACGTCGACGACGCCCGATGGGCCGAACCAACCGCCAGTCAACCCACTCGCGCTCGCGCTGGCTGCTGGGGGAACGTTCATTGCCCAGTCGTTCTCGTCGGACTCACAGCGCCACACCGAAATCGTCCAGCAAGCGGTCGAACACGACGGCTTCGGCTTCGTCAACGTCTACTCACCGTGTGTCACGTTCAACGACGTGGACACCTACGACTACTTCAGAGACTCCATCGTCGACCTGGAAGAAAGTGACCACGACCCCACCGACTACGACGACGCAAAAGACGCCATTCTCGACGCCGACAAAGAGTATCAGGGCATCGTTTACCGAGACGAGGACTCCACTCCCTGGGAACAGCGCGAAGGAGTCACCGAGAACATGGCCGACATTCCCGATGGGGCCCCGGACGACGCGATGAATCTCGTCCGTGAATTCTACTGAATACTAGAGATTATTTAATGTCCATACAACAATCAATCTCGATCGAGAACGTCGTCGCCACGACCAGCATCGGACGAGAACTCAACCTCAACAGTGTTGCGTTGGATCTGGATGGTGTCGACTACGATCCTGAACAGTTTCCGGGCGTTATCTATCGTACGAACGATCCCGAAGCAGCAGCACTCATTTTCCGGTCAGGAAAAATCGTCTGCACCGGCGCTGACAGTGTAGACGCTGCTCACGAAAGTATTAATATCGTCTCCAGTATGTTCAGCACCCTCGACATCGACATGCCCGATGAGCTAGATATTGCTGTACAAAATATCGTCTCGTCTGGCGATTTAGGCACGAAGCTGAATCTCAACGCAATAGCTATCGGACTCGGTCTTGAACACGTCGAGTACGAACCAGAACAGTTCCCTGGATTAGTCTACCGTCTGGAGGACGACGATGTCGTCTTGCTCCTGTTTGGGTCGGGGAAAGTCGTCATCACCGGTGGCAAAGACCCAGATGATGCTCATCGGGCGCTAGATACCGTCCAAAAGGAACTGGATACACTCGGACTACTGAGCTAAGAAGACCGCCTGATTGGTAAACTCATGTGTAGTGTCGAGAAAGCGATTAAAGACGTCGGGAAACTGTATCGAGCCTTCCCCGGTCCCGATGGGAATTATTTGAGTGCGGCGAGTACAAGTAGGTGAACTGTCGTGGAGCGTCTCCACAGGCGACTACTCGCCGCACATGCTGACACAATCAAGGAGGTCGTTAACGCGGGAACAGCAGTTGCTACTGCAATCGAAGAGTGGCCGGTCGTAGATGGCACGGTCATCCGAGTGCCGCTTGACCACCTACTCCAAGAACGTGGACTACCGACCCCATTGCTTGCGACCCTCGAAACAACTGCTGCAACGCTCGGCGAGGAGATCCGCGGAGCACCGGTTGCTGCGCCACCATATTATGTGGTGACTAGTCGCGGCCCACTCTGCCGCGGAACGTTGGCCGATGGTCGCCGTCTCGTGATCGAATTCGAACTCTTCGATATAAAAACACGGCCTCGACGTTATCGCTTCTGTGATCCCTGTCCCAAAGAGTGTCTTCAGATTACGCTCGCTGGCCCCAAAGGGTGACTTGACTCGGTCATAGAAAGGGACTGCTCTCAACTGTCCCGAAATGATATTATAACTTTACTACATAAAATTAATACACTCAAACACAAATAATAGCGCTACAAGACCGGTACCGGTGTATTCGTAGTGAATATTTTTTAATCCACTCATCAGGGCAAGGAACCGTGTTCACTCTTCAAATCCGAAGATCTGACGCAATTCATTTTCGATCCGGTCGACGAACTCCGTGAGAACGGCGTCGAAGGTTTCCTCGTCGCCGGGCAAGGTCTGTCTCCGTTCCTCAATATCGTCGGGCAGAGTAACGCGAAATTGTCCATCGCCCTCGTAGACCGGTTCGCTCTCGTTGAGCACCTGCCGGTCGATAGCGCGGAGCACCTCTGAGTTAGCCTGGCCGTGGAGTTGCTGATACGCATTCGAGTATGCCGTCTCCAGTTCCTTGAAATAATGCACGTATTTCTCTTCAAATTTTTCTGGATCGAATTCGGTCATCACTGTATCGACGGGCGGAAGAAATATAAGATTCAGTGGCCGGACCTGGCAGGGACTACACCCCCTCCCCCCGGCCACTCGAGAGTCGGGGCACCAATTATACTGCTGATGATCTGTCGCGTTTCCAGTATTTAAAACCGGCGTGAAGCCGGTAATGGCGACCTGATGGCTGCGAATTCCAACTCTCAGCAAAGGCCGCCAACAGGAAAAACGGACGCACCGTACTTCAATTCTGATCA
>NZ_JBBENW010000022.1:0-59991 GCF_037645885.1 Salinibaculum salinum | reverse complement strand
AAAGAAGCCGTGTACAACCTTCTCTCGTGGGTTCGAGACAACGATGATCGTGGCGTCGATGACCTTATGCAAGAGATCGACCATCTTTTCGTTCACTCAACAGCCGACACTAACGTTCAAAGCTGAGTGAGTAGTAAACGACCGTGATGCTTGTCTGAGCACAAACACTTGCCTATTCCAAGGATATTATCACTCGTCTCCTAATTCTGATGTTTTAATTATATGGATACAGGCAAATCAATCCTGACTGAAAATATTCTTTAAATACATTAATCTATAAATTGTATGAGTAGTCCCGACAAAGTAAGATTACCACCTATCTGTCGAGACTGCGATAGAAGCTTGCTGCTGTATGATCCGGAAACGGGGGCGATTCTGGATGCGAATGAGTCTGTTGAGGATCTCTATGGATATTCGCTGGATGATCTCCGGACGATGGACGTAGGGGACTTCACAGCGTCGTCAACGAAGTTTAATCAAGCAGAAGCGCTTCGTCGGATTCAGGCCGCAGCAAACGGCGACTCACAAGAGTTCGAATGGCAGATTGAGCGTGTAAACAGCGAGCGGCGCTGGATACGTGTCTATCTGAACTCAACATCTATTGACGACCAAGAGTTTGTAGTTGCTGAAATTGACGACATCACGTCATACCGGGAGCGTGAAAACCGACTTCGGTTGCTAAGTCGGATTATACCCTTAAAGGTTTCATCGGCGGGCAGGCGCGGCCGACAGGTGCGACAGTTCGTCGGCCGCGCAGACCCGCCGACCGCCCAGCACGATGCAGTCACATGGGATGGAATCCGCGCGCCTTCGAGGACTCTCTGAGCCGGTCGATTCCGACGAAAGCTACGCGATTCGTCGGAATCGTGATCCGGGTCAGTGGCCGCAGTGGCGTGTCGGATGGAATCCCATGTGACGAAATCGCGCTCGGCAGCCCGGAATGGGCAAGAAAAGGCTTCCGCGCTCCGCGCGGAATAGTGTCGGGCCCACAAGCCCGGCAGTGTGCGCGAGCCTACGGGAGCGCGCACACGGCACGGAAGCAGCGTAGAAAACTCTCGAACGGCGAAACCGTGCGCGCGAACAACGCGTGCGCGGCTGCCTTGCGGTGTTCGAGAGGAAATTGCAGCGCGCTCGTGTGAATCCTTTAAGGGTTAACAAATTAATGGTAGCACGGTCCATCGGACCGCGCGCAGTGGTCGGAAGTCGCGGCCGGCGGCTCTCTGGCCGCGACCGAGCACGATGGAAGCTCGCGCTGATGCGCGAGCAGTCTCGCGCGCAGTCCCCCCAGGCCGTGGTAAACCGCGCTGGGCGAAACCGTGCGCGCGAGCAACGCGTGCGCGGCTGTCCTGCGGTCAGCGCGGGTAAACTCGGTCCTGCGAGCGGTCGCCAGCCAGGGAAACGTGCGCGCGGCGCGCGTGCGCGACCCTGCGGTCCTGGCTGGCGGCCGCGCGCCTTGCGGGGGGATGACGACGGGAACTGAAATCTCCACGCTGTTGGGCAGTGAGGCGTCATACAGATTTCCAGCCGGTCGAGGAATCGCCTGTCGTCTTCGGAACCTCTGAGCCGGCCGATTTCGCGACTGGAGGGGACCCGCTCTCAGGTCCGTGCACGCGCGCGAACGGTCGCGCGTGCGCGACTGTCTACGGCTACATCGACGACCAGGACGACCTCCACATCAAGGAACTCTCACGCTCGGGCTATGGCGAGCCTGGTCCCTCACCGGGTGACGCCCTTGAGCGAGAGACGACGAAATCCACGCTTGATGATGGCCTGCCTGAACTCCTGATACCCGTCTAGGACGAACTTCAGTACGACGGTTGCGGTGAGGACATCCCGGCGTTTGCATTGGACGTACCCCGTTCCCAGCAAACTGCTAGAGGAACCCAATCCCAGTCTCCAAGTCGGTCGTCATCGGCAGGTGTCCTTTTGCCGCCGCAGTAGCCGCCCGGTCCGCGTACGCAGTCGTGATCGGTAGTCGCGTTGTCGTGTTCGCGACGCCGATATGGCACTGGGCCAGAAGATACACTTGGCGTGTGAGCGTCTCAATATCAGTACCCCCGTGCTTGCTCTCAACCGTGATTGGTCGTGGCGTTCCAGTCGTACCTTTGGCGAGCGGTTCAGGTTGGCCATACGTCGCGATATACGCGAGTTGCTGCTCGTCGTTGATGCAGGCGATTGCCTTATCGGGATTCGCGAATCCGCCCTCCTGGTTGACGATTCGGGCAGGCGCCTGCTTGCGAACCTCGACGACGTCATCGCGGGGTGTATTATTTGCACCCAAAATTTAGCGAATACTCTACTCACAAACCTGCAGACTGACCGTTGTGGAAACCTCCAGATGAATATGATATTTGAAATGGTCTGCAAGATACAGAGCGTGAAGTCAGCACAGCACTGTGGTTTCTTTCAACTAGTCGTCACTGAACCACTTGGTCAGTGCGCGTGCATACAAACCGGGTGGCGATGTGAAAGCAGTCATCGACACTGTTAATACTACTAGGACTGTAAGTACTGACAGGACAATGTCGGCCGACAAACGAATTCCAGTCACAGAAAAGACCCACAAGGAGCTACACGAGCTCAAGGAACCGGGACAGACTTACGACGAGCTGCTCCAAGAACTCGCTCGACAGCGCCGCCGCGAAGAACTCGAAAATCGGTTCCGAGATGTCGAAGCAGCCGATACTGAGGATCTGACCGCTCTTGAAGATGTCTGAATACGACGTCCTGTTGGGCGACGATGCACGTGCCTTCCTCGAAGCCGCCGACGAAAAGACAACACGTGTTTGCAAAGAGAAGCTGGGTTATCTCGCTACAAATCCGTATCCCGGCCGGGGCCGCGGAGACAAGGAGAAACTCCCAATTGATGGCCGCCGAGACCGCTATCGGATGCATATCTCCCGGACGTACACAGCCTTCTATACAATAGTAGAAGATGAGTCAGAGGTTCGTGTACTCGAAATTCTTCCAATTGACGAGGCCCACGACCGCTATGGCTTCTAGGGCTGACCTGTGTCCGTGACAGGACGGGGGCATCTAGGTTTCTCTATGGACTGTACCGACCAATCCAACCACTCGCAATCGAAGGATGACTCTATGCAAGACTCGCGCGTTGCATCTTGCACGCCAGCTTTGACAAAAATCGGATAAACAGAGCTTGCGAAGTTTTCTATGACACGGTAAGGCAGTCCAGCAATTCATCTGAGGACTACCGTCGCTAACCAACAAATTGTATTGGAAGTCTGCAGTGTTGGTTAGTCAAATAGTACAAGTCGCGGACCAATTGAGAGACTGACCTAACTTTATTCAAGAGTCGGTGAGTCGTGACAATCTGATGGGATACCCGTTCGTTTCCCCGAGTGGATACGAAGAACGATTGAACCAGCAGTTCGCTGGGTTCCTCTATTACAGCTTGGAGGAAGGGCCGGAGTTGCTCAATCGTATCCACGGCGAGCCCGAGTTCTCATTCTCTGACGAGGCCCGAGTCGTCGCCCATCAGAATGCACCACTTCCGTACAATACTGATACCGGACCCGACCGAGAGATTGACTGGGTCGTCGGAGACGACGAGACACTCGTTGGATACGAGTCGAAGTACGGTGATTCACTCAAGAGTGACCAACTTAGGGGCGAACTCGAGAAGTTGCGGGCCAATGCCGACGGACGGGACGTTCGGTTAGTGACGATCACGCCACACACTACTCCGCCGGGACTTCTCGACCAATTTGAGGACGAGCCACTCACTTGGATGGGATGGAACACAGTCGCACGGCGGATCAGCCAGATTGAACCATCCGAGGTAGCGCCAGCGCACCGACCGATTTTGAAAATGCTCCAGGATCTCTTCGAGGCAGAAGATATGCACCCATTCACCGGCTTCGACCACCACGACAAGTTGCAGTATCGCTACTTCATCAGGGACCTCCGGCAGGAACTGGTTGATACGGAGGTCGAGAACCCTGGGAAGATCCACACGTCGACGACGAAAGATGCGGAGCCATCTCAGTGGAAACGTCTGGTCCCCAAGCGCCTCGACGTCCCGTTTGTCGTCGACTCTCGCGAAGATGACTGGAAGCGGACGAGATCGTATCTGACAGTCGTCGTCGATACGGAAACACACAGTGTCCACGTCGGTATCGTATTCAACCTTCGCGAAGTCGAAGCCCATCGCAGGTACGTGGTCGAGCGAATGGACGACCTCGTCGAGTATGCGACGGAGAGAGACCTAGAACTGTGGGCTTCGATGAACAGTTTCAACCAGTGGAAACTGGGGATAGCCACCACGTCCGACCCTATCGAGATGCGGGCTTGGCTAGCTAATGGCGGGGAGAACACTGTCCAGGCTGGAGATACCGATTACAAGAAAGCGATTTTTGTTACCGAATGTAGAGCTTCTGAGCCCGCTGCACTCGTCGAGGAAGCCAAGGAGGAACTCCTCACACTGCATCAGGACTTTTTGGTTGAGGATGATCTGTACGAGCATCCAACACTAGAAGGGTAGTTCTCGGCTATCGATACCGCTCTGGCGGGTAGAAGACGATGTGGACAGTCGACCCGAGATTGCACCACGACTTCGGCAGCACCGAGACTTCGAGTCCCCATTGCTGGGCGAACTTGAAGAGGTCGAACCACTGGTTGTGCGGCGCCTCTTCGCTCTCCAGGCGCTCGATGTTGCCCGGATAGACGTGCATCGAGTACAGCGCTGGCTCACCTCCGTCGAGCCAGAGCGTGGCGTGGTCGGACGCAGGCGGCGCGTGCGGTGGGCCGTCAGGGTTGTCGTCAGCTTCGAGCGGCGAGTGTGGGCATTCGTCCTCGCCAGTGATGAGGCGGTGCACGCAGGCCATCTCGGCGCGCTTATCGACGCCGAAGGCCTTGGGCATCGCGCTGGTACTCGCCCATGATCGCGCCGAGTGCCCGCCAGATATCGTTCCAGGCCGGATCGTCGGGTTGGTGGTCTAGATACTCCTCAACGGCCTCGCGGAGCTGGTCGTACTCCTCCCACGACGGGACTGGTGGGTTCGGCCCGGGCTTCGGGAGGTCGTCGCGGGTCACCCAACAAACGCGGTTCACGCTGATCAATAATGTCCTCCAGCACCCCGACCAGTTGCCCTCGATGTACGAACTCGAGGAGCTCAATCCCAGCGTGAGCGATGCCACCGTCTACAAGCACATTCAGAAGCTCATCGACGCCAGCATCGTCAAGGAGGTCGCCCTGGACGACGACCAGCGCCGGCAGGGCTACCCCTGGAAATTCTACGGTCTTACCGAAGAGGGTCGGGAGTTCCTGGCGGAACACAACCTTCTCGCCGCCGAGGAGACGCTCCTGCAGATCTACGTCACCATCGCTGACAAACCCGAGAAGATGGTCAAGTACGAGAACGCACCCCGTCCAGATTAGGAGCGATAGTCTGTCGTTAGTTCCGGAGATCAGCCACTGACTGACCGACCTCACGGGCGTAGTCCCTCCGCTCCAGATCGAGTTCTTCGGCGAGATCATCGACGGTCCCCTCCAAGTCCATATGTCGTCGACTCGCCCATCGAGTATAATCTTGGTGCAGCGTTAACGGTCAGTTGGTTCAGCTCGCTGGTACGTATTGAGCCGACCGCTACGATCGACGGAGATCTGTCCGACTTCTTCCAGTTTCCGGAGTTTATTGTAAATCCGGTGATCGGGAAAATCCAGCTCTTCTCGGAGATCTTCGATTGTTTTCGGGGCGTCCAGCGAGACGAGCAACGCGTTCTCAAGACAGTACGAGACGAGCCGGTCCGTGATTGGCGCAACAATATTGTGCCGCTCATCGAGGACATCGAGCGTATCGAGCACAGCAAACGAGAAGAATTGGCCAGTACGCTCTTCCTGAGTCTTGATCTCTTGGAAGATGCTCTCCCAGTCGAGATCGGCTTGCCTGGCGATCAGTGCGACGTCTTCGAGATCGCCTTCGCGCTCCGTGATCGATTTGAACACGAAGATGTCGGTCAGTGAGAGCAGATGTACGTGAAGATTGCCGTACTCGAATGATTGGTCGCACCGCTCGATCATCGCCGGCGTCAGCTGGGGTTGGCCAGCGACCGCTTCCACGAAAATATCCCAGCGCGGAAAGCCCTCCTTCTCGAGCACGAGACTGGGATCAAGCTGGTTGTATGCCGCTTCCAAGTCACTACGCTCCTCGTATCCCAGGTCCTGGAGCGATTCGGCGATTGCCAAGAACGTCTGTCCGTCCTCAACGACGAGGTCGACGTCTTTCGTCGAATCCTTCAACCCACGCAGAATGAGGTTGCCACCCCCAAGAAGATACACGTCGACAGGCGTCTCCAGATGGTCTCCAAGCTCTTGGAGCCCCCGTCGAAGGCTATCTTCCGGATGTTGGCCCCGCGGATAGACCCCATAGTCGTTCGCGAGATCGATGAATTCCTCCCACGGGAGAAAGAGCTCCTCGTGGTGGACTTCTCGCTGATCGATGTATGCAAAGAGATCTGCCCATTTCTCGACACACTCCCACCTGTTTGCGAGCCGCCACAGGTCGCTGGCGTCGAGGGTCGCGCGGTGCGTCAGATAGAACACGCCAGCCATCGCCATCTATTTCTTGGTCTCAGCGCCGGTCACCGCATGGATCAGAATCCCTTCAAGTCCCAGCGACCGATCACCTTGATATACGTAGGTCTTCGCTGGGTCAGCTACCAACGGCTGAAGCCGTTGGCTTGTCGGTGGACTCCCGTTCTGCCGACACATACCTGTCGGACGCTACGTCAGTAGCGTTCACGGTCATTATCCCCGACTTCAGGGCGTACTGACAGAACGCCCCTCCAGCGGGGGACTTCTGCCCTCGCTGGAGTTTCAACGCGAGTTTCCGCGCAACATTCTTTGCGGCGTTGTAGTCGGCGTTCACCGAGTACGAACAGTCCAAGCAAGCGAAGCGTTGCCCATTACGGTTTTCTTCGAGCGTACAGCCACACTTCGAGCATTGCTGACTGGTGTAGGATGGTTCGACTGACTCCACCATGATGCCGTGTTCGTCGGCTTTGTAGGTAACCTGCTCTTGCAGTTCGCGGAACGCCCACTGCTGGAATTTCTTGCCGTCGCTGATGCGTTCGCGAATCTGCGCTAGGTCCTCGAATGCGATGTGTGTACAGCCGTGGCGTTCGGCCTCTGCAACAATCTCGTTGGAACACCGATGCAGGTAGTCCTCGCTCCAGCGTCCGAACCTGTCACCGATACGCTGATAGGTCAGATGGGCGCTTCGCGTGCTGGCCTGTTGCAGGCTGGCACGCCGTTTCTCGAACTCGCGGCGCTGGTGGTTGAGGTAGTCGGCACTGCCGACGAACCGCCCTGTCGAAGTCACGGCGATATGGTCGTCGACGTTGCAGTCCACGCCGAGGACTCTCGAATCCTCGGCTTTCTCAGGATTGTTCGCGTCTATCTCTCGTTCCATCGCCGCGTGCAGGTAGAACTCGTCGGCTTCGCTGTTGTAGTGGACGGTACTGGTTGAAAAAGAGTAGTCCTCGTTCAGCAAATACTCGCCGTGTGGGGTGCCTTCGGGGTCGTCGGGAAGGTCGTACTCACATTCGACTCTGCCGTTAACGGTGGCGAGGCTCACTCTGTCGCGGTAGTAGGTAGCCGCTCGCTTGTCGTAGACGATACTGAACGTGTCGTATTCGGGCTTGCTTGTGTTTTCACCGTCTGCAAGCCGGTCAACGCAGTTGCCAATGTCGTCGGTGGCACGTTTGATAGCTTTCTGGACAAGGTTCGCGTGCAAGCCATCCGTATCGTGGCGGAGTTCGTCGTAAATGGCGGCCTCGGCTTTGCTCTTGCTGGTCACACAGGCGTTGTCGGGATACCGCCACGCCCACTCTGCGGTGCGGTTCGCGCAGTACTGGAATTTGGTGTTAGTGGCGTGGAGGTCGCTCTTGCGGTCGTCGGGCACGTCAAGTCGAACCCGCACCGTTCGAGTTACCTCCCACGCCATACTTCACAGTAGTAGCTACTCTTTATTAATTTTTATTACTGCGTTGGGGAGTCAGGCTTGCCGTAGTCGGTGGGTTGCTTCGCAGAGCCTACGCGCTTCTTCCCACGGCTAAAGCCGGTGGGCTTCCGCGCTGTTACCGCTGTGATGCTTCGTACGTGGTGGCCAATTGGACGCCGTCGGTTCGTCCACAGAATGGTCGTTTTTGAGGTCGCCAACGACCTCTGACGTCCAGCTCTGGCTTTTGTCAATTGCATAGGCTAACTCGCCAACCGAGTAGGATTGATCGCGCAAACAGTAGATAACCCGTAACTCCGCTCCTCTCATAGATTCCAAGCTCTCCGATTTATTTATAAGTATATCGGTGAGGATGGAATACAGGCCCTTGGCGCTCAGGTCGGGGCGTCAAAACCGGATTGCGATATTGGGATATCCACTACTGTGAGTGTTGGTAACACACCCCGGATAATTTTAATACAATTGCCACGATACTCAAAGCTGACGTCCGATACACCCCTCAAACTGGGAGAGTTCAACACAATGATCATCACTCGCCACACTCCGCGGCGTGCTCGTTCTCGCTTAGCCGCGGGTCCTGTGTTCGGCGAGTGCCTACAAGATCAGCGTGCGAAGAGACCGGGCGCAAATCGCCGGAGTCACGTCGACTTCGAATACGAGAGTTCGACGCAATCCGGCGACGCCCGGACACTCTCACCCGCATAACTCGGCCCCCATACGGACTACCCGTCAGGGGTCGGGGAACACGGGATTGCCGCCTGCCTTTGCCCAGTACTCGCTCAGTACACAGCTTGATGCGAGTGCGGGATGCCAGGCTCGCGGCTGATTGGTTTCCGTTCGTTCCGATACAGAGGCGAACGGACTCCGTCCGCGCTGAGCGCACGGAAGTCGTTAGCCAACATCCCCGCAGCGATAGCTGCGGCTACGCCGAGCCCCGGAGTCTCCGCTGGCGAGGGACGCCGGACTTTGAATCCGGAGGTCGCCGGTTCGATTCCGGCCGGGGCGACATGCTGACGTGGTGTAATCCGGCGAGCATACGGTCCTGTCGCGGTCGTGATCCGGGTTCGAATCCCGGCGTCGGCGTGGATGCGTGGCGTGGCCACGTGGGGATACCCATCGAGGTAGGCAGCCCGTTGGTGCGATCAGTTGGATTGTTCCCGCGGTGCTGGGCCCAGCAGGGTCTACAACCTACATGAGCCGGTGCGGTATTCCCGGGAGATCCCGAAGCACGTCCCCGCGATGAGACGCGCGATCACGACCACTCGGTCGCGGTTGCGCAGTTGGAAACAGTCGTACAGATAGATAATCAACTGCCGAACGCTCGGCAGTCCCGTGAGCCGATGGTCCAGTGGACGACGATCTGTGCCTTGGGCGCACAGGACCGAGGTTCGAATCCTCGTCGGCTCAGTACGCCGCGACTGGGTATTGGTGAACCCAGCGGCCTGCTACGCCGTGGCCGTCTGCTTTCGGTCTCCCGGTTCGAATCCGGGTCGCGGCGTCATGACAACAAATGTCTGCCCTGCCTGCGAGGAGGAAGCGTTCCGTCACATCCCGCTCGGTGAGACAACATCCATCGACACGATTGGAAGCGTGAGAATCTGCGTCACCGGTGACGGCGCGTACTTCCACGGAACGAGGTGACCGCCATCCGTCCCTGCGGTTACCGGCACTGGCACACTCACTCACTTCCAAGACGAGGTTCTGAAATATGGGCCCCCGGTTCGAATCCCGTCGGGCCCTCTCGATGCCTGGGAGACCCCCCTGGTGGTGGTGTCGGGCTGTTACCCTGATCGTGGAAGGTTCAATTCCTTCCCTAGGCGCTCGGAACCACGAGTCCCATAGCGTTCATGCTCCCGGAGTCTCCGTTGGCGAGAGACGCCACCCCTTCAAGGTGGAGGCCAGGGGTTCAATTCCCCTCGGGAGCACTCGGGGGGCTGGCTCTGACAGCGTTTTCCCGTGTCTGATCTAGCGGGCAGCCACGGATCTGTGACGCTGTCACGGTCGGCTTTCCCCAAGCGTGTGGTCGTCGAGGTGGTGCGTTCCTTCAGCCCGCCAGGCACACACCGGGAGTCATAGCCCGTCGCACCGCCGGTTCCCCAACCGCACGTGGCGACCGTCGAGTCGGAGCGTTGCTTCGCTAGGAACTCGCAGGTTCAAATCCTGTCGGTGGCGCAGTCCATCGAGAACATCCCGGACAAAGAGAGTACGAGGGTACTCTCGACACCGGTCCCGCTCCGACGGTTTTCCGGTCGCCGTTACTCATTTCGTGGCCGACGAGTTGGAGCCTTGCTTCGCCTCAGGAGCCGGAGATCCGGGTTCGAATCCCGGCGGTGGAACTTACGTGATCCACCGTGGTGTAACCTGGTAGCACGCTGTTCCGGCTCCAGCAGTTCCCCGGCCACTCCTGTTCCCGTAGCTCAGTCAGGATAGAGCACCGTCAGAGCGAGACTCTGACGAGCCCTCGTTCGGGTCTTCGACCCGCACGAGGACACCGGCCTTCGAAGCCGGGTGTCGCACGTTCGAATCGTGCCGGGAACGTCCAGCCGAGCGAAGTGAGGCTGGTTCGGGAAGTTTCTCTCCCAATACTCGCTGCTCACAGAGCGAGTGGGCAGCTGCGATCGGAGTCGCCTGTTGCGGCTCCGAGTGATAGTATGGAATTCAACAACCCCAAGCAAACGGTCGCGGAGGCAACGCGGACCACCAACTACGAAGGTGGAGAAGCGTTCGAGCCTGCCGACCCCCGACTCGCACTGTACAAGCGCACAACCAACCAACTGCTGGAAGGCTCGTTCTATGAATCCGATGACGAGCAGCTCGCTGCTGTCGTTCGCCAGTTCGATGCCGCCGCAAACGACAACCCGGAGTTCGTCCTGAAGCTCGCGTCCTATGCGCGGCAGGAACTCTACTTGCGGGACATCCCGCAAGTGCTGCTCGTGCTGTCAGCCAACGACGACCGGTTCAAGGACGACTCCCCTGAGTCGCTCATCCGGGAGTGGGCGCCGGCGATCATCCAGCGGATGGACGAGACGGCCACCGCGCTCGCGGTCCACGATCAGCTGGTCGGCGGGACTGCTCCGTGGCCGCTTCGGCGCGGGGTCGAGGATGCGCTGGTTGAGATGGCCGACGCCTACACACTGGGCAAGTACGAGCTGTCGCGACGTGAGGTGACGCTGCACGACGTGTTCAACCGCGTCCATCCCACGCCCGTCGACGCCGAGCAGGAAGCGCTCTTCGAGCGGTTCATGCGTGGCGGCCTCGACGACTATCCCGACGTTGACCCGCTGCCGGCGCCGAACACGTGGGAGACGGTCATCTCCGAGCGCGGGAACACCCAAGATGCCTGGGAACTGCTCATCGAGGACGACGAGTACACGCTGCCCATCTTCGCGTCGATCCGGAACCTCCGTAACATGCTCGAAGCCGGCGTTCCGGAGGACACCGTCGTGAATCACCTCGACCTGGAGGCAGTCCGACACGCGCCGCTGTACCCGTTCCGGTACTACCAGGCCTACACCGCGCTGCAAGACGCAGATGTTCAGGCACCGACGGTCGAGCAGTGGCTCGAAGACGCAATTGATGTCGCGGTCGAGACGGTGCCTGGCGGATTCGGCGATACCTTTGTCGCGGTCGACCTGTCGGGATCGATGGATCAGCCGCTGTCCGCGAACAGCACGCTCCGACTGAAAGAGATCGGTGCGTTGTTCGGTGCGATCCTGGCTGACCAAGGTGCCGACGTCGGCGGGTTCGGCGACGACTTCCAGACAGTTCCGATGCACGTCGACACGCCAGTACTACAGCGCCAAGCGGCGGTGTTGGCGATCGACGAGGACGTCGGGAACTCGACGAACGGCTGGAAGGCGATCAAGCACCTCCACGACCGAGGGGATGCTGTTGAACGGATCGTCGTCTTCACCGATATGCAAATCTGGGACAACACGCCGTTCACAGCCCGCGATTCCCAGACGGTCAAAGACGCGTTCGATGCGTATCGAGACGAGGTGTCTGCGGACACCGCACTGTATCTCGTCGATCTCGCGGCCTACGGCGACCTGGTGACGCCAGAAGGCTACGAGAACGTCTTCAACATCTCGGGGTGGTCGGAGAACGTCCTCTCGTTCATCGAACACGCCGAGAATCCGAAGCAGGTCATCGATGAGATCGAGGCGTTCGAGTCGTTCTAGCGCTGTCTGTATCTTTTCTTTGAGGATGCGCGAGTGGTGGAGTTCGGAAACACGCGGTCGTGCCACGACCGAGACGGGCGTTCGAATCGTCCCTCGCGCACTCGGAGTACAGTTGTAGAACATCGGCCCATGAAACGCGCCTCAACGGAGCGGATAATATGGCAGTACCCAATACCACCGACCCAGAATCGACGACAATTGCCATCGTGACGATTCGAATCCCCTGCGGCGCAGATGGGGACCTCGTCACTGACGCTGAGAAGCGCCTCTCGCGGACAGAGACTATCGACGACGTAACGATTGACGAACTGAACAGTATCGAGCCACGGCTTTCGGCAACACTCATCACCGTCGAAATTACGGTCCGGTGGGCAACGGCGATTGGCGAGGAGGAGATCAGAAACAGACTGGCTGATGTCTCGGGACTTGAGTTAGTCAGACGGATTGGATAGTGTCCGGAATTCCTCACTCGCTATTAACCAACATACGCTGACTGATCAGCCACATCGTTGGTTAAATCACCTCGATGGCCGATTTCGTCTCATCATTCGAAATGATGTTGCCGTAGCTGGGCAACATACTGTGTATCCCAGCCTTTGGTTTCGACGTAGTAGCTGAGCGCAGCATCGACGTATTCCACGGGCAGAATCTCGTGAGTGGCGAGCGTACAGAGGATGTGCGGTGTCGTGAAGAGCGTGTTCCGGTCGTCGAGAGCGAGATTGGTGAAGAGGTAATTGGTCGTGTTGAATTCGTCGGTGATGAAGAGGTCTGCTTCCAACTCGTTGGCTAGCCAGACACCCTCGGCCTCTCCCTGATCAAGCCCGTAGTCGAGTGGCTCGTCGGCTCGGTCGTCGACGTCGTGTGTCGTTACATGATGGGCAGCCTGGAGGACGAGATCGGCGGCAGCAGACAGAAGGTCATCATCCCCCGTGGCATCGGTGACCTCGCCGAGAACGCTCGCTGGGATGTGGATGTCGTACGCGGTAAGGAGTGTTTTGAGCGGGTCCCCGCCAGAGGGAGCCTTCGGTCGCCCGTCGACGACTGGCGTGGCGAGATTCAACAGGACGTTCGTATCGACGACGGCAACGGCGCGCTCCGACATTGTCAGGCACGCGACTCGTCATTGGAATCAGCCGACTCGGAGTCCGTCCATTTGGAGACCTCGCCGTCGTAGAAGGCCTCGTCACTCGGGAGCCCATCCTTGAGTGTAGGGATGGCGGGCGTCCGGTCAATCGACTCCCGGAGAAGCTTCAATCGCATCGCCTCTTCACGCCCGAGGATTGCTTCGACGGTATCGTAGTCGACGCGACCGTTGTAGTAGGCGTCGCTCAGTCGCCGGCGGAACTCCTCGTCGTTTGCGAGCTCTTCGAGTTCGTCCTCGAGTGCATCGATTAGGAGGCGGGTACGAGAGATATCGAGGATATCAACGACGCTATCGGCGCGCTCGACGAGGGATTTCGGGGCGTTGAAATCGACGCGGGTTTTCTCTTCAGCCATCAATTTATGTGTAGGATCTACACATACTTAGTTTCCTCGCCGTTCAAGCGACCGGATCGAGTGACCCCATCGTGAAATGGTATTTCGGGCAGGACCGCTCTGCTAGCGAAGTTCTCTGCACCGTTCAGCGCAGCTTCCCGGTACGGGAACTCCAGTTAATTACAAAAACAATATCAGTATAGGCGGAGCAGGCGCAATACCACGCCGTTCACAGCGCGGAGGATGCCATTCATACTTTTCAGGAACTGAGGAGGGCAACATGATTAACCAACAGAATTTTGCTACTCGGCAAATTGTTGGTTAACGCGAGGCGACAGCTGATGTCCTACGAGCCACCGACGCCACCGGCGGAACTCCCAACAGACATCGTCGATACACTCAATGGATACTCTCCAGAACAGCTCCGACACGCTGCACGCTACGCTGAAGAATTAGCTGAGCACAAAGCTCGCGAGGCCCGCCTCGAAGAGGACTCGGCCGAAGACGAACTCGACGAACGCCCTGACGACCTCCCGGAAGACGTCCCGTCAAAGGCCACGATCACGATCAAAGAGATCAACGACAATCGCTACTACTACTGGCAGTGGCGAGAAGGTGACAAGATCAAGTCAAAATATAAAGGTCCGGTCAATTGATTCACCGCATGTCTTCACCCCACTGTGTCCGCTGTTCTTCTGGAGAGTATATTGTCTCTCAAGTGGAGCTACGATTGAGGACCCAACCGCTACAACAGATTTCTTCAAGCACCGACCCACCCCCACTTTTTCATACCAAACTGGGTACTTCCAAACCGAATCACCCCCCCCCCCCCACTTTTTCATACCAAGCGGATTTCGAAAGAGGTCAGCACGTCCGATTCTAATTGAATGACTCAAAACGGGCTTGTTTGATTTCGCCGTCGGTTTGCGCGGACTGCTCAAATGCTGCGACTAATTCATCGGGGAGAAGACCAAGAGAGCCACCCGCTGGTTCTGCCTCGCCTAAGACTTTGATAATCATATTGTAGTCGACCTTGTCAAGCGAATATTCGAATCCGGATTCACCAGGTCCTTTGTACGCATCGCGACGTTCAAGCAGGCCTAACTGTGACATCTTTTTCAGATAATCTGCGACCCGTCGCGGGACGTTGGAATTGTCCAAAAGAGAGCCAGAATATCGTTTGTATGTCGGATACATATCGCCTCGAGAAATCGGCGTTTCTCCTCGAAGGTCGTGGTACATCACCGCTGCTAAGACGACTTTTTCTTGATCACTGAGGTCGTTCGTCACCTCGTAGACGCGATCGCGTTCTTTCTCCTCGTGGGCCTGGCGGACATGAGCTTCAGTGACAACGCTCGCATCCTCTTTTTTGGCCTTCATGCCCGCTTTCTGGAGTAGGTCAATGCCGTAACGAGCGTCACCACCCTGTTTGCGAGCAAATGCCGAAGCGAGTGGAGTGATTTCTTCCTCGTATGCATCTTCTTTGAAGGCGGCTTCTGCTCGCTGGGTCAGAATCTCTTTTAGTTGCTCAACGTCGTATTTTTTGAACGTAATCTCCTTCAGCCGAAGCGACGAGTCAGTTTTTGATTGGATACTGTCCTTATAGCCGACGTCGTTGCTGATGCCAATGACTGCAGGAAGTATGTTCTCAACACGGTTATTCGTCCGACTGCGGGGAATTTCATACAGGAGTTCATCCCGGGTCCCAATACGGTCAACTTCGTCGAGAATGACAGTCACATAATCCGTCACGGCAGTTGGTGGCTGGATATCATACTCCCCGTGAAGCGTATTCAAAATGTCGACCATCTCGGAGTTATCCTCGCCTGACGACGATTGAGCCTCAATGAGGTCAGAAGCAGCCACATCGTCCGTCAAGGTGCTATCTTCGAGTGCAGTTTGGAGTTCACTGCGATAGGTCGTATGCTTGTACGTGAGAAGATCAAAGATCTCGAAGAGAATGTCGTACACGTGTTCCTTCGGAAGCCCGGAGCTGGGGAGTTTTTTCCGGTCGAAATCTAACTCATCGTGGAGATACTCGTACTCCGAGTCTTCAAGAAAGGAGTTCGCGATCGCGATAGCAGCCTGGTAGGAGCTACTCAGCGATTCACAATTTTGATACACAAACGTCGCGTGGACGTCGTCGTACCGGCCAAGAGCGTTTTCGAGTTCTCGCTGCTTGTACTTGATTGAGACAGTCTTCCCCGTTCCACTAATCCCGTAAATGAATGCATTGACTGGCTGTTCATTATCAACAATCTGTTGCAGCACTTCACTAATTTGATCAAGTTCCTCATCACGCCCCAGAACTTCATCCGGAATATAATCCTCTGCAAGAACCTGAGAATCCTCAAATGGGGAATCTGTGGTTCGCGTGAACGTCATCTAGGAGAATAATTCATACTCTTATCACTTAAACCCCGCCGTTTCATACCATTCATACCATACCCCACTTTTTCATACCAGGCTTACAGCGGCCGACATCTCCTGCCTAAGGACAGATGGTCCCACAGCAGAAGAACCAGAAGAATACCAACCCCTCCCCCCACTTTTTCATACCAAACAACCCATCCTATACCCGGTAAAATACAGCCCCTCTCTAATACGAATAAAAGAGATACGTAGAACAAGGACAGACTGAGAGAATGTAGAGAGAGCTATGATGATGGAAACAGGTTGAATACGTTGTATAGAGGTTTAATCTCCAAAACACGAATGAGAATGAGGTTGCTCTACTACTACTAGATACTACCTATTACCCTAGATATATATAACACGTTAGTAACATCCCTATCTCGAAGTGAAGCAGGCCGTTATGATATCGTCATCTGCCAGGCAGCTCTGGGCTTATTACTGGCTCCTCCTCTCTCTTGAGAATCTGTGCTGTACTATCTCCTACTACAGTATCCCACTTAACCTTCTCTTCAATTCGGGCTGGCCTGTTGTCCTGATTGGTATGAAATAGTGGGGGGAGGGGGTACTCCTTTGATTCATGAAGATTCTAACTCCGGAGGTTCTCGGGTGTTCGCTCTCCGCATCTTATATAGATTCGAGGAGAATACCTGCGGCTTGAGTGGTCAGCGTCACTTCTGAACATCCAATGTGACGATTTCGGATCAGTAGCACCCGTTCCTGGAAATCTAGTGGATACTGAACATGCAAACGTTGTGCAGACCACTCTAGCCGCAGGACGAATCCGACAGAACTCTACACGAACCACGGTTCGGTGGTATCCCCGAGTTTCCAAAGTCCGCAGTTTCAAGTGGTGTCAGTTCGTATTAGAGGGTAAGGTCAGGTCGGAACGGAGCGATTCCGAACGGCCTTCGGAGGCGGCCTCGCCGCCGCTAATGAGACAATATCCGAAATACCTACACGGTGAACGCGAATGCCAGAAGCGTTCGTCTGTGCCTGTTGGTCGAGCAAGCCCAAAGGTAACTCCAAGTCCGTCGAAGTGTCAGCGACTCCCTGCTGGCAAAAATAACAGATGAGAGTCAGCGGCATTGAGGATAGGAGTAACGGCGGTTTGGCACCGCCAGTCAGCCACCGTTTCGTGATGGGTTAAACGGGTTCCCGAAGAAGAAATCGGACTCATGGTTGCGAACCTGAAACTCTCACCGCTCGGGATTCCTCCGCGTTCACGCGGAGGAGGATGTCAAACTCTCTGGATTGTTTGGTAAGATGGGTAATTGTCTCTTGGGAAGCCACAGAAGCGGCGGAGGTTAGATGTTTGTGACCTTCGTATGAGGGGGTTCGTTACCATTCTAAAGGTCGATCGGGTTGCAGATTTCAGCAGTCAACTACCCCAGCCTACTTCGCTCACCCTGACGGGTTCGCTCGTTGAGGGTGGGGCTTGTCCGTGTCCTCGGCCTCAAACCCATCCGAGTGGGCGGTGAATCCGCCACTCGGTGTCACTGTTCCAGACTTCAGGGCAAGCTGACTGTTGCCCGTCCGCCGGGACGACTGTTGGCCCCGACGGACATACCGCAGTCCGATATTTTTAGCCGCGTTGTAATCTGCGTTCGCTTCCGACCTGCACTTCACGCACTGGAAGTCGTTGCGAGTCGACCGATTCTCGTCTGCCGTGAATCCACACTCGGCGCACCGCTTCGATGTGTACGCCGAACCAACTTGTTTCACCGAGATACCTTCGGCTTCAGCTTTGTATTCCACTTGTTCGTAGAGCGTTCGTAACGCCCACTTGTGGCCCCACGATGCACCCGTTCGGTCGCGGATATGGGTTAAATCCTCGAACGCTATCATGTCGCACTCGTATCGGAGTGCTTCCGCGATAATGGCGTTCGACGCTCGGTGAAGCACGTCTCTGACGTAACGAAATTCCCGACCACTGGACTGTTCGAGCGTCCGGTGGGCGCTTCGCGTCCCGGTTTGTTGGAGTCCAGCACGGACCTTCTCAAACTCCCGTCGCCGACACCACGACCGGCGTGGGAAGAACGGGACGAGGCCCGCTGAAGTGATGTCGTCTTCGAAGTGACGACGCTCACTCGGAGGCAGAGACCATCGCAGGATCGTCAAATACCGCTGCCGCTGATTCAACCTCGGTGGGCTCAGTTGCGTCGTCACCGAGAGCGACGATCGTGGTATCGACGCGGACTTTTTCGAGATCGAGACGAAGCTCGCAGCCCACGAAGAGTCGATCACCGCGAAAGCCGTCTTCGCGTCGGTCACTGGACTGAATAGTGGCGACGAGAGTTGCCGTACAGAGGTGAGGGTGTTCTTGCTCGACCAGCGTTCCGTCGTCGGTTTCGACGACGACTGACGCGGGCCCATACCTGACGTCGGTCACCGCTAAGTCTTCCTCGATCGTTGTCTCGCCAGGAGTGATCGCTTTCGCAACCGCTGGATCGATTTCGGTGACCCGCAATCGGAGTGTTTGCCGCTGCGTTTCGTCTTTAGTCTCGATCCCGTTGGGTTCAATATCCCACGCACTGAGGCCAGCAAGCACTAAGAGTCCGACGAAGACTGTAGCGATCGGGGGTATGACTGATTCACTGACAAGCGTCAACCCGGCCGTTACCACAGCTACACCAAACAAGACGACCATACAGTCAATAATATTGATTCTGCCGAACAATCTCCCGTGTTCATCAAGTACCCTGCCCATTGGTTTGACCCTTGCAGACTCGCGGATTTCAAGGAATAAAAAATATAGGAATTTGAATGCGTCTGAACGCAATGTAGGGTGATAGTGGTCCTCACAGAGGCGTCACGTACCCCGACCTGACGGCCCAACATGATCATTCATTATCGGGCCAGTCTGATCTGACCACTCGGCGACGCCGAACGTGGGAGACTTTTTACCGACCCGTGACTCTGGACATCCAATGCGCATACTCGTCACTGGCGGCGCGGGCTTTATCGGCGGCCACCTCGTCGAGTGATTCGTCCGCAATGGCCACGACGTTGTCGTCCTCGTTAACTTCGTCCCATTCTACGATACGCAAATCAAGGACTACACTGTCGAGGTGTGTCGGGATGCAGCCGCCGCTGGTGTACCTACTTGTCAAGGGTGATGTTCGGGACGCTGTGCTCGTCGAGGAACTGGTCGGCGATGTGGAGTACATTTACCAATAGGCTGCACAGGCGGGCGTGTTTAGTTAAGCGTGAAAAGTGAGGTGGACGGATTTCTTGGTGCCTATGCCAGAAATCAACCGCCTCAGCGGACATAGAGCTGGATTGGTTTGGACTTTGTGGACCGCGAGCGGACACCCGAGCCAGCGATGGCGCTGGGTATTCAAGCCCACGTTGCGGGTCTTTCGCTGTCGAATACCGTCGAATTACTCGACAGTCTGGGTGTCCAACGCAGTCGAAAAGCCGTCCACGATTGGGTGCAGAAAGCCGATCTACAGCCCAAATCTGGAAAATCTCTGAATCAGATCGCGCTCGACGAAACCGTGATTCGCATCAATGACCAGCAATTCTGGCTGTACGCTGCCGCCGATCCAGCAACGAACGACCTGCTTCACGTCCGGTTGTTTTCAACGACTACCACCGCCCTCACCGAGATTTTCCTGCGCGAATTACGCCAAAAACACGATGTCGAAACTTCCGTCTTTCTCGTTGACGGCGCGAAACATCTCCAAACTGCGCTTTCCCGAACTGGCCTCCGATTTCAGATGCGTCGCCACGGAAATCGGAATGCTGTCGAACGGATTTTTCGAGAGCTGAAACGACGAACCTCGTCGTTTTCGAATTGCTTCAGCCACGTCGAACCGGAAACAGCCGAAAACTGGCTGCAGTGCTTCGCTCGCTGGCACAATGCTCCAAACTAAACACTACCCTATTGTTCATCTGTGACCTGGTTGTAGATCTTCTGAATCTTGGTTAGCATCCGATCTCGGGTAAAACGTTGTTCAACCCGCTTTCGCGCTTGTTCACCGTAGCGGCGACGCTGAGCATCATCTTCAAGGAGAGTGTTCACTGCTTCCGCTAAAGCATCACTATCACGAGGCGGGACAGTGAGCCCTGTTTTCCCGTCCTGACTTACCCACGGTACTCCTGTTGGAAGCGACGTATTTACCACTGGAAGGCCTCGAGCCATCGCCTCAAGCTGAACGATTCCGAATGCCTCACTAGGTTCGATAGAAGGAAGGACAAAAAGATCGGCAGTTCGATAGGTGCGTGCGAGTTGTGCATCAGGGACGTATCCAAGGAAGTGAATTCTGTCGGCGACACCCTGCTTGCGTGCACGCTGCTCAAGCTCCGCTCTCTTGTTTCCGTCTCCAGCGACGAGCAACGTTGCATCAATCTGCTCCATGGCATCAACAAGATATTCAACTCCTTTGTAGTAGTTGAGCCGCCCAACGAATAGGATAACTGGGCCAGTAGTATCCACATCAAGTGGTTGCGTATTCTCGGCATCTATAGTATCGAGATCAACTGAGAGAGGGACGACGTCACATTTTTCTTTATATTGTTTGAGTATTGTTGAGTGGTTGAGTAGGGGCTCAGATGTGACAAGAATACGGTCAACGCAGGTTAGAAACCGATCGAGAACAGGACGATATACTTTGAGTGCAGTTGTTTGTCGAACAATATCGCTGTGATATGTCGCAATAACTGCTGCGTCATCGGTTCCGACGATTAGTTGTGAAACAGTTGAAAGAGGATTTGGAAGATGGTGGTGGACAATATCGGTATTTCGAGATGCAACCCGTAGTTGCACGGGAAATGTTGGTGCAAGTGGAACCGACATAGTGACTCCAAGGCTTGACACCTTTGTGACATTGACTCCGTTATGTCGGTCACTGCTTCCCAACCCTCTCGGACGTGCGGCCAAAACACGTGTTATATGCGAATTAGAGAGTCCCTCAGCAATGTTTTGGACGACATTTTCGATGCCGCCCACCTCTGGGTAGTAGAACTTATTCACTTGAAGAACATTCATATTTAGAAGTAGATCTCGGCGGTGATTATGTATACCTTTTACAAAGCAGGCTAAAAACAGGTTCGGTGTCCTCTTGATTGGGGGTTGACAGGTGTTCTACAAAACCTCCGTCCGTCGTAGTGACAACACTAAGACCGGAACTCTCTCTTAATTCAGAACATATTAGAAATCTATTCGAACAATTCAGAAAACTCAAATACATCCCAGAAGTAGCTACATGTATGCATCTTCTCATGCTTACTGAGGATTTCTATCCGAGTGTGAGTGGCGGGGCACACGAGGGATTGCGGTTCGCTCAAATTGCCACTCGCAGAGGCCATCACGTTTCTGTAGTCACCCCACGAAAGCCAGAAACTCGAACTTCTGAAATTGTAGACGGTATCGAGATTACCCGTCCCTTTCCCGCTCGGCCGTCGTCGCTTCCACCAGCGTCGTCGGTGGCAACCGCAACACGCGTCGTTCATACAGGTGTACTGTACGCTTGGTTACAATGGTGGTCGCGTGATCGCGAATTCGATGCCGTCTACTCTGCATCGAATACGCTCCACTGGATTGCCTCAGAATTCGGACGCCAACATGATATTCCAAGTCTTTCTTATATCGGCTATACGCCATCGATGCGTCCAGAAGCGAATTCTCATCTCAAAATTTCTCTCGAACGCCTCAATTTTACGTATGGTTTAGCAGAATCTGTATTCTGTAGGCTTCCTAGGATTCGAGATTTGATTGAGGAGTATTCAGGGAAGGACGTACAGTTGATCCATGGGATACTCAACGAAGATCGGATCCGAGATGGATATGGTCGCGCCCAAGAGGCCGATGTCCGCTCGGAATACGCCGGCCCTGACGAACGTCTTCTCGTGTTTGCCGGGCGGTTGAGCGAGGAAAAGAATGTTCCGGGGGTGATCGAAATCTTCTCGCAACTTCCACCGTCGTATCGGCTGGTGATCATCGGCGACGGACCGGAGTGGGAAACTGTACAGCGTACGATCGAGAACCAGGCGGTACAGGAACAGGTGAAGATGTGTGGACAACTCTCCCACGAGGAGACGCTGTCGGTTATCGCGGTGGCTGACGGGCTACTGTTGCCCTCTCATACTGAGGTCTATCCAACTGTTGCCTTTGAAGGCCTTACATTCGGCTGTACCGTCTTTGCGACGCCCGTCGGTATCCTTCCTGAAGTCGACCACCCTCGCCTTCGTCTCGCTCCTGCAGAAGGATTGGGTGATGAAATTCAGTCAACGTCGTTCGGAGAAACATGTGAACTTGATGAAAAAACACTAAAACAGTATTCAATGGAGCGGTTTGCGGACCAAATCCTAGGGGCAATCGAGGCGTGACCGATCGAACACCCTTTCTTATTACCGTTGATGTCGAGGGAGATGTCGAGTCCGGATCTTACCACACCGTCGAGTTGCTCGCCCAGACGCTCTCGGACCTGGCACTTCCCGCGTCGCTGTTCGTCACGCCCGATGTGATCCGAGAGAAAACATCAACCGTCAAACAGTGGATTGCCGACGGCCACGCGGTGGGTCTTCACATCCACCCTGAACGGCTGGGCGGGGACGACATATGGCTCGGAAAGTATCGTCAGGAAGCGATTGAATCTTTTCTTTATAAGGGAATCGATGTCTTTGAGTCGCATCTTGGGGACCGTCCGCGACTTTTCCGGGCTGGACGGTGGTCGTTCTCTGAAGCACTTCTCCGGGCTTTGGCTGCAACCGGTTTTGAGTATGACGCATCCCACCGACCGATCGAACATCGCGAACCATATCGGACTCACGGCTTGATTGAATTCCCGCTCTCAGTGTATGGTTCTCGGCTCCTCCGGAGTCGCTTCCTCCCGTGGGATGTCGAAACATTGCCACTCTCGATTGACGCGCTCCTTAGGAGTACACCCCGAAGTCTTGCCTGTTACGCTGCGACTTGGCAAATCTTGGCTGCTAATCCATCGTATCTCATGGTTGGATTTCACGACTATGACCTCTCTGATTCTCCCGTGAGGCGACGTATCGAGCGGTACTTGGCTAGAGTTGGCGAGTTCACCGAGCCGGTGTCTTTAGACGAGTTGGCTGTTCGATCCAACGAACAGAACCACTAACTCTCTCAAAGACGACGACACGAACATGGAACTCACGGTCGACCTCGACGACGACGTGTACGAGCGGCTCGAAACGCGAGCGAAACAACACAAGTTTGATACCCCCGCGGAGTATGCCACGGTCATGGTTACGACCGTTCTCGACGAACTGGAGGGAGAGGAGGATGACGACGTTCGTGACCGTCTCGAGGATCTGGGATACCTGTGATCATAGGTCGACATCTCGTGCGATAGCACGGATTCTAGCTCGTTCTCGGTCTCTCTCGGAGACGTTTGCCCGTTTGACGTCTCTGTTTGCCAGCTTGCTGTCGGTAGCGAATACTGACTGTTGTACGGTCCCGTCCATGTCTGTTGGCACCGGCCGGTCGTGGAGATGTAGCAACGTCGGGGCGAGATCCAGAATCGACATCGGATCGTGTGTTCCGGTGGTGAAGTCCGGTCCCGACGCGACGAACAGGCCTTGGCGCTTATTTTCGGCGTGCCATCCGTCGTCTGTTGGCTTGGTGAACACCGCTTCGCGACCGATTCCACCCGGGATGTGGACGCCTTTGGCCTGATCAATCACTAGATCCGGTGCTTCATCCACGTAGCTTCCTGAGTAAACCTCTTCGCCTTTGTAGACTGCGTCAGTAACTGGATGGCCGTCGGGATCTGACACTGATTCGAGTTCGGCCTGTAATTGATTTCTGATTCGGTTATATTCGTCAGTTCCATGTTTGGCAGTCAGATAGATTGGGCCCTGTCCGCTGGCGATCGCGTTGGTTTCTTCCCAGTCTACTGCGTCTGTCTTTCCTTCTTTGTTCACCGCCCCGCTATTGTCCGGTAGATATTGGAGTACCTTTCGGGGAGTGACGTGTTTGGCGAACTCAGTGAGCCCGAACTTGTTTGTCATCTGTATGAGCCGGTCTTTGTTAATCCCGAGGCGATAGAATGTGTCCGCAACGTCAGTGTTCGTTTTGAGGTACCCGTTCGTCTCTAGCCAAGAGTTAATATGAAATGCTGTCCGGATCGGGTTTGATCCGTGGTCACTCATGAGGACGACGTTGTACTCTGCGTTGAGGTACCGCCCGAGGTGCTCGTCAATAATCTGCCATCCCCGGAGCGTGTACTCGTCGTCCCAGAGGTAGTGTTGTAGGGAGTTGATGTAAAACGTCGTCACTTGGAGGAACGAGATGTCGTACTCTTCACGTAACGTTTCCGCGACGGTGAACCGACTGTCAATCAGCTCAAGGATCTCCTCTGCGGCGGCCTCTCTGTCACCATCGAGTCGATTGTGTTTTCGAACGCGGTAGTCGAACTTCTCGTCGAGTCTTGATTCCAGTTCGGGCGGATGTGCGTAGCCAGCGTTTTTCCCGTCCGGTGGGCCGGCAATGAGGAATTCGTCGATCTCTTTTGGGGGATAGGTTGTCGGAACTCCGAGCACACCGACAGGTTTGTCCTCGGCAATGAGCTCCCAGAATTCAGTGTTCGCGTGTTTGCGGTCGGACGGGTAGTGGACCCGCTGATTCTCGACGTCGATGTTCTCCCACCAGAAGATGCCGATCTTTCCAGGGTTCTTGCCCGTCGCATAGGCTTTCCAGTTCGGCGAGGTTACTGGTGGCAGGACGGACTTCAGATCCGCACTGACGCCGGTATCGAGTGCCCGGTCAATGTTCGGGAGGTGGCCAGCTTCGATCCAGGGATCGAGTAACTCGAAATGCGCTCCGTCGAGGCCGAAGACGACGGTAGGATGGTCAGACATTAGTTCGTTATTCTTTCGATTCGGTAAAAGTCATCTGTTACCAGTCTTCGAAAAAGTCCCGATAGGTAGATTCTAACTGTTCAGGAGTGAATGGTGAGATGTCGTCGAGTGGGATCGATTCGAGATCTACAAGTCTATTCTCGAATTCCTTGTCTGAGTCGAACGTGTTCTCTGTCACTGACGCGATATCCCCAACGTCCCTGGCGAGAACCGGTGTCTCAGCGGCGAGTGACTCGAGCAAGACACGGGGGACACCTTCAGTAAGCGTTGGGTGAACGAGGAGATCTGCCGCGGCCATGTAGTCGGAGACAGTGTCCGGCGACACCTTTCCGATCGTCATCACGTGGTCGCGAACGCTTGCTGGAACGTTGAGTTCTCTTTCGACGCTACCGACGCAGACGAACTGCAAATCATTACGTCGATCTAACACCGCCGGAATGATGCGTTCAAGTGTCTCTGTCCCTTTGAGGCGTGAGAGACGGCCGACGAACAGGATGAGTTTGTAGTTATCCGGAATGTCGAGAGGGACTGGACTAGGGTCGTCGAACCGGGCAGGGTCGATAGTTGGCGGGAGAACAGTGATCCGTTCAGGGGGAACGCCTCGAGCAATTAGTCGCCGTTTTCCGGTCGGTCCGAGTGCGATGTGACGCGTTGCGAGTCGGATAGGAACTCGACCGAGAATGGCACCGAGTGCGAACGCAGTGAGTTGTTCGCGGCCTTTCGCGACGCGATATTCGTAGAATCGGTCGCCACTGTATCGGTAGACAAAGGGTACATCATATCGCTGTGCGACTAGTCCCGCAATCGTTCCGTGTAATGGTGGATCGGTGATCTGGAGGAGGATGCGTGGGGTATGTGCGTCGAGATATTTTGTGAGGGCACGGAATTGACCTTGGACCGAGCTTGGGTTGTTCGTGCCGAATTCCCGGTATTCGGTGTCATTCGAAACGGGCGTGTCAGTCGCAACGAGGTGGTGGACTCCTGGAACCATTGACGCAATGTCGTCCAACATGTGACTGACGTTCACTGAAGTCGCAGCACCGGTGAAGACGGCAAGTGGCCCAGGATCACTCATCTCTATTCAGGTTTTCTGTTCGTTACAATTACTGGTTTCGGTCGTATTGTGTGATTGAGTTAAGGGTCGTGGACGGTTCCTTCACTTCCGGCTTAGTCTGGATAACTCTAGTAATGAACCGAGATTTCGCATAAGTCTTGCCAACGTTTATACCCACCCGAATGAAACAGATTGATAACAAATGGATGGTAGCCCATCTCTCGAGTATGTATGGTTTTAATAGCGGTGGTTGATGGTGTTTGAAATTTCTAAACCAATTCTCTTGGAAAAACCGCAGTGGTGGATTCCGATTTGTCTCGGATTATGTCTCGGTCTGTTTTTTGTAAGTCCAATCATATTAGGAGTGGCTGTAGTTGCCCTCATTATAATTGGCTGGGCTGCTCTCGTTAGTTACGACTGTGTGTGCGCATTAAGCGTATTCATAGCGCTACTGCCGCTATGGGTGTTTTTAAAATGGATCGAGTGGCCTGCAATTTCTCTTGCTGGAACAACAATACATGTAGCGACACTATTCAAAGAAGTTCTCATGATTGTATTTTTCTTTCATTGGCTGATTTCAGCAACTCGGTCTGACAAATTCGCGATCAGATTGACTCCGTCCCTGATCGGATTTTTTGCTATCGCCGTTATTGGACTGTTACAAGCAGGTCTAAGGGACTATCCAATATCTCTCCGTCCCTATATTGAAGTGTTTCTTCTAGTCGGGATACCACTGTTGAGTATCGATCTTTCAAAGCGTGAAATAAACCGCCTTCTGATATGTTTCGCTATCGGAGGGGGAATCACCGCACTTGTTGCATCGTATCACGTATTTTTTGATCCTCAATTTCTACTTGACCCGGCGTGGATTCGTGAAGATATCTTCAAGACTAAGTCTGGCCTTTCTGCATTTGACGGGTCACGTCTTCAGTCGTTCACTGGAAACCCAAATAATCTTGCTATGATAATGCTATTCACAAGTATTATTTCGTTTTCATTCACCTTCCGGGGTTCAATACGGGAACAAGTTCCACGTCGTCTTGTGTATGCAGGACTATTTACAATATCCGCTATTTTACTAATGTTAACTCGATCACGTGACGACATTGTATTCCTTGCGATAGCTATCCTGTTATTAATTGTAATTAAACGGCAGACTGTTCCGCTGATTCTTGGGGGACTGGTATTTTTGACTGGCTTTCTCACCAATTTCGATCAAATAGTTCTGGTTCTGAATCGACTTATTGAACAAGGTAATCCGAGGTTCAATACTTGGGTATCCGGGGTTCAGTTCTACGGACTAGAGTTATTATCTGGCGTCGGAACTATACAAACCCAATTTGCTCAAACCCATCCTATTGACAGTTCTTACTTCCGTATGCTCATTCAAATCGGGATCGGAGGTCTCTTTTTATTCATTTTCATGAATCTCAGGGTACTACACGGTCTTTCAGGTTCCATTGAGTATACTAAGATTAATACGGAATCTATTTTATTCATCTTATTGGTGATTATGCTGGGTGGTTTTTCAGTTAGAGTAACTCTATTTGTTTTCCCATTTTCGTTCTATTATTGGACCTTTATTGCTCTCAGCTTACAGTGTATGAGCCACCAATTAAATAACGGAACAACCAGATAAGATCCGGTGGTGAAGAAATCCTGACAAGGAAGGTGATATAAATATTATGTGTCTACGACCATATCCGTCCTACCAGACAGCGTTACGGTCGAACAAGTCTTCAATACACTGAAGACAGAGACGACTGCACTGTTCGAATACCTTGACCTCTTATTTCTCACGAACTATCCCGTGTTTGCCCACGATTCGAGGGGGCGAACACGGATCCATAAGCCGCCAGAACTGCCGAAAGCGTCCTTCACAGCTTCTACAACGACATCTACGGATTACGGCCCATGGCGCGGGAACTCCGCAACGAAGATGTTTAGCGTCAGTGCGGGTTCAAGCGCCCACTGTCCCGGTGGATGCTCTCATGGCTTATCACTGATTTCGCTCTCGTCGTAGAAGACATTTTCATCAAATTGGCGTATGAGCTTGCCGAGCGGGATCTGCTCGGCAAACTCTTCCGCATTGATCGCACGGACATTCCCGTGATCATCGTGACGACGCTGACTGGAACTACGATCACACTGAAGACGACTATTACGACGGTACGGCTGGTGTATCGTGACCGCAGCTAACAACATTCCCATCACAATAGCATTCACTCCGCAAAGAAGGTCGGTCGGGAGACGGTGATGCGCATCACGTATGACGCGCATCGCTGTCGACACACCACGCTGGATGATCGGTGATTAGAGTTCAACATACTGGAGTGGCACGACCACCTACTGGCACAGGCGGTCGTGCCGATTGCACCGTACAATCTACGGAACACGGATGACCCGCTCGACATCAAGTATCGGGTCAAAGAACGAAGCAAACAGCATAGCGTCACAGTTTGTTTCTGTCAGAAACAACTCGACAAGGCGTATCCACAGCTTCACGGGTGGAAATAGTGATTGGTGTCTGTAAGGATCTTGTCCTCGGACCCTGCGAGTTCGAGGACAAGTTCGGTCAAAGCACACGTCTTTCTCGTTCTCTGTCTTTGCTTGGCTGTTGCGCTCGCTAGTCACCACTGAGGAAACGATGTCGCCAAGTCTACCATCACGTTATGAGAACCGTTTTGCACCGCTGCTAAAATATGGACCAATGTAAGTAATCTGGATGATTAACAATCTTATACCGGATCTAAGGATCTTTATATCTAAGATCCCTCATGACACTTATATCAATCATATCTTTTTTGATTTGTTTTCCAAGATACGACAATCCTGCTTGGAGTGGGGGCCATTGAGCGCCATTTGCCATATTATAAACGTGGGTCCAAAGGTGAACATGGGAATCATTCTGAACTGCTCTATCTATGGTATCAATTAAATATCTTTTATGTATGAACTGACGCAATTTCAGAGGAATTACTGAGAAGGCGGGATGAGCGGATGACTGTCCAGTTGGTAGAATTTGAGAGGTCAAAGACGGATGCGGGGTCGCTGTCGTTTCCAGAATCCCTTGGTTTTGCTGTAGCGTTGACTCAGGATGTCTTCGTGTTAGTATCCACCAGAACTTGCAAAATGGATTCAAATCTGATTGACTATAGCCCTCTATCGGTTTACGAATTACGTTGATACCATGGTCTGAGAGCACAGAATAATCGGGCGCCTGATGCCGGGGCATGACAATAGACGTTGGTGGAGAAAGATCGAAGCTTGAATGGAGATTACGTACTTTTTCAAGTTCATCATCCAATGTGTTTGATGGCAAGTCATCAGCTAACAGGTGAGAATATGTGTGAGTAGCAATCTCGTGCTCTACTTCTTGTGACCGGATTTCACTGATCAAGTCTGGAGCATAGAACAGTGGGTCCGATTGTTGGTTCGACCCCGGATCTTCATTCCACCATCTCGATGGATGTGGTCCTGTATGTTCACCATCACAATCTTCATGAAATAAATGACCCACGACGTCAAACGTTAGTGGTATGTTATACTTGTCAGTTAGGTGGAGTAAGTTGTCAAGGGCCTCAGTCTCTGCAGTCCTATCCTTCGATAAATGTCCGTACTTGCACTTGTCATGCATTCCCCACCCTAACTCTAATTCGATACTAATTGTGATACAGCCAGACATTGTATTCAGAATTGTTATATTTTTAATTGATTCTTTCTTCACTTTTACTTTCGATGTGATTAGCTATATTTTTAGATGCTTCCGAAATAATATATTCCCGCTCAATAAATGACTGTTGCATATTTGTAATCTCCCTTATTCTTTCAATATCCAACTGTCGAAAAAAGCACCTGATACTTACATCATCATCTAAGATTGGCACTGGTCCTTCATTTGCGTATGGCAATGGCCATTTTTTTGAGAGCCTAATGGATATTGAGAGAGATCCAGCTATAATTGATTCTAAACCCACATTAGAATTCACCGTGAGAATTATATCTGCCGTCTGTAATTCTTTCCAGATATCACCGTCTACTATTTGAATGTCTTTTTCATCATCTAGCAATTTTTCATAAAATTCTTTAGATTCAGATGGATGAATTTTGATTCTAGTTTTCGCATCTAACTCTAGAGCGTTTATACCTAGTATACACTTTCGAATGAATTCAGATCGTTCTCTAATACTGAATGGCTGTGTTGCAATTATTATTTGAAGTGGTTGAGTCACATTATTCTCACACTCACTCACACTTTTATTTAAACTTTCTAAGTATGGGCGGCCAGTTTCGAGAACTTCAGTATGATTCGTTTGATTTATATTATAGTTATCGATATATTCGCGAGCAAATTTGCCAGTTGCGAAAGTATAATCTGTAAAAATACCCGTTTGTGGCGGTTCTAATGTGGCTGTATGGGGTAGATCATAAGCACTTACTCCTTCTTCCTGAGCTGCTAGCCAGATGGCCTCTGCACGCGGATTATAGCCTGTTCCGACCACGATGTTTTGCGCTTTTGATTTCTGCAATACTTGTTTATATATGAAGTATCCAAGAATGCTTTTTGATTGGTTATAACGATAAATTTCACCAAAAATATGGCTAACGACGTTATTTGGGCTCAGATCACATTTCCTACCAATTTCGCTTTTCAACTCATTCTCTGTTTTATCAACTATTAATTCTTTATGAGTGTAATCATATATGTATTTGGCTTGTTCTAGTATACAAAACATAGAGACGTACTGTCGCGCATATCCCCAAGAAAAGCACTCAGTATGAGGTTTTGAATTATTATGGATAAATCGAGATAAAAGCGACTGATCTGTGACTATATCAAATTGAGTAGTCATCTCATCTAATACCGGCTTAACACTTCGAAAACGAGTGAGAGATGGAACAAAAATTGTATTCGTCACTGCCTTACTTTTCCTGTCTAAAATACGATATATAATTTGGTCAAATAAAACTAGTATCATACCAATGAATGATTTTACCTTATTTCTAATTTTCCCAATATTCCTCCAGTTGGAGTATTTTGGTTCGACATTAATCTCTGGATTTGTGTCTATGTCTATATTCTCATAAACATCAACAATAGCAGGTCTTACACTATCCTCAACAGATTCATGTACCTCTATCTTAGAGACATTATTATCTTCAACTCTTGATTGGAGTTCCCCTATCAAATAAATATAATAGGGGAGTGGGAGTACCTTTTCGGAGAAATGTCCATTAAGTATCCAGAATCTGAATAATCTATAAATGGGAAGTGCGTTTTCGTCATCGGTAGTGATTGATCTTAATGACGATTCGAAACCATAATATTCTTCGAGTGTAATCTCATTCAGAACAGTTTCGATAACGAATATATTTTTCTTGGGCTGGTCAGGCGTATTCTCCTGTGTCTGTATAACTAGAATGGATTCTTTGTCATCGTTGGAATCAACCATTGTATTTTAGTAATAAATGCGCATATTATATGTGCGATTATTCTCGCACGCAGGGTGAAGAGGATTGAGCGGCAATAAACAGGGAGTACAATACGCTATCAATGAATCGATATGGCTGAGAACAGTACATGCATGATCAAAACATTGGTGATAGTATAACACCTTCGATGATTTTAGGACGATATCTATGTGGGCAAGTAGAGCTTTGCTTTACCCTATTGTTTGTGACGGGCTTGGAACTTCTCAGAGAGACTCATGCAACCGTAGGACGGTTCCAGCAGCGATTATCTCGTCCTCGTTCGCGGGGTACTCTGCGAGTGATAGGTTAAACTGGTGATAGAAACTGTGGGAAAGATTGTCCCATTGGCTATCGAATTGTATCTGCGTCTAAAGCCAGCGAGTGTTCGCTCTCGCCTGCGGCGAAGCTGGGTCCAAGTGTCCACACAAGGACAGAACCTGAAGCTTGAGGTGAATTGGGAGCGCGGCCCGGCCGACCCAGGTCGGCCGTGGCTGCAAGCCCGCAGCGATGTCGTTCTGCTTCACGCATTCAAGACTCCAGAGGACACCATGACCTCAACCACCAATCACTACCTCGGTATCGACGTCCACAAATAAGAGGCGCAAGTCGCTGTCCTTGAAGGGTAAGGCGAAGTCACCAAGAGGTCCGCGTCGCCAACGCGGACTTCGACGAACTCGCACAGAAGTACGCTGGCAGTAGCGCTGCACTCGAAGCTGGAAGCAACTACTTCACCACCTACGACAGACTCGACGAAACGTTGGTGCAACGCTCGCCAATCTGGCCAAGGCCGATTGGATTACTGAACAAAATTAAAAATTGAACAGAAAAACACCAAGAACCTTGCACGAGGAGACCGCGATGCACGTGACGCGATCGCCGTCGTAATTACCAATTTCGAATGCGGAGACAATCTGGGGAGCACGATATCAGGATGTGACAGGAGCTCTATGACATCCTCTCTAGACCGCTTTGGGACACGATCAGTTTCTTGTGTTTGCTCCCTCTGCTGATGACATGATACCAAAGTCTACACACAAGCAATCAGGTCATCAGTTAAAATTGCTCAACGATGCCTGAACAGGGTTGAATTTCTGGCAGTACCCACCGAAAAATACTGTTATAGCGATGCTCGTTCTTCGAAATAGGGAACTACACTATTCAACCCCTCATATAAGTCAATCTTTGGTTTCCAATTGAGTTTGTTCTTCGCCTTAGAAATGTCTGGACGTCGGACCTCTGGGTCTTGAGGAGGAAGCGGTTCAAACGTGACCTCGCTGTCACTATTGGTGACTTCAATAATTAGCTCGGCAAGTTCTAGGATCGTTCGTTCGTCTGGGTTTCCAATATTGACTGGTGTGTCGATATTTGACTCAAGTAAAGTTAGTAGTCCATCAACCAGATCCTCAACATGACAAAAACTGCGGGTCTGAGAACCATCGCCGAACACAGTCAGATCTTTTCCCGTAAGTGCTTGTTTCATGAAATTCGGAATGACGCGCCCATCATCGAGACGCATTCGCGTTCCATACGTATTGAAGATACGTGCTATACGGACATCCAGATCGTGTTGATCCCGATAGGCGCGGATGAGCGCTTCTCCGTATCGTTTCGATTCGTCATAGCATGACCGTGGACCATATGGATCAACATTACCACGGTAATCTTCAGATTGAGGATGTACCTCAGGATCTCCATAGACTTCACTTGTAGATGTAAAAAAGTACGTGGCATCTTTCTCTTTAGCTAATCCAAGCGTTTTGTGGGTTCCCAAGGCACCAACCTTTAGCGTCTTAATTGGGTGTTCACGATAGAATACCGGAGACGCTAGGCTCGCGAGATGCATTACAGCATCTATCTCGCCGGAGATGTGGATAAATTCAGTGACATCGTGCTCATAAAAAACAAATCTATCGTGATAAAATACCTCTTCAAGATTTTCTGGTCGACCGCTTACGTGGTTGTCCATCCCAATAACTTCGTGCCCGTCTGCTAATAGTGCGTCACATAGGTGGCTCCCGAGAAATCCAGCAGCACCGGTAACCAGTATTCGACTCATTGTGAGTAGTCCTCAATAAGTCCATTCACGGCAGCATTCATATCACCATCGTCATGGTCCAGTGCCATTCCGATATTTGCTTGGAGCCAGCTTGGGATGTTACCAATATCATAACGTGAGCCTTTGAGTTCAACTCCTCGAACCTGCTCTAGTTTTTGGATCGCGTCAGTTAACTGCAGTTCGCCGCCAACACCGGGTTCCGTTTCTTCTAGACGGTCAAATATTGCTGGAGTGAGAATATACCGTCCCGTAATCGCAAGATTGGATGGAGCTGTGTTTTGAGATGGTTTCTCAACGAAATCATCGACCGGGAAAGAAGGGCCTGATTCTGCAGCCTCACCAATGTCAGCAACACCATATTTTGACACCTCATTCCACGGTACACGCTCTAAGGAGACCACAGAGCAACTGTGTTCCTCAGCACGTGAAATGAGTGATTCAGTACACGGCGGGTTTGTCTTGATAATCGTGTCGCCGAGTAACAAGGCGAATGGTTCATCGCCTACATGCTTTCGTGCATATAGTACTGCATCTCCTAGCCCATCTCGCTCCTTTTGTCGTACGTAGTGGATGTCGGCAAGATCTGCAATTTCTTGTACCGTCTCAAGTCGATCAGTCTTGCCATCCGCCTCCAGTTCTTCTTCAAGCTCGTAGGATTTGTCGAAGTGACGCTCAATCGCTTGCTTTCCGCGACCTGTGATAATAAGTATGTCATCAATTCCAGCATGGACTGCTTCTTCGACAACATACTGAATCGTTGGTTTATCTAAAACAGGCATCATCTCTTTTGGCTGTGCTTTCGTGACTGGCAAGAATCGCGTGCCGAAACCCGCCGCGGGAATAACTGCCTTGGAAACCTGCATTTGTATAACTGTGAACTCCTATTTGAAACAGATAAAACCACCGTGAGAGTGTTTTGTTAGTCATGTATCAATTACTGGTTAGCTTTGACGAGTTTTATCCATCGCTCATGGGTAGAGGATTGTTGGTAGCATCGTAGCATGGTTTCGAGGATGATTTTGAGCTTCGTCGTCGGGTTTGCGGCGGACGCGTTCCCGAAGCTGTAACCCTCTGAGGTTGGGTATGAATTTGTTTTTGGAGATACCTCATGGGGTGAGAGCCATCGTCGCGCCAGCGATGCGTGGCTCTCGCAGGTATTGACGTGAACCTCTCCGTCAGCGTTTCACCCTCGCCGTGGACGACATACTGCCGGTTGAAGACATCTTCCCCATCAAGTGGCTCAGGCTCAAGAGCCGTCAGTATAGACAGTCACCGACTCCGTTTGTGGTTCAAAAGCAGGAGTCGAATCGTCAATTCCTCAGCGGCTTTCGCCGGGTGAACGTATGCTATTTCAGTGCTGCGGTCGGCGAGGATGAAAACTGTGGCTTATCCTCGTGATACGTTCCGTGGCCGCGCGTGGACGCCGGCGCTCGTCCAGGAGTTTCTTGACGAAACGTATGGCGTTGAGTACTCCCACCCGAGTTGCCGGCGGTTGCTGAAAGAAGCGGGTCTGAGTTATCAAAAACAACGACGCTCAGCCGCCGAAGCCGACGAAGACGAACAAGAGGAGTTCCACAACGAACTCAATAAAAGCGAGCGGAAATGGGCGCCACAGTAGTCTGCATCAATCAAACCAGGAAAATCGTCCAAGTTGAGCCGCGTGCCGCGGGGAAACCACGCGTCACGCGGCCCAGCGTCGAGCTCTCAGGGCAACGCGATTAGACGTGCTTGTTGGGCGCGATCACCGAGGACGGTGATCGCTTTTTCTCCCAGTCCGAAGAGTACGTAACCGCCGCCCACGCGAAATATTTCATTCTCGCATTAGGCAAGGAATTCGAAGATAATTTGATCGTCGTGTTGGATGGAGCACCGTATTTCCAGGCCTCGGCCGTTACGGACCTAGCGGCCCCTGACGTCCTCGCCTTCGTGACGTTATCCAGCGTGTCCACCGGAGCTAAATCCAGTCGAAGAGTGCTGGAGACAGTTACAATTAGCACTCAGCAACGGCTCTTCGACCCACTCACCGAGTTAACAACAGCAACCGACACCGCTCTCGACTAACTTTCAATTCTAAATATGAGCAACTATTTCTAATGACTACTATATTTGTTCTCTTCCCGAAGTTGCTTAAATTCCTCCTCAAGCTGAGAAAGGCGTACATGAATTTTCCCTTTAGACTGACTCGAACATTAACGGGATGCCTTGACAAAGTCATCCACTCGTTCCACGACCGTCTCAACGTCAACAAGAAGATCACCATTAGTAGTCTGGGGACAGATAGAAAAATCGTAATCAAAATCAAGTTGCTGGGCAAGACAATAATAAAAATGACGAACTCCTTTTTCAGGGAATAACTCGAAGATTGAAGTTGAATCAGCAAATATAGTATTTGTAAACCCTGCACCGTGTGCTCCAACTACAAAATCAACGTCTCGAAATATGTCTATCTGCTCAGACACGCTCAAATCAGATAATTCAATACTTTCGAACCCTCGTTTCTCAAGTTCGTTAACAAGTTCCGATTCATTCACAACCTGTCTATTCTCAGCATCATTACGTGAGATATAAATTCGGCTGCCATAACTATTAGTGATATCAGGGACTCTCTCGGTGAAATAGTCACGAACCCAAACTAAATCTCTTGGGCATGGATTATAATTACGACCGATTCGAATACGGCGTGGGGGTAATATAAGCTGTTTAGCGGATATAGTCGAAGATGGTAATGGCTTCACAGAATTCTCATACCCCGCAATTTTAAAGTACTCTAATATCCAATCTGGGGGGTCTTTCTCAACAAGAATAGCAGGTGTGTTACCTGTAGTTGTTTCATAAACTTGGAGCGCTCTAAGATTTGGAAGAAACTCAGTTACCCAATGAAAATAGCTTCCACTCCGTATCATAAAGAACCCTAATTCAACTTGGGCGGTTGCTTCAGGAATCAGATCGGCATATGTGTCTGTTCTGAGATTTGGTATGGATTTCACAGGGCTTTCCCGGATCTTTCTTCGAATTCGCTTATACAGAGCATATTTACTATGCCCGATACTCTCAGAAATTAATCGTCCATCTTTTGTTAGCACGACTGATGAATCGTTTATAATAGCATCTTGTAAAACTGAGGCAACTAATGGACTTGCAGAATATGTTCTACAGTACGACTGAATCTCATCGGGAAGATCCCGTTTTGAATTGCTCTCATTAATTTCAAATTCTCCCCCTTCAGTATACGAGAATGTTTCAGATGCTATACGGGTCCGAAATTCAGTATTGTTAATTGCGTTCCAAAAAATTCTGCTAGCCATTATATTAGCAGGGTATGAGGACGCCCTAATGGAGAAGAAGTCCTGAACTGATGACAGTAGGCTTACTGGACCATCTTCATACAAAATCCTACCTGCTGTGTGTAATTTATTCTTCATTTATTCTCATTATCAAAATAAGCGATTGTCTTTTCTAACCCCTCACGTGGCTCGATTTTTGATCCCCGATTAAATCCTGTAATCGCACAGGTAATATCCGGTCTGTGCCGTATTGGATCATCTTCAGGTAGTGGTTCATAAGTGATACCAAAGTTCGTATCCGCAACATTGAGTACTTTGTGTGCCAGTTCTTTGATTGTCTGCTCTTTTCTTCCCCAATATTATAGACATCATACTCAGGATTGTTAACGTGCGTGAGTGAGACAAGCCCCTCGATGAGATCGTCTACGTAGTAGCAACTGCGAGTCTGCTCGCCATCACCGTAGATGGTGTGATCGTCGTCACGAAGTGCTTGAGTAATGAACGGTGGAACTACTCGCCCGTCATCGTGACGCATTTGAGGCCCATACGTATTGAAGATGCGTATTGTGCGGGCGTCAACATCGTATTTTCGCTGATACGCGCCAGTCAGCGTCTCCCCGAGCCGCTTGGATTCGTCATAGTAGCCTCTAATCTCTCGAATATTCACGTTCTCTGTGTAGGTTTCTGGTTGCGGATGAGCCTCAGGGTTACCGTAGACTTCACTCGTACTGGCGAAAACAATGCGTGCATCACAAGCCCGAGTGTGATCCAGTAACCGGCAAGTACCTTGTTGCGTATTTGCTAATACGATATTGACCGGAAAATCGGTAAAATCATCTGGTGAAACTCTCGATACAAGATGATAAATCCGATCTACGGACGAAAGTGAACCTGGGATTCGAAAATCTCGGTCATTGACTGTGAATGATGGATGATCTTCGAACGCTTCGATATTCCTTCGTTGACCGCTACCAAAGTTATCAAGACATATCACTCCGTGTCCTTCTTTTAATAGTCGCTCACAAAGGTGACTGCCGAGAAATCCGGCACTGCATGTTACCAGGACTCGTTTTGTCACATTCATATAAAGTATTTTAGCTCGCATTAATTAACCGGAATCTCTCTACGATATTTTAACGGAACACATAGACGGTGTCTGAAGAAATTTCCCTCGAAACATTGGTGGTCGCAAAAATCTACAACGAAACAAACAGCGTGCTAATTTGGGTCAACAAATCTGTACTGGGTGGATTTAAATAGCTAAGATATATTCTCATACTATAGGTATGCATCCAGATCGCGGAATATTATATATTGCAACTGGTCCCAAATATGTGAGACAAGCTATTGTTTCAGCTGAAAAAGCAAGTGAAGTGACCGAATTGCCAATAGCGATTGTTTCAGACCAAGACGTAGATCACCCCATTTTCGACTACATTATCAAAGATCACAACCCAAAGCACTCGTACATAGATAAAGCAAGGAACATATCTAAATCTCCATTTGATAAAACATTATTTCTAGATACTGATGCATATGTCCTATCTGATATTATGGAACTATTTGAATTACTAGATGAATTTGAATTGGCAGCTGCGGTAGATCCAAATGAAGTCGTCCTACGTTATTCAGGTGAGAGACATTTTGACAATGTTCCCGAAAGTGTCCCAGAATATAATACGGGTGTTATTGTTTACCGGAATAATGAGAGGGTAAATAACCTTATGCAAAATTGGGTGTCATATTGTACTACTGCGAATCCGAATGATCAAATAGGGTTTAGGAAAGCACTATACGAGTCAGATGTTCGAATAACTGCTCTCTCACCTGTTTATAATACATTAATTAATTGGCCAGTCCAAGTCACAGGAGAAGTAAAAATAATTCATGGGGTAGGTGGCTCAATTTCTGACTCTAGTGAAGTAGAAAAAGTAGCTGACCGTGTGAATAAAAAAACGGGTGTGCGGATTCTCTACTCACTTCGGCACGGACATGTTGTTTATCCAACTTCGAAATACGGAACTATTATTACAAGAAAATATTCATCAATCATGCGTTATACTTTTGACCGCATCTATACTCCATTTGTACATAGACCAATATATCTTTTAAACAAGAGAGTACAGAATGTTTGTGACAATGGAATCTTGAATACAATCAAGAAAGAATTGATGTAATATCACCTTTTAATCTATTTATCCGGTAGAAGCAGCCGATCTGGCCGGGGAAATCCACTGACGAGTTGCTTCGGCGATGGACCAAAACAGCAATGACCTGCGAACTCTTAATTAAGAGTACTTGAGAAAACTCTGGACCGCTTTGTGACACAATCAATTTATGTGATAAAAAAGACAATGAGTGATTCTAAATGGAAAGTCCAGCATGTAGCAAGGATGCAAGCAAGTGGTGGACCGACGGTAAGACTAGGAGTAGTATATAATGACTGACGGAATACTCTATGTCGCAACTGGCGAAGAATACATAAACGAAGCTATACAATCAGCTCGCCAAACGCGAGCGATCATGGACTTTCCAATTGCGCTGGTCAGTCACCGTGATGTTGACGCTGATGTATTTGACGAGGTGATCATCGATTCGACGCCACAGTACTCCTATGTGGACAAGCCACGGAACCTCCCACGAACACCGTTCGATAGGACACTGTTCCTTGACACAGATGTTTTTCTCGTAGATGATGTCTCCGAACTATTTGACGTTCTGGATCACTTTGACCTGGCAGCTGCTGTGGACCCGAACGAAGCTGCACTTCGACTGAAGGAGTTCGAATACTTCGATTCGCTCCCTGCTGGCATACCAGAATACAACACTGGGGTGATTCTGTACGATAAGAGTCTTGTTGAGAATAATTTCTTCGAAACGTGGGTGAGCTATCACTCCGATTGTCACATCCATGATCAGCCAAGTTTTCGAAAAACACTCTCAGTGATACCTGTTAGGTTCACAGCAATTTCGACAGTCTACAACTGCCTCATCAACTGGCCGATGCAGGTGACTGGTGAGGTGAAGATCCTACACGATATCTACGGTACGGTTACCCAGGACAACATATCGGACATAGAGGGGAGAATAAACCGGTCAAAAGATCCACGAATTCTTCATACGGGGCGGGACGACGTTAGCTTCCCACTCTCTAAGTGGGGCGATGTGGCCACCAGATTCGTCTGGTATATTCATCCGGTTCGGTTGAAACGATACCTCCGCAGAAAACATAATCTTGTATTAGCTTTCGTTGCTAGTCTCAAAACAAACGGAGTAGGTACGACATTTAAAAAAACGTGGCGGTACCTCCGAACCATCAGCGATTGATAATTAATAACGGGATTAGATAGGAGGAGTATTGTATATTAAAAAGCCTTCTAATTGTATACTTGATGATTCTGTCTATCTTGGTTTCAGTACCTTACAAAGCGACCTCGGCTAACTAATTCTGAAGCGTGAGTTCTGTGCCGAAACGAATCCACGATTGATGTAGAGGTCTTGACCTAGTTCGCAGAGTTCACGCTCTCACATGCGAGAATAGACAGGGCCCCGAATCGACGCTTGATGGCCAAAAAGGCAGTCTCGGCTATCCAGCGCTGACCGTATAGTTTACTGTCCAACCGTACGTTGGGTGTGTAGTCATAGTAGGCGAACAGTCGGTGCAGCAGGAGCCAAGCGCCCTCTGTTCAGAGGACATTACGGGGTGATTGGTCGTCATATCATTTTTCGCCACCGAGACTCTCCAGTTTATCGGTGACGTGAAGCGCGACTCGACAGCCAGTTTGAGTGTCTGCAGCCAGTGTGCCGAGCAGTGAACGATAAGGGCATCACACGAGTCTGTATCGACAAGCGTCGTTATTTTTAGCGTGCGTATGTGTCGATTGTTCTCATTTATTTTGATTTGGCAGTCAATCAAGTACGAAACGCTGACTGTTGCTATTTAGATACTATATCTATGAAATCGATCCAACAAAACATAGATGATCGTGTATCAATTGCGGAAAGATAGAATTAGACAGGGCCAATAAAGCAAATGTATAATCACATTTACCTATCTACGAATATCACTTGTCAATAGTGACTACGATTACCGCTATCATTCAGGCTCGAACAGGCTCTACCCGCCTCCCAGGCAAGGTGATGTACCCACTCGACGGCCAGCTAGTACTCAAGCATGTCGTCACTCGAACCGCGTACGCGGACAGCGTGACCAACGTCGTGGTGGCAACCTCTACCGAATCGCAGGACGACGTAATCGCACAGTACGCCCCGACCTTCTGCGCGGACGTAATCCGCGGCAGCGAGTCGAATGTTCTCCGTCGTTTTGAGCGTGCTGTCCGGGAGTACGATCCGGATATCGTCCTTCGGATAACAGGGGACTGTCCGCTTATTTCGCCTCCATTTATTGATGCAGCTGTTGGACGTATTCAGATGGATAACGTCGATTACGTCTGTGCTAGTCTTGAACGGACGTTTCCTCGCGGTATGACCTGCGAAGCATTTACTGCAGAATCGTTCGAACGAATGAGCAACAAAGCGAACGAGCCACGCCATCAAGAGCACGTCACGCCATATTACCGAGAACATTCTGATGAATTCGACCTGTATAACCTCGAATCTGATGAGATCTTCGACGATTCGGGGCTCCAGAATAGAACCGACCTCCGACTAACGCTCGATGAGTCGGCAGATTACCAGTTGCTCGAAAGGGTGTATCGAGAGATGGAGTACGAGGATATAATTGATATTGCTGAGGTGATTGAATATATCGATAGAAACGGACTTGCAGAGATTAATGAACATGTAGAACAGAAGACCGTGTGATGAAAGTCGGAATTCGTGCCGATGGCGGCCCATCAATGGGATTTGGGCATCTGATCCGGACAGGTGCTGTCGCAGCAGAGTGTCTTCGCCGAGGTGATACTGTCGTCTACCTTACGACGACCCCCGATGCCGTCACAACCACGCTACCTGATTCCATAACGGTGGAAACGCTCGATACCGTGGATAATTCGATGGAAGTAGCACAAGCGCTTGAGGAACACACTATCGATACGGTCTTTATCGATCTATTTGAGGCGGACACTGCATATCAGCGTACGCTTGCTCAGAGTGATTCGAAAATCGTTGTTCGCGAGAACTATCTGAATCACACCGTCTGTTGCGATACCCTCGTTTACGGTGATCTACACGCTCCCACTCTTGATTACGAGTGGGTCGGGACAAAACCTGAGTTCCTTCTTGGACCGGACTATGTCCTGCTCCGTGAACAATTTCGTAAGATCGCACGTAAAGAGCCTAACTGGCGACCGAAACCGACTCGAGCACTGATCACGATGGGTGGGAGTGACGTATCAAACACAACTCCCGCCGCTATGGAAGCCTTCCAAAGCTTCAGTGGGACCGTTGATGTTGTTATTGGACCCGGTTTTTCGAATGCGGAGGAAATAGAGCGAGCAGCTGAATCGCTCCCTACCCGATTTAATCTACTGTATTCTCCTGATAATATGGCAGAACTCATGCAGCAGGCAGATGTTGCGGTGAGTGCTGTAGGCGGGACCGTGTTTGAGTTGCTCGCCACGCGAACCCCATTCGTTGGCATCCCACAAGTCGATAATCAGATGCAACGAGCTGAGGCGCTGCGTCGGAATGAGCTCGCCCGTATTGTTACTACCGGCGACGCACTTGTATCCGAAGTCGAAGAACTGTTTGAAGATGATAGAAGGAGAAGAAGATTCTTTGAGCGTATGGCTGGTGTCGTTGACGGAAACGGGGCGAAACGAGTCTGGAACCGTTTCGACGAAGATTCAATCTAACCAAGAGATATACATCCGAAAACGGCTAAGACGCACCTAGTTTGTTGCGGGGATGAGTGCATCCTGCTCAGCTTCATGAATAAGCGACCCAGATTGCTCCCCAACGTGGAACAATAAATCGATTACTGACAGATGTGAGACGAAGTCACCATGGCGCTGTGGATATTCAGGGTGATCGAACTCGTGCCAATATACCTCAATCCCCTCCTCCTCAAACATCTGTGGTTTGAGATAATCCTTTGCACCGGGGCCCGATATGTAGGTGTCTGCACCGATTTCTGTGAGAATATTTACTAGCCGATCAGATTTTTTTCCGACAGCCGATATCTCTGAAGAGAATATGAACTCTGTATCGTTCCCAATATCTGGAAGACACTCCAAAATAGTCTCAATTATCGAAACATTCAATTCGGCGAGGGAATCCCACTCAGTGTTGTATATCGATTCGATCGAAGCGGCGTAGTCCTCAAAATAGGGGGCTCCAGCGTACGAGTGGTGAATCGATGTCCAATGACTATCTTGCCAGTTTTCATCAACTTTCACTTGTACCTCGTTGATGTTTTGACCGAAGTCTTTCTCAACAGGGACTGTCAGCCAAGTGAAATCCCCCTCGGGAACCTTGATTTTGTTGCGTCGCTGCCACGAACGTCTAGTGAATTGTACGTCATCGTAGAATACGAAAACGTCTGCTTGATCAATCATCCCAAAGTACCCCATCCAGGGGAGATACATCGGTTGCAGGACAACTGCTTTCATAGGTACCCAAGATCTTCGAGTCGTTGTTTTACCTCATCAGAATGCTCCTCGTTGGAAAGTAGCTTACCGAACTGAGTCTTAAGTTGCTCGTCCATCTGCTCTGCGACATCCTGCCGTTCGTTGATTAGGTTAGACTCCTCGCCGGGATCAGATGTCGTATCATACAGTTCTCGGGTATCCCGATCGAGTGAGACGATGTATTTCCAGCCATCGTGACGAGAGACAGAGAATCGGTTGAATGTCGATCCAGACTCTTCGTCCGCTTCACCGATTCCGCCGAACTGATCGTGCGTCGTCGTACTGCTAAACGCGTATTCGGGGAACTCTCCTTCTTTTCGTTCGAGTTGCGGTAGCAGAGACGCTCCGTCCAGATCGTCTCTTAACGGCGTGGCGTCGAGGGAGTCTAATATCGTCGGAAGAATATCGACGGAGCGAACCATCTCAGAGACCGAACCCGTACAATCGATATCGAAGTTGTAGAGGACTAACGGAACTTTGAGCGCTTCGTCGTACAGCAACGTCCCGTGAAGGTCGAAAAGATCGACCGTTGACTGATCATCAAAGCGTTTTCCCCAACTCTCCCCGTGATCTCCCGTAATCACGATTGCCGTGTCTTCGAGCATATTCTCTTTACGAAGCCGATCGATGATTGCGCCGACGTACCACTCACTGAAGCGTTCGATGGAGCGCTCATATCGATATTTAGCCTCTTCGAGTCCTTCGCCCCCTTCCTGAATAAGGGACATCACCTCATCCTTCGCCTGATGCCATGCCTCACTTGAGTATTTCAACGTATATGGGACGTGTGTCCCCCGGTAGAGATTGTATATAAAAAACGGCTCGCCCTTGTTTTCTGAAATGAAATCGAGTAGAGCTTCGATATCGTACGACCAGTCGTAGTGATCGACATTTTCCGAAAAGAGTTCATCTCTTCGGTCGGTGTCGTAGTAGAGTGCAGTCTTGTATCCGTCAGCTTTGAACTGATCGAATATAGTTGCCCCTTCGTCGACATCTGAGTCGAAAATCCCGATTTCATGGGGATACTTACCGGTTCCGTGTGATTTCACCGATGGAATCGTCCACGGAGCAGCTGAAACAGTATTATCGAACCGAACACCGTTTTCAGCTAACTTATCAATCTCTGAAGTCAAGACGGAATCGTTTCCGTAGCAGCCTAAATAATCGGCTCGAAGCGAATCGGCAATAAGATAAATGACGTTCTTTTTAGTGTTCATCCCCATATCAAAGAGTATCGTATCCGAAGTATAAACTCTGTGGAATCACGGGATCTGAGTGTCTACATCATCTACGTCAATTGGATTCCCTTCGGAGATGTCGTTGATTGCCGTCGCCCCGATAATGTCTGTCATGTGTTTGGGAGCGAGACCTTCGCGGTCTAAGTTTCCCGGTCTGAGTGCTCGAACTGCATCTTCAGTAATATCTTCACCTTCCGCGATATCACGTACGGCGAAAAGACTACGAGTAGCGCGACTAACGGATCCTGTCTCAACGGACGAAATACCTAACTCACCAGTTCCCAAAGCCCGATCGGTCCCGCGAACCTGCTGGATCATTTCAGCTAGTTCGTCAGGTTCAAGTGCAAACGAGTGATCCGGTCCCTCCATCTCGTTATCGAGGGTAAAGTGTTTCTCGACTACCGCTCCTCCAAGAGCGGTCGCTGCGGCCGGTGCAATTGTTGGCTCCGTGGTGTGATCAGACAGCCCCACTTGTGTTTCAAACTCATCTCGAAGCGACCGAACGGCTCGTACGTTAATCTCCTCAAGCGGTGTCGGGTACGAGGATACGCAGTGTAAGAGAACGATATTGTCGACACCGTTCTCACGAAGCACCGCAACGGCTTCGCGTATCTCATCTACGTCGTGACCTCCGGTGGACATAATGATCGGCTTTCCAAACTTTGCGAGTTCCCGAAGAAAAGGATGATGCGATAGCGTAAACGAAGCTACTTTGAACGCCGGGACATACTCCGCCAGTTCCCGTGCTGATCGCTCGTCGAACGGCGAGGACATGAACTGCACACCGTTCGATTTACAGTACTCGTACAGCTCTGGAATCCACTCGTAGGGGTGTTCGAGACTTTCAAGGAGATTGTACGTCGATTCGTCGGAATCGTTGACCATGTCACGGTCGTCAACGTACAGATCCTCGGCACGGAACGTCTGGAACTTCACCGCATCTGCGCCGGCGTCGGCAGCCACGTCGATGAGGTCCTTCGCGATCTCCAAGTCGCCGTTATGATTCGACCCGGCCTCCGCGATAACGAAGGTCGGTTCATCTGGACCAATCGGTCGATCTCCGATGTGAAACTCGGCCATACCTTGATACCGGACGGAAGTCCGAATAAAACCTCTCCCTCACGCGTGATAGGCTTGCAATCGCCTGACTGCATTGAGCACGTCCTCAATGTCGTCATCATTCATCTCTGTATACAACGGCAAGCTCACTAGCCCATCATACACGTGCTCGGCCTCCGGAAACATCCCACGCTCGTAGCCGAACTTCTCTTGGAAGAACGGGTGGTAGTGCAAGGGCACATAGTGTACCTGTACGCCGATATTTTCTGCATGCATCGCGTTTACGAACTCTTCACGATCATATCCGAACTCCTCTCGCACCTCAATCGCGTAGAGATGATACATTGGATCGGACTCAATCGGCTCTGGAGGCGTCCGTATCCCCAGAACCCCATCCAGTGCTTCGTCGTACTGCGCGATAATCTCGTCGCGGCGTTCTTTGAATTCTCCAAGCCGATTGAGCTGTGCCAGCCCCAGCGCGGCCTGAATGTCGGTGACGTTGTAGTTGTAGCCGACGCCCTTGACAACCTGGTACCACGGTTCTGATTCGTGGCCGTCGGGCTCGTAGTCCATGTCGAACGAACGAAGCCGCCGCAGTCGGCGTGCAATCTCGTCGTCGTCTGTGACGACCATCCCGCCTTCCCCGGTTGTGATATTCTTTACCGGGTGGAAGCTGAACATCGCCATGTCGCGCTGCGCGCCCAACGGCTCGCCGCGCCACGTCCCTCCAAAGCCGTGACAGGCGTCCCAGATGACCGTCAGATCGTGTTCGTCCGCGATGTTGAGCAACCCCTCGATATCGGCCGGATGTCCCCCATAGTGCATGGGAATCAACCCAGCCGTGTCGTCGGTAATCTGCTCTCGAACGGCCTCGGGATCGAGCGTTCGACGGTGTGGATCGATGTCCGCGAAGACGGGCGTCGCCCCACTGTAGGTTGCGGCGTGAGCCGTTGAGACAAACGTTAGTGGCGTCGTGATGACCTCGTCGCCCTCCTCGAAGCCGGCCGCACGACCGGCCAGATGGAGGGCTGTCGTCCCTGAGGTCGTCGCGACCGCATGGTCGACACCGATGAGTTCCGCAACGCGCTCCTCGAACTCCTCGACAGTCGGGCCGCGCGTGATGTAGTCGCCTTCGAGCGCGTCGAGTACTGCCGACTTCTCGGCCTCTGTGATGCTCTGGCTCCCGTAGCCTAACACGTCTTCGCGGATCGGTTCCCCGCCGTACTTTGCAGGCGTGTCCTCAGCCATCGATCAGGACTCCTCCTGCAACCACTCCCGCAACTGCTCGACTCCCTCTTCCAGAGATACTTCCGGCTCCCAGCCAAGCAGCTCGTTAGCCTTCTCGTAGCTCCCGAGGAGTTTCTGCACCTCACTCTGTGGATGATGGTGTTCGACATGTTTAATTTCTGTGCCCTCACTTGCGATCAACTTGGCGAGGTCGTTGATCGAGATGTCCGACCCGGTCCCAGCGTTGATAACTTCTCCGACGGCCTCCTCAGAGAACGTCGCGTCGACGATGAACCGCGCGGTGTCCGTCGCGTACACTAGGTCCCGGGTCTGAGTCCCGTCCCCGAAGATCTTCAGTGGTTTCCCTTCGATGTCCCGACTCGTGAAGATCGAGACCACTCCGCCGGCCATGCCTGTCTTCTGGAAGGGGCCGTAGGTATTGAACGGCCGGAGGATTGTCACCGGGAGATCATACCCGTGGTAGTAACTCTCGGCGAGGTTCTCGGCTGCGAGTTTCGTACCAGCGTACGGGGAGGCTGGCTTGACTGGATGAGACTCATCGATTCCTTCTTTTGAGTCCACCATATCGTAGACCATGCAGGTACCAACGAGACCCAGACGTGTCTCGGTCTGTCGACACGCCTCTAGCACGTGTTCAGTTCCGACGAGATTTGCTTCGAAGTGCGATTGCGGGTTATCGAGACTCTCCTGAACGTCGATTTCCGCTGCCAAGTGAATACAAGCGTCGGTGTCCTCGTCGAGAAGTTCACTGACGGTTTCCTCGTCCGAGACATCACCGACGACCAGGTCAAATCTGTCGTGAGACTCGAATTCGGCGACGTTCCGCCGAGAGCCGTTCGAGAGATTATCGAGTCCACGAACGGTATATCCTCGTTCAAGCAGTTCGTCGACGACCCATCGGCCGATAAATCCAGCAGCACCAGTCACCACTACGGTTTCTTGAGTCATTGTGGGAGTTCCTCCTCAAACTCTGTCTGGAGCAGTGTAATGATCTCTTCGCGACTCATCTTTTCCGCACGCTCCGAAGAACGGACGACATCCTCGACCGGTTCGAAGCCGTCGATACCATCATGCTTCAGATATCCGTTTTCGCCAGACTGTTCGGGTGTGATAGCATACAGTGACTCGCTCTCGATAGTGCGTGAGACTTCCCGTTCGGTAAGAATCTCTTCGTCGAACGTCTCACCGACGCGACGACCTGTTACCTTGATTTCGATGTTTGCGGGGTCGTGACCGTACATTGGACCAAACACGTCAATCATCGCTTGTGCTAAATCTTCGATACGAATTGCATCCATCTTGTGTACAAAGACCTCACCTCCCTCAGTGTGTTTCATTGCCTGAAGGACAAGCGAGGCGACATCATTATATGTGAGGAAAAACCGGGTCATTTTGGGATCTGTGAGTGTAATGGGACCACCCTCCTGGATCTGCTCCTTGAAAACGGGAATAACGGAGTGTGAGGAGTTAATAACGTTCCCAAACCGGACAGAGGCAAGAAGGATATCGTGCCCGCCGCTGTATTTATTTGCAGCTGTAACGAGCTTTTCTCCGAGAAGTTTCGTTGTTCCCATCGTATTTGCGGGATGGACCGCCTTGTCGCTGCTTGTGAGAATAAACCTGTCTACACCAGCATCAATAGAGGCTTCAATTAGATTCTGCAGTCCAACAACGTTCGTCTGGACTGCTTCGAATGGGTTGTATTCGCAGATATCGACGTGCTTCATCGCAGCCGTATGAATAACAATATCGATACCATCGACAGCCCGGCGTAACCGGTCCTTGTCACGAATGTTTCCGGAGAGGAATCGGCATCGGTCGTCATCTAATGCTTTTTTGAGCGCGGCTAATCCCGGTTCACTCTGGTCGAGAATACGAACGACATTTGGGTCTTGATCGAGAAGTCGCCGAATCAGTATTGTTCCGACTGATCCGGCTCCGCCGGTAACGAGTACATTTTTACTAGCTATCATTGGTTGAACGTCCGGATGCGACTTTAAATAGGTTCATATACGGTCATCCACCTTGTGACTGAATAGCATATAGTTCGGCGTACTGCCCATCTTTGGTAATCAACTCTTCATGTTGTCCTGTTTCGACAATTTCACCAGCATCGACCGAGTAAATCCGATCAGCATTCTTCACCGTCGACAGTCGGTGAGCGATTCCAATCATTGCGTAATCTCTTTCCATACTTTCAATCGACTCTTGAACCTGTTTTTCCAGATTCGAGTCCAGATCACTTGTCGCCTCGTCGAGTACCAGTACGTCGGCATCTTTCAACAGCGCTCGCGCCAACGCCACCCGCTGGCGCTGTCCACCTGACAAACGAACACCGTCATCCCCGAGTTGTGTCTCGTACCCATCTGGTAGGTCGTCGAAGAACTCATCGACCTTTGCAATCTGAGTAACATTATCTAGTTCTGCCTGTGAAACATCTCGGTTCCCGATAGTGAGGTTATACCGCAACGTATCGTTGAAAATAAACGGATCCTGTCGTACTACAGCAATCTGCGACCGCCATTCGTCGATGTCCATCTCATGAATCGAACGGTCGTTCGCTCGTATCTCTCCAGCGTCGGGTTCGTACATCCGCACGAGTATCGAGATAATCGTTGATTTTCCGGCCCCAGATTGGCCAACGAATCCGATGAATTCCCCCTTCTCGAATTCGAAGGAGACTCCCGAGAGTGCTTCGTCTTCCTGCCCTTCATACGAGAAACGAACATCATCGAACTCAACTGTCTGTATTTCATCTGGCACCGGCTCCGTATCGGCTGTCGGCTCGCTGTTTTCTTTTAGCTCGTCGATGAACGCCTGGGTTCGAACCAGATGTGGGAGGTTATTCTCTATTTTATATAATTTCGAGTTCAATCCGCTTGCTTTCGGTCCCAACCGAAACATTGCAAACAGGAACACACCAAGTGATCCAAGCGAAAGGTTCGCAAATGTAATCGCGACATAAATCAGAATGAAAACTGAAACCGCAGTCAGAAGGTTATAGAAGTTCTGAATTATTTGTTCGTTGCGTCGGAGTGTAATACTCGACTCAGCGTATTGGTCCACTGATCCAAGAAAATCATCGAACAATTCCTGTTTGAGACCGAATAGCTTCGTGTCCCGAATTCCCTGTGTCCCAGCTTGGGCTGCCTGCTGGACACGTTCGTTTGCATCTGCGACTTTATCACCGAGATCGTAGCCAGATTCTACGCCGTACCGGAATAGCACTGTGAACCCTCCGAGAAAAACAAGGGCAAACAATGTGAGAAACGGCGCAATAACCAGTGCAACCACGAGGTACATCAGCGCCAAGAATCCCTGTTCCAAAAAATTAACAACAATCTGGATTGTTCGACCCGCGTATTCTGCTTGCGTCACGATGGCGTTGAGAATGTCATCTGACCCTTCTTTATCGAAATATTCGATCCGTGCATCGAGGGCGTTGTCGAACGCACGCGTTTGCAACTCCCGTGTATAATCGACCGATAACGCACTTCGAAGCCAGCGCACAACAAAAGTCAGCGTCCATCGGACTGTCAGTATCAGACTTACGCCGACGACGACGAATCCAAGCGTAAACGGAATACCCAGCAACTGATAGACCGAGACGAACGTTCCCAGTATTCCGTCAGCCTGCTGCGCCGGATCACCCGACGACTGAACAATCTCGACAATCGGCAGAATGAACCCCAGTCCGACCCCTTCTAGTAGCGCAGCAAAGACACCGCCAACAATAATCGCCGCAGTAAGTCGCGGCCTGTATTTTGCAACTCGAATAAGCGCACGGAGTTGCTCCCGGCGACGGATATCCTCGGCCTCGCTCATTACGTCAGTGAATTCTCTGTCGGTGTTTATACTCGTTGATATAGCGACACGCTATCTTCGTATCCACCATCTGTACCACCCACAACCACCAACACCCTGGCGGGTCGAACGGCCCGAGGGCTTTCACCGGTTCCCCTAAGATCTCTTCGTCAAACCCAGCTCCGTAGTGTCGTTTCATGCATAGCGAGCGAACTGCCGGAAGCATCCAGACTGTATAGACATCGTGTTCACAAACGTGACAGTCATCCATACCCTGCTACCGAATGCCTGAAAGTCCCACGAGTAGGCGCTTTCCGCCTCTCGATGGCACCCATCCTTCGTTCAGACACACCTCACACCGAGTGATGAGATGATCTACTCCGCCCCACCCACATCAAGTGCCTGCACGACGACATCTGGATCCCGAAGGAGTCGATGTTCGAGATAACTTCCTTCTCCTTGTCCACCACCGGTATGATTCGATTCGGTAATCCCGAGAAACGACTGTTTTTTGAGAAGGCGATACACGCGGTCCTCCGAGAGTGGCGCCGTTCCGTCCCGTTCGACGAGAGTCGTATAGAGGGAGCATATCCGATGTGTTCGAAACGAGTCCTGCTCTGGATGTTTCGCAGTGAGCAACGCTACTGCGGGCAGGATATGCTTGACGTGGGGTGTCGTCCCACTCACTAGCTTCTCGAATCGGTTCACCTCCGCCCGCTGGACTGCGTCATCAACGTGCTCGACGGTGACCGTCTCTGGACCGTTCTTTTCTGCAATCCGCCCCGCTTCGTACAACGTGTCGATTGCCTTCCGTGCATCACCATGTTCCTTTGCGGCAAAGGCAGCTACTTTCGGGATAACTGCTGGTTCTAAGACATCGTCTCCGAAGGCATCAGTACGATTTTCGAGTATCGTACGCAACTGCCCGGTATCGTAGGGATCAAACACCAGTTCATTATCCTGCAAACTGGGATCAATACGTTCGTTCAGCGGGTCGCGAAATTCGATTTTGTTACTGATACAGATTGCGCCGATGTGGGTGTTCGATTTCCCACTTTCGCGGGCACGAGAGAGACTTCGGAGCAGCTCATCGTCATCGAGTTTATCGATTTCATCGAGAATGACGTCGAATGAATCAACTCCGAATTTATCAAGAATCTCCCACGTTAGGTCTCGATAGTCCGTAGCGGCGATACCAACCCGTGGAATATCGATATCGGCATTCAAATGTGCCGCGAGTTCTCGTGCAATCTCCTGACCGGCTTTCGCCTATGTCTGGTAATCCGAACAGTCCACATAGGCATGACAGAATTTAGGAGGTTGTTGCTCACCAGTCACGCCGACAGCTGGATGTCGCGGGCCAGCTTGCCCTCGCCGCGTAACAGTCGGTAGAGAAACTTCCAGGGGTCGTAGTTCCCGTCCTGTGCAATGTGGTCGACCTCGTCGAGGATGAGCACCGCCTAGGCCGGATAGGCTGCCAGTGCGTCCCAGATGCCAGTAAAAGCACCATCGAGCCCTTCGTAGGCGCCGACTTTCTCCCCCGTAAGTTCGAGGTGGATTTCGTTGGCGGCGCTGAAAATCGACCGGCATTCCTTGAGGTTCACGTACTCAACGGCGACGTCCTCGTGGCGCGCTGGGTCGTGTACTGGATTGTCACGAGGGCTGGTTGTCTCGTTCGGTTTCCGGTAGTCCGTCGAATTGGCGACGAGTAAGCTACGACGCCCAGAGTGATCTGCATAAGTTCTGAACACGCGTGAGGAGACATCGTTAAGAACGATTTCACGGTGCAGTCTACCGGTATTCGTGTCTCTTGGTCGGGGTTCAACAGTTGCGCTGACCACTCAGGGCGTGGTATTCAGCGTGGACTGCCGTTCTGACTATAGTGTGTGAAGACTTCTATGACACGCTGGAGTACCCAAAGTCCTGCAGTCCAGTCTGGAGTCGCTCCCGCATCCGTAATCGAAGTGCTCGTCCACGTGAATCGGCCCCATTCGACGTCTTTCTCTCCACGGAGAAACTCTCGCTGGGTCGGTGCGAGTAATGCACTGTCGTCAGAGCCAATGATTCGTATATTGAAACGTATATTTATTAATATACCGCTCCAATAGCATAGTAAGCCAATGGCGATACACACGTCACAGTTCTCCCTAACCTGCTACAGAGTGGACTGTCGGGGTGAGTTTCGGTATTGTGGTGACGAATCCGGCGATCTATTGTATGAGTGTCGAGAGTGTGGCGCATCCCTCTGTGAGACGGGTGTTCGACAACTCGCTACGGATGACGGTCCAGTTGGACAGTTGGCCTCTCTTTTGCTAAAGGAGAGGGTGTCATACAACAGTTCTTATACCAGAGAGTAGGGTGAACGCTGAGGTGGTATGAGCCCAGCGACCCTACAAGATAATCCACGGGAAGCTCGGAGCTTGACCCCGAGGCGGTTCACTCAGTCAGTTTGCTCTTCTAGACCATCGTCTGGACTAACAAGCTAACCTAGCTGTCTTGCCTGTCTTTCTTAGACAAGTGTCTTAGGTAAGAATCTTAGATTGGTTGTCTGACGTAGTTTCTTAGGCCTGCATCTTAGATGTGACTGTATGCTCTCGTACACGGTATATTCGGAGGCTGGCGGCGTCGGAAAAACCTCGCTGACGGCGAATTTAGCCGTCGCACACGCTCGGGCAGGTCTCGACGTCTTGGTCGTGCCGCTCGATCCACAGGATGGCGACCTCTCACGACTGTTTGGTGTCGACACGAGTCGTGCCGATGGCGATGCTGACAATCTGGTCCGACACATGGTTAACAGCCCGCGAGGGTCCTTCAGCGGTCTCGTTCGAAGCGCTGAGGGAGTCGATATCGTCCCGGAGCACAACATGCTGTCGGACCTTTCAGACCATCTCGCGCGTGAACAGGCGAAAGCCGAGGACCTCGGTGATGCGTACAACATCTACGCACAGTTGCGCCGAGTCCTGCAGGAAGCCGACATCGCCGATGAGTACGATGTCCTCATCTGCGACCCGCCAGCGACGGAGTCGGACCACCTCTATAATGCGATTTATGCAACCCGAAACCTTGTGATCCCTGTTGAGCCGAGTGCGAAAGGACAGGCATCGGTCGAGGGTCTCGAAGACCTTGCGACGAATTTCGCTGACCAACTCAACATTGAGGTTGGTGTCCTCGCAGCAATCCCGAATCGGGTAAAGAATACGCGTGATCAGCAAGAAATGATCGACGACATCACGTTCCCGGCACCAGAGGTCATCGGCGACCGGACCTCGCTGATGGAGGGCTGCTGGAAACAGCAGTGCTCGGCATTTCGGTATGTTCAGGAATTCCGCAGCCGCCGACGTGACTACGAAATCGAAACGTTGGCACAATTGGATCGGATCGCACGCTTCCTCGAGGAACAGGCTGGTGTCGACGCTCCACGGCCGCCAGAGCCTGGTGCACTGGAGGAACCAGCATGACGGGGTTCAAAAGCGGCGCGAGTCCGAGTGGTCTCGACGATGACGAGGACGATGAGGAAGGTGGAGCCAATGAAACCAGCAACAGCACCCAGAAGACCGAGCAGCGCTCGCCTATGACCTCAAATCAGGAAGAAACCGAGGAAACAGAATCCACGACCTCGACCGCATCGAGTGGTCTCCCGTGGATCTACCAACGGTCGAGCATCACCGACGGACGGGCGAAGACTGTTCAACTCCACCTGCAACAGGAAACACTCGACAAAGAACGGGATGTGAAGACTGAACTTGAGTCGCAGATGGGAGAAACGGTGAATAAGGCGGATCTGCGGGAAGCTGCATACCTTGTCGGTCTCGCTCATCTTGAGAATATCAACGACCAACTCAGTGAGTGGGGCTACAATGCAGACTAGACCAATATACTGACCAACAGACTATAGTAGAATATGGAATTTTTGCAGGGTTACCCGCCAAAGACCGGCGTATCTTGTTGGTTCTCGGAGATCTGGTGTGAAGTATGAGTGAATACTTCTGGAGATTACTACATTATACTTGGGTAGCATCTCTCCCATGCCTCGCAGTAGTTGAGACTGGCTGTCTCAATGCATACGAATCTGATACTGATTTCTTCGCAAAGAGTTTCGCCGATCAGTCGAGTCCGAGACTCAATTTGAGCGCGTCGTCGATCTCGCCCATTGTTGAATCGTCGAGACTGCCAGCCACCGAATGGATTCGCTTCTCGACAGAGACAACTCGAATTTGATCAAGCCGCACAGAGGAGTCTTTCTCGAACGGTGAGTCCGATGCTTCCACGAGTACCTCAAAGGGATAGCCTCGGTACGTTCCCGTCGCAGGTGCGACGATTGTGGTATTAGAGTTTCTGTTCCCGATATCATTCTGGACCACCACTGCAGGCCGTGTTTTCCGCATTTCGTGCCCTTCGGCAGGATCGAGTTGAACGATAACGACATCACCGCGCCGAATCTCGGTGTCGTCGCTCATTCATCAAGTCCCGACCACGCCTCGTCCGAAGCCCCGCCCCACTCGTCGGCAATGTCGCTGGCACTTTCCGACGCTTCACGATACGCGGCGGCTAGTTCCTCCTCGTCGGGAGCTTCAGATTCAACCTCGACGACAGCCACTGTGACGCGCTTGTTCGCGTACTCGGTGCCGAGATACACCCGTCCCCGGTCATCAGTCTCGTTCGTCTGGAGTTTGTCGGCGTCAACTTTCATCTCGTACCCACTACTGCCCACGCCCATATCAACCTTACCCACCATTACCCATTAATCAGACACTCTCTATCGGTCGAGCAGCGACCTCGTGAGCAGCACTATGTCGGTCCGCGGTCAAGCTGTGGTATATCGATCAGGCTCGGAACGAGTCGGTGAAATGGACGAAGAATTCCTGATATAGGAGAGGTTCGGTGACGCAGTTCGCCCAATATCGTACATTCTGCCAGGGCAATAGCCCGTGTAGTCTCAACTTTACCAGGCTCCAGTTAAGTTACGAACGACACGAAACGTTCACGGGATGTATTCGTACTATCTATCTCGGAATTATCTAAGACAACTATATCAGAAAGTTATCATAGAAGGTCGGAGAGTAAGCAAACGTAGCGTGCTTTCAATCCAGTCGGTATAGTGAACTCTAACGGTTTACACAAGATGTTTATTTTAGTGAACTGACTTGTAATCATGTCGCAGTCAACTTTTGTTTATCTGGATTACTATGTTCTCCTCGCGTTGTTTATTATCGCATGGTTGTCTGGCGGCTATTGGCTGTATGTTGATTCCAAGGCACGCGGCAGTTCGTACCCCTTACTGTGGGCAACTTCGTGGGTTGTCTTCTGGCCAATCGGTGTGTACTATCTCATTTATTTCTACCGAGAAAGTGATCGGGAGAACCCACCGTCGCGCAAAGAGCACGTCGCAGCGATGTTTGCAGGCAGTAGTATCTTCGCAACGAGTCTTGGGTTGATATCGGCATCGTCAGTTCCGATCTCACGGGCAGGGACCGCAGTACTTACTTTCGTGGTTGCGATTCCGATAATGTACTATATCGTAATCTATCGACCTAACAACGTAATTCAGCGTAGCGCTTAGGAAAATGTTAGATTATAGAACTCGTGTCCTCATTGGTGTCGTCGGCCTCTGCGTTCTCGGACTCATCGGAGGTGCGGTGATCACAGGGGCACCAGGAACGTCCTGTAATGAGAACCTCGCGTTTACGAGTCCGCCCCCCGAGCTCAATCTCTCCACTGATAATACAACGAATACGCTCACTGTGACGTACACTGGCGACCAGCCACTGGTTCAGTATCCGGACTCCGACCGGTCTTCGGGCAAACGGACTATTTCGCTGTATCTGATGCTAGAACACGACTCGTCAGAAGAACCCACCCGGTACACGATAGCTAACGCCTCAAATGAGTTCCCTATCACCAGCAATGAAGAGTTTTCAGTTACTGCAAGAGATTTCGACGAAGAATCGTTCACCGCTGGTGATCAAGTTACACTGGTATGGAACCGTACGCAAGCACGACTCCCAAGCTATTGTTTGACCAGCCGGGACCCTGCTCCAATGGCGACTTCAGTAGACCAGACAACAATCAAGCGCTGAGAAGCACACAGCATAGAGGCCCCACATCTGAACAACTGACAGAGAGAAAGTACTTACCGAAAGATCTGGTGGAATGATATGATGGCGTACCGCACAATACTCTTGATCTGTTGTGTGATGCTTGCGCTGGCGGGGTCTGGTTGCCTTACTGCCTCACCGTCAACAGAGAAATCGGATACCCCCACGTCTGACCACACGATACGGGTCATCCCTGTCAATGAGACCGGTGACGATGGGCCGGTAATACAAAACGGCACAGCACTCCTTGCGGAACATGATGAGTTGCAGGAGGTGGCAATGCAGACACCGCAATCGGGTATGTCACGGGCGATTAGCCCCGAGACCGCGCACGCAATTCGTGATGATGTTGGCGCAGCTAACTTCTATCTCTCTACGACCAATGAAACATACCGAGTGACGCTCATCAAAGAAGCGTAGGGCAACCCATTGACCACGCTCTCAAATACACCGCTCACTTCGTACGCTTAGAGAACGGTCGATAGAGGAAACTCCCGTACCAGTACGCCAGTTGATCTACCCGAATCTTGTCAGAAACCAAGTGAAAGACTTAGAGCTTGACTGCAGCTACGCCTCGTTTTGATTCACCTTTCTCACGCTGAACCGTCCGCTCACCAAACTCCCAAAACGACCGCTGCAAGTCCTATCAGCTTCTGATGATTGTCGGAGTCCCGTGCAAGATAGGGGACGCAAATGAGATTCCGGACGGTTTTATTGAGACCGGCGTCCGCCACTCGGATATAGTACCTCATAAAAACGGGTCAACCAACCAAAACTAAATTGCAGGTAATTCAACCACAACCATGGACGCTGAACTAGAACGCCTGATAGACTGTCTTCTCGCCGACATTGCCTGCTACAACTGCGGAACAGAATTCGTCATCCAGGCAAACCGATTCACTAGAGAGGAAGATGGTCTGTACACCACCCCACATTCCTGTCCCGGATGCGAAGCCGAGTACGAAATTACCGTGGAGAACGACAGGCAAATCCTCAGCTACGAAGCCAACCGACTCAACGAGGATGATGACCACCTGAACATGTTCTCCAGTTCACGGAAAGAATCACTCCACAGACAAACGCACGTTATTAGAGAACTAGTAGAGGGCTTCGGTGAACTCAACGCTGCACTCGCCATCCTATGGGAGAACAGAGATCGCATCCACGATGCTTGCGATACCTTCCGAGACGAAGGGTTAGACGGCAAAGGAGCAGAGTTTGACCGACGGGTCAACACTGACGTCCATAACTACATGGCGAGTGCCTACAGCTTCAATCAAATCCTCCAAACGATCGAGCCAAACATCCCGACCGACGGCCCCGTAGAGGAGGCGAAGGAAGAATTCGAGGACGAAGAACGGTTGATAATAGGGCTCAGAGTGTATGCGCAGCACAACCTCTCACTTCCTTTCGTCTACGCCCAATTCCTCGACGAGAACACGGGTAGTACAGAGATGACGTTGAGTGTCGGCTTGGAAGAAGTGACCGTCATCGAATCCGACATCGACACTTACGGCCCCGACGGGTACAGGAAAGGTGCGGATCGCCACTACGAGAAAGTCGAAGGCGATACGATCAACATCGAACGTCGCATCAATTTGCACTACGAAGCCGCAGAAGAGTTGGTTGATGCTATCGGTGAACACGCCGAGGCAGAACACGGCGAAGAGATTGAGGATTATCGTCAGACAACGACATTCGAAGCCGAACGATGACGTAATAATATGACTCCAGCAACTCCTTCGCTGGATTCAAGTGAAGCACTTAGCGGGGAACATTAATTGCTGTCCACAGACCATATATCGTATGGCCCTTGAGAAGGCGGTTCGTGGAGTTACGATTCTTGCCGTGATGGGCCTCACTTACAGGATGGGTCAATTGGTTGCAGGGACCGGGGGAGATCCAGATCTACTTTTCGTCGCAGGTGTGATTCTCCTCGCATTCCTCGGTCTTGCCGGGCTGATGCGTGACATTCCACTGGTTAGCGCTATAACCGGCTTCCTGCTGTTCGGTATTGGATTTTTGTTCCTCACTCCCTCGATACTGGTGGCTGGCATGGCATTGGTCGTTGACGGTGTCTCGTCGGGCACGCCTCGGCTAACAAACTCTGCACCTGTGTAGCCTACACGAACAATCTGCACGCTTACTGAACAGAACAAGTGTCCGGTTCTCGGCACAGATACGGACATCTCCTCGATACAGATAGATAAGTTAACAGTGTAGTCCATAATATATTTAGTCTATTATCTGATAGCTGCTATATGATGGCAGATGAAAATAATAGCCCCTTCAGCACTGAAAGTCTCCTAACTCTCATCACCGTTCTACTGTCTCTGATACTCTTTGAGATCGCATGGATTGCGAGTTCACCGCTCTTTTTCATCAGTTTTCCAGTGTCCATCCTTGTAATAGTAATTTTGAGTTTGCGAACGGCGAGTTTGCGAACTCGCAATTAATCATCAAACCAGTCTACTCAGTCCGCAACCTTACTGAGCGGTCAATACAGTGGTTAGAAATAGTGACTATTTGTCACAAGACACTTACGACAGACCGGGGTTCTAATTATATGGCCCCGCTGTCACGTAGAAGCGTGCTTCGCGCAAGCGGTGCGGCGCTCTTTGTCGGACTTGCTGGATGCTCTAATGTACTGGACGGTTCAGCACCGACGGTCAAACGTCTCGTATTGCGCTCTGATACTGGCGAAACAGAACCAATCCGCATTCTGACTACGTACGCGCCCCGGAACGACTCAGCTGTACAATCACAAGCCTTCTACGATGCACATGCATCAGGTGAGCTCCAAATCGTAGAACAAGATGACGGCTCTGGTTTCTACAATATCCATGCTGAGTCCCAAAATCATGGTAGTGATGCCTTCTTGGCGTACAACTCGCATAAAGACGAAGCGCCATCCCATGACCTACAATTCGAGTTCGTCGTCCAAGCCGACGGGTCGCTCTGGTCCAATATAGGAAGAGCTGGTGAAGAAATATCTATTCCCGGGGATGGTGAATGAGCAGATTTAGTGAACGGTCGATATAGCACGTATCATTCACCACAGATATGAGCTCACTTAGTGTACTCAGCTTTGAACGTTGAAGTAGGAGCGTGACGTAGGCGGTAGCGAACACGGATGATGCCGATTACGGACTTCTTGTCGTGCACGCACGTGTTCGACGAGTTTGAGTCGTTGTCATCTGCGCAATGT
>NZ_JBBENW010000021.1:0-63316 GCF_037645885.1 Salinibaculum salinum | reverse complement strand
ACGGAGGTCGCTGCGTGGGAACGCACCCGAAACGAGGACGAATCCGAGATTGAGTGGCAGTTCACGGCCGATGACGCTCGCATCAAACTCCGCCAGCTATATCCAGCAAATCACGATTGAAGCCGCACTAGTAGGCTCGACGGAAGTGAAATCAGGCGGTGTCGGCTGTCTATCCGTCGGAAAGACTACTGATCGGCTTCGGAGAGAATCTGTTCGTAGAGGTCGTCAGAAATCCAGAATCCAGCTTCACGAAGGACCTCCAGTTCGTGCTCCAAGTTCACTACGCCGGTCTTCGCTCCGCGAAGCAGGATGCCGATCACGCCCGTGACGTTCAGGTCGTGCCTGCGGGCGACGCGCCGTCCGTCACGCTCATCGAGTAGAACGAGGGCGGCTTTCTGCTCGACGGCATAGCAGATCGCCGCTGTCTCACCGAGGTCGAGCTCGTGGAAGAGTTCCACGAACAAGTCCGAGCGTTCCACCTCCACGAGATGTAGAAGTCCGTCGTCGCGTAGCTCCCGGAGCGCTTCCAGCCCTTCCTCCCCCTCGGTAAGTTCGTTCCAGACCTGTTGTGGAACCGTAACCTCGGAGAACTGCGATTCGAGGAGCTCAAGCCGTTCGATGAGTGCGAGGTTCAGAAGAGTCGAGGTGTCCGAGACAACGAGCCCACTATTCGGCATAGTCGAGATCTTCTTCGAGTTCCTGCTCGCCGTAGTGGCGGGGAATCTCGCGCTCGCCGAGGAGTTTCTGGAACTCCCCTTTCGACATCTCTGCCAGCGCACGCGCCTTCCCGAAAGAGAGAACGTCACGGGCGTACAGCGAGACCGCCAACTCCCGCTTCATCGCGGGTGAGCGCTCCCCCTCCGGGAGTTGTAACGCCTCGTAAACGTCGTCGTCGATCTCTATGGTCGCCATACCTGAGATACGTGTACACGATTCTTGAGTGTTTGGCCAGGGATTCCCAAGCGGACGGCGTGCAAAGCAAGCGCTCGATGCGGTCGAAAGGATATACGCCCGGAACACTACCGGGTGAGTTTCTACTAGTAGGATCGGTGGAATTGAAACTCGCGTTTTTGCGAACCGAGAAGTGACGGACGTGAGGACGCTATTCGTTTTCGAGGGCGTCGTAAATATCGCGGTGTTCGTCCCGATCAGCCTTGGCGACGCGCAACACGAGCTCTCGACGGATGTTATCCATCACGTCGTCGAGTGGTGTTCGTTCGCCTGTCTTCTCTTCTGTCGCCATATCTACCTCTTGGCCACGAATCCCGTTAATCGTTCGGGTCCGATGATTCGTCGGACAGTTGTTCAAGTCCATACTCGACGAGGTCGCCGCGCCATCGTTCGACCACTTCGTTCAGATCGACTTCGGTCGTGTGTGCTCGAAGATAGTCGAGCACGTCGTCCTCATCGACAGCCTTCTCGTCGGTGCCGAACTCCGCCAGTATCTCTCTGATTTCGTTGTCGTATTCGAACCGGCGACCGTTGAGCAGATAGAACACCGTTGTCGTGTTGAGTGCGGTGCGCTTGTTACCGTCCACGAACGGGTGGTTGGCGACGAGGAGCCGAAGCAGATGAAACGCCTTCTCGTGAATGGTCTCTGGAACTGACCCGAAGCTCCCTTCGCTGACGTACTCCAATGCGAATTCTATATCTCCGCGACTCTGGACGCCTGAATTGGTGTCTGAGTACTCTGAGACAATATCCTCGTGGATGTCGAGGATGTCTTCGACCGACGGATACCAAAACGAGTCGGTCATTATCGGAAGTTCGCATTCGACTAACCTATCGTTTTCTCTCTGAATGAACGACACTCGGAGAAACGCTACAACGCAGTTCGGTCAATGAACGATACTGTCGAAAGAATGTACGCCCGGAACACTAACGACCGGCATCATTCCTGGCGGCGTGCCGTGTCAGCCGGCTAACCCTCGTGCCGGGCGGGCACTCTCACTGAGAGTGCCGATTGCGCGAGCGGCGACTGCCACACGCGCTGGAAGACGCGGTAGCGCCTTCGAACCGCGAATATCGCGTGCCCGGGTTCGCCGCGCGGTCATCGCTCCCGTGTAGGGTCTCGGGCGGGGACTAAAGGCACGCAGTTGCGCTAGTTCGCGGACACTCATTAACTTCGCGGGAACAGACTGATTGGTATTCACACACAATATTCCGAAAATGGCCGACAACTCGGACCCGTTCCGACCGTTTCGACAGCTCTTCGACCAGTTCGACACGTCGGATTCGACGGCTAGGCTGGGGTGGCCGCTCTCACCGGTGCCGATTCCGACAGGCGGCACAGCGCCGATGTCGCCTGAAGAGAGTACGAAGCGAGCAGTCAAGCAGCTCTACAGCGCGCTCGCGGCGCTTTCAGACAGCGAATCTATGTCCGGTTCGGGAGACGCATGGAGCCAGTATCTGGACCTCTTTGACCTCGATGCCACGTCGTTCGGGCCAGAGCAGTTGACCGCCGCGACGCTTCGAACCTACCGTGTCTGGTTTTTCAGTCTCACGCAGCTACTCGTCGAGAGTTACACACTCCGATTGGTTCGGGACGAACTCGTCGTCGACGATCACCGACAGTTGACTGGAACACAAAAGTGGTTGTGGAGCTTGTCACAGTCCGACCGGGAACAGTTACTTCAGCGCTGTACCGACGTGCCTGACGACCTGGTAAAGGAGATGCAAACGCTTCGCCACCGACGGGACGAGCTATTCTACACGTTCGGTGGCTGGGACGAGGTGACCATCGATGACTCACTCGACGACCTTCGGCGGTCGCTGACGGTACTGACCGCGCTCGACGATCGTGTGTCCGACGGCACCCCGTTCTCGTATCTTCCAAAGAGATCCGAAGACGACCTGTCAGTCACTGCTGAAAACGACGCAAACGGAGCGAACAGCAACGGAACGGACCAGGAGCCGACCGACGAGTAACTGGCCGTTAGATTTCGTACTCGTCCTCGTCGAACTGGACGTAGCCACCGTTGCGGAACTTTGATTTGGTAGATCTGTACATGCGAACCATCCGGTAGCCGCTGAGTCCCGAGGTGAGGATAGTCCACCACGAGTACTCACCGTGATTCAGTAATCGCTCTGCAGTACCGAAGGCCCAGTCCCAGTCGTCCGGACCGTAGTCGTGAACGATGTCAGCCAACGAGACGTTACGCAGGAACTCGTCTTCCAGCGCGTCCTGCCAGGCGGCGTTGTACTGGTCCAAACGGTCTGTCGCCGCGAGCTCGCCCGCCAGTTTTCCGGTTCGGACAGCGACGTGGTCTCCACCTTCGTGGAAGGCCGAGGTCCCGCCCATCGCACCTCCGACGACGGCGATACCCGCTGTAGTCGGGGATTCGATCGGGCGCGTCGAGGATATCGGATACGTCTCAGTCCCGCCCCGTTTGCCGCGGTCCTCCACGAGCGGGAAGTCCTCGATGTCGTACTCGGGGTAGACGAGTTCGATAAGCCGTTCGATGTACTCGCCGCCGCGGGGAATCCCGTCGTCGCCCTCGCGGAGCAGTGCCCACTCCGACCGGTCGAAGTCGTCGATGTCCAGTCCGATAGGCATCGTCAGACCGATACGGGCTACGTCGCCGTCGTTGGGGAACACCCACGGATAGGCGGTGTGACCCGGCATGTACCCCCACCAGAACTTGAGCCGGTGTGAGTCGTAGATGTCGTCGGGAACTCTCCGGTGTTCCTGGTAGGCGATGTGATTGGCCGTTCGGGGGTTGAGGTGGTCCGTTATCGATCGGCCGGTGGGGACGAACTGATCGAGAACGCCCGTCGTGACGGTCCGCTGTGGGCCGTCCGCGAGAACAAGATACTCCGCTTCGATTTCATCACCGTCCGAGAGAGTGAGATGATGAGTCTGTTCGCGTGACCCATCGACGGAGAGGTCCGTCTCGACGCCGGTGACCGAATCGCCGACGCGGTAGGTCGCACCGGCGGCCTCGGCTTCTTCCCGGAGCCAGTCGTCGAAGCGAGCGCGGTGGAAAGCAAAGCCGAAATCAGGATACGAGGCATCGATACTTGTGTTATCGATAGTAAGCGTTTCTGACGGACCGATAAAGTCGGCACCGTCGAGGCGACGCAGAATAATCTCTTCGGGGATGTCCTCGGGGTCGAAATCCATCAGGTCGACCCAGTAGTCGAGCATGCCAGCGGCGTCTGTCGAATCCGGCCCGAGTCGGTTTCGATCGGCTCGCGGCACCCCTTTCTCGACGACGAGCGCGTTGGCACCGTGTTCGGCGGCCTTCCACGCGGCCGAGGTGCCAGCAGGCCCGCCACCGACGATAGCGACGTCGACGCGTTCCATACCAATTGCCCGACCCGCCTCGATATAAATGCCCTGTCATCGACTGGCGAACCACCCCTCGACTACGCGTTCTGGCTCAGAATTGCACCGTTATCCGAGCCGAAACAGGTCTTGAACGCGAGCGACCAGTCGACTTGTCCTCTGCCACCACACTCGTCATCGGAGTTCCTACTATGAGACAGCTAAACACACCACACCCACCTATTGATAAATACGGCTCGCTCAGACGGTTCAGAATCGTGTGAGATGTCTCCGCGTGCTGAAAACGGCCAGAGTCAGTGAGTTGTGCCGAGTGGGAGGGGGCCGGCACTCAGTCGGCCAATTAGATGTATCCTCTCTCGAGGAGGAGTTCGCCGTTGAGGATCGAGGCTCCCGCAGCACCCCGCATCGTGTTGTGTGCGAGGCAGTTGAACTGGAGACCGTCGTCGGTCGCCTGAATCCCGCCCGCTGCGATCGCCATCCCGTTTTCTTTGTCACGGTCGAGTCGCGGCTGCGGTCGGTCAGGTTCCTCGTAGACGTGGACCAACTGGTCCGGTGAGGACGGGAGGTCGAGCGTCGGATACTCCCGGAGCGCCTCCGCAGCGGCCGTAACGGTCGCGTCCTCGGTCGTGTCGGTCCAGACGTTCTCGAGGTGGCCGTCGAGGGTTGGAATCCGGTTGCAGGAGGCGTCGACGCGGGCGTCGTGCCACTGGACTTCCGCACCGTCGAAGCTACCGAGGAGCTTCCGCGATTCGGTCTCCATTTTCTTTTCTTCGCCGCCGATGTGTGGGATGGCGTTGTCGATGATCTCCATCGACGTGACACCAGAGTAGCCAGCACCCGAGACCGCCTGCAGCGTCGAGACGGTGATGCGGTCCAGCCCGAAGGCGTCGTCGAGAGCCGCCAGCGGCGGGACCATGGTAATCGTCGAGCAGTTGGGGTTCTTGACGAGTGCCCCATCCCAGCCGCGTTCGTCGCGCTGGACTTCGAGGAGGTCGATGTGGTCGGCGTTGACTTCCGGGATGGTGAGTGGCACGTCGTCGTCGGCCCTGGCGTTCGAGGAGTTCGAGGAAACGACGTAGCCAGCCTCGCAGAAGCCGGGTTCGACGCGCTCGCCCACGCTGGAGGGGAGCGACGAGAAGATGATGTCGAGGTCGTCCGGAACGTCGTCGGGGGCGGTTTCCCGAACAGTCATCTCCGCGACGGTTTCGGGAATCGGGATGTTGATACGCCACTTGGCGGCCTCGCGATACGTCTTGCCCGCGCTGTCGCCGCTTGCGGTCAGGGCGGTGATTTCGAAATCCGGGTGGGGTTCGAGTAGCTGAATGAGTCGCTGTCCAACGGCACCTGTCGCACCGAGAATTCCTGCGCGTACTGTCATAGACGGTGGTAGGGCAATGCCCGGTCAAAACTGTTTGGAAACGACTCGCACTGTTCCGTTCGGTGGGCTGTCATCTCGACCGACTGGAATACCACGGCACGTCGCGAAACCGGTTTTTGTTCGGAGTCCGAATACGTTGCTATGTCGTCGTTGAACCCGATTCCCGAAGGGAAGCGCAACGTCGGAGGCTCCGACCGACTGGCGCGGGCACTGCTCGGCGTGTTGCTGTTCGCTATCGCTGTCGGTGCAGCAGTGTCGGACCGTCAGTTACTCGCCGTCTTCGGAATGGTTGCCAGCGCCGGACTCCTGTTCAACGCCGCGACACAGTTCTGTGGCGTCAACGCGGTGCTGGGGCTGGACACCTGCGCGTACGATCCGGAGAGCGAGTAGAAAATCAGGCTTCGGCAGTGTTGCCCTGCTTGTGCGTGACGTATCCCGCGATGCGGTTGCGGACGCCCTTGGATTCGATGTTCGTCAGTTCCTCGACGAGGTCCTTGTTGTGCTCGAAGTCCGTCGAGAATGCTTTCGGGTATCGTTCCATCAGCAGTGTACCGGTCTTTTTGACGTAGGCGGGTTTGATGGCCATCGTTGCACCCACGTAGCCGAGGCCACCTCTAAAAAGGTTCGATAGTCCTCGGCCGTCGGCAGCCCCTACCAGCCACCGGTGAGCGAACGAACTCGCTCGATGGCCTCGCGTTCGCGCTCGCCACCACAGCGCTCGACCACGCTCTCGAAGTAGTCCAGTCGGTCGCGAAGGTCTTCGGTCTCGTAGGCGTCTACGTCCAGTCTGGACGCAGCGACCGTCGCTTCGACGACAGCCGCGTAGCCGCGGTTCGTCGCCGGGACGACTCTGTTCTCGACGGTCGTCTCGACTGCATCGAGAGCCCAGTCAGTCCAGTCGGTCCCGCTTTCGGTCCCAGTGGCGCGTTCCTCGACGCGAACGTCGACCCAGGCGTCGGCGCTGTCGAGAACCGGCTCGTCTTCCTCGCGGACAGCGAGTGCGGCGTCGACGAAATCGAGTGGATCCCGGGTGAACTGCACGTAGCCATCGCCGCGCTCGCGGAAGTTCCGCCACGTCCGCGTCCGACCCCACGTTCGGGCGCGTGCGGGACCAGCGCCATCCAGTCCCTCGACGCCGAGCGCAGCGACGTTCCAGCGGTCGTTCGGTCCCAGCGTCGTCACGACTGTCTCGACAACGCCAGCGCGCTCGACCGGCCACTCGGCCACGGTCAGACCTCCAGCCCGCGCTCCAGCGCGACGAACAGCGCACCGGCGACGATATCGGCAGTCGTCCCCGGATTGATACCGCGCTCGACGAGTTCATCGGCGAACGCCTCTACGTCTTCCTCGCCGTCGCGGACGGCAACGGCCCGCCGACGGACCTCCTCAGCCGTCTCCTGGCCGTGTTTCGTCACGACGAAGGTGTCCGGTTCGTCGGCGAGCAAGTCGAGATACGCCTCGGCCGCGCGGTCGGTCACCGGACCTGTCCCGTCGAGTATCGTCTGGGCTGCCCCGAACGTCCGGGGGAATCCATCGACCCACTCCGCGGCGACGCCGTCACGGTCGGCGCTGCGTTCCATCACGTTTTCGAGCGTGATGCCTCGCTCGCGAATCGTCGCCACCGCATCGGCACCCCGTCGCACGTCCAGTGGCTCCATCCCCTCGGGCGGGTCATCGACAGCCACGTCGACGTACTCGAAGGCTTTGTAGAACTTCTCGGCGTCTTCGACGGTCGTTTCCGCGACGATGTTCCGAGAACCCTCGGGCGTCAGTTCGTGGGCAGCAGAGGCCCGAACCAGCGGCGTCACCACGAGCAGCGCTCCGAACTGAGTGTTGCCGCCCGACTGCTGGCTCATACCGGCGACGGCCCGCCGGAAGGACTCGCCGACCTCCGCGCCGCCCGCAGCGAGTCGAAGGCCGTCACGGGCACACACCGCACCCGTCACGAAGTGTTCGAATCGCAGGTCTTCGTACTCCCGGTGCCGGTCGACGTTCCCTGGCTTTGGCGTCCCCGATACCTCCAGCAACAGTGCAAGCTGTGCGTTCTCTGTGGTCGTTCTCATGAGTCACTCTCCTGTCTGTGCGACGCTGTCGACTGAACGCTCGATTTGCTCCCGTCGAAATACGCAGTCGTCGCGTTCCCCACTCGGCTCAGTACCACCGGGTCGTCACTCGGCCGTCCAACGCTGACCGCGTCCGCGCCGTACTCCAGATACTCCCTGACTGTCTGCTCGTCGCGGACGCCGTTGTTGGCGACGACGAACGCGTCTGTCGCGTCGACAACGTCCGCGACCACCGATTCGGAGTCCATCGCGTCGACGTGAATCACGTCTGCGCCGGCATCTTCTGCCGCCGCGGCGACTGCGGGCAGGTCGACAGCCGACACCTCGGTCCGGACTTTCACACTCACCGTCGTGCCTGTCTCCGCAGCCGCCCCAACCTGTTCACAGAGCGTCTCGGAGTTCGCAAGCAGCGATTGGCCGGCCCCGGCCGCACACATCTCGTCCTGGCGGCAGTGGGCGTTTATTTCGAGAAGAGCGTCGTGGTCGGCACACACAGCGGCTGCCTCACGTAGCGGACCCAGCGTGGTCGTTCTAACGTTGTATCCCGGTCGAATCGACACGTCAGCCAGCGCCGAGAGCTGGTCGTCGATGAACGCGACCGGGTCAGACGGCAGAAACTCCGTCCGGTCACGGTCGACCATCGACCGGGCAGCCTCGCGGGTGGGGCCGTCCAGCGCGATACCACCGAGGAAGGCCGCACCGACGTACTCGGCGGAATTGTCGGCCCACGAGGCGTCCGCTTCGCCGCTCAGGCTCGCCAGCGCGACGCGGGGCTCGAACATCAGCCGACCACCTCCAGCGCGTCCTCGACGGCGCGCGCGACGCGCTCGGCGTCGGCCTCGTCGTCCATCGCCGTGTCTGTCCGAACGACCGGTCGGTCGAGATCGGTCCCATCCTCGGTATCGAGGACGAACGCGTCCGCGAACGGATAAGCCTCAGCAACTCCCGCCGTCGAGGGATCCTGCCCGACGGCGTCCATCAACTTCGCGGCCGGCCCCGAGAACACCTGGTCCTCCACGAACGGCGAGACAGCCACGACGGCTGTCTCGGCGAGGGCGTCCTCGATGCCGCCGACAGTCAGCATGGGACCGATGCTCGTCACCGGATTTGACGGTCCGATGACGACAGGTTCCGAAAGCGCTGTCCGGACTGCATCTGTTGCCGTCGCCGAGTCACTACCGCGAAATTCCACGTCCTCGACTGTCGGGTCGCCGTTGCGTGCGACCCAGAACTCCTGGAAATGCATCGGTCCCTCCGGGGTGTGGACGAGCGTCGCGACCGGGTTGTCGCTCATCGGTAACAGCGTCACGTCGAGGTCGAACGCCTCGCTGAGCGTCTGCGTCACCGCGGTCAGCGTCTCGCCCTCGTCGAGCAGTCCAGTTCGTGTCACGTGGACGGCCCGGTCGCGATCGCCGATGTGCATGAACTCCGCGACGCCGGAAAAGCGCCGCCAGTGGGCTATCTCGCGACCGTTCGTCTGTGCATCTGCCGCGAGATATCTCGGTCCTTCGTCGAGTCCTGCGCGCTCGGCGAGTGCGAGCAACTCGTCGTGTGTCTCGGCCGTGTCGTCGGCGATACCCCACCACAGCTCCCGATCGAGTACGCCACCGCCGAGAAAGAGAACTGTATCGAGGTCCGGACAGACCAGCACGCCGCCGAGTTCGATGTCGTCGCCCGTGTTCGCGACGACTGTCGTCTCTTCGGGGGGAAAGACAGCATCGGCCCCGGCCACGAGTTTCGGCGTGCCCGTCCCACCGGACAGGAACGTCACCATACACGTCCGTACGGTGACCGGACGTGATAAATCATCGTCTCGGACCCCGACGAGCGCTCGCCGCTACACTGGTCACTTTCAGATGTGAGAACCGCGCCTGTAGACTCAAGTACATCGGTAGTGACTGCCCATTCGATGAGCACTTCCGGTCCAATGATGGCGGACGCCCACCGGTTCGCACCCGCCGCACCGAACGAGGGCGTCGTCTACGGCGCCTGCTGTCCGGGCTGGCACAGCGCTGGCACCCACGAACAGGCCATCGGCCAGTGGATAGGGTTCATGGACGACGCGGGTATCGAACGAGTCTGCTGTCTCCTGACTGGCCGCCAGCTAGACGCCCACGACGCGAACATCGGTCGATACGTGGACGCCTTCGGTCCTGGACACGTACAGCACGCTCCGGTCCTCGACCACCACCTGGCACCCACCGACACCCTCCGAGAAGACGTATTGCCCTTCCTCGACGATGCTGCTGCGGCCGGCGAACCCGTCGTCGTCCACTGCCTGGCCGGTATCGGTCGGACTGGACACGTCCTGGCTGCGTGGCTGGTTTACGCCCGCGACTACGCCCCTCACGCGGCCATCGAGACAGTCCGCGAGATGGGCAGAGACCCGCTCGAACCCGTCGACCACGGTAACGCGACCCGTCAGGACGTACTGGACCTGCTCGGACAGTTCGCCTGAGACGGGTACGGACTCTTTTATCGGGAGCCGACCAAGCACACGATAATGCCTACCGTCAAGGACAGCGTCCACGACCACATCGAGGTGACCGGTGTGGCGAGCGACCTGCTCGATACGCCGCCGGTCCAGCGGCTCCGCCGCATCCGTCAGCTCGGCACGGTCGACCTCGTCTATCCCTCCGCCAACCACACCCGCTTCGAACACAGCCTCGGCGTCTACCACCTCGCGAACCGCGCGCTCTCACACCTCGGCATCGAGGGCCAGCAAGCCGAGCGCGTCCGTGCGGCAGCCCTCTTACACGACATCGGTCACGGTCCCTACAGCCACAACATCGAGGGACTCATCTACAGACAGACGGGGAAGTACCACGACGACATCGGCGACCTCGTCGAATCCGGAGCCGTCGCTCGCATCCTCACCGAGCACGGTCTCAACCCGGACCGAATCGCCGGGCTCGTCGCCGGCGAGGGACAACTCGGCCAGCTCGTCTCCGGCGAACTCGACGTCGACCGGATGGACTACCTCGTCCGGGACGCCCACCATACCGGCGTCCCCTACGGCACAATCGATCACGGTCGTCTCGTTCGCGAACTCCGATTCGTCGACGGCGAACTCGTCCTCGACGAGGGGAACGTCCAGTCTGCGGAGAGTCTCTTGCTGGCTCGCGCGCTGATGAATCCGACCGTCTACTCCCACCACGTCGCCCGAATCGCGAAGTCGATGCTCCAGCGCGCTGCAGAGCGGTTGCTCGCCGCCGGTGCGACGACGGCCGAGGAGTTGCGGCGAATGGACGACCACGCGCTCCACGTCGCGATGCGCGAGTGCGAGGGCACCGTGGAATACGCTCGCCGTCTCGAACAACGGAACCTCTACAAGCGAGCGGTCTGGGCCGAGATGGATGCCGTCCCAGAAGACATTCTCATCACCGACCACGAAACCGTCCGGGACTTTGAGCGGGATATCGCCGACAGCGTTGACCTCGACCCGGACGAAGTCATCCTCGACGTCCCGAGTCGGCCGGAGATGACCGAATCCTCCTCACGTGTCCTGGTCAACGGTGAGATTCGCGAACTCGGCCAGCAGTCGACACTGGTTGGTGCACTCCGTGCTGCCCAGCGCGACCAGTGGCGACTCGGCGTGTACGCGCCCGTCGACTACAGCGAACGCGTCGGCAACCAGACTATCCGAACGCTCGGTCTCGACCTCGACGGGGCGCTCGTGCGAGACGTCCGTCCAGGCATCAACGCGACACTGGACGATTTCGACTGATTCTACTGACAAATGCTATAGTTTTCAGAATACCCTTAGTGAAGGAAAAGGTCAATTATCATGGTTTCGTTGTCCAATTACAATGACTGACGGGACCCCAGATGAAGATGACGGCGCAGACGTGGTCATCAACGCAGACGGAACAGTCGAGTCCTCGTGGCACGACTCTCGACCCGTCTCGGTTGCTGTTCTCGAAGCGCTCGAAACGAGTACCGGAAAAGACACCCGTTCGTACGGGCCCCTCAACGACATCGTCAACGCCGACGCACTCAACAACGTGTTCAGGGCAACGGAGAGTGGAAAGAGACGTGGCCCGGGATACATCACGTTCCGAATAGAGGGGCACAGCGCGACCGTACACAGCGACGGCTCGGTCGTTCTGGCACCGCACGATAACTGAGACATGTCGGCAAACTATCCACTGTCCCCAGCGCTGGAGCGGAGATTTCAACTAATTCGGGCAACTTCATCGAGATATGATTATCGAAGGGACCGTCCTCCGGGGCCGCGAGTTCGACCCAATACAGGGTCGTGTCGTCGTCGAGGACGGCAAAATCGCAGCCATCGAAGAAGCCGACGTTCGCGGTGACAGTATCATCCTCCCTGCGTTCGTCAACGCTCACACGCATCTCGGAGATTCAATCGCGAAAGAGGCCGGTGGCGACCTGTCGCTCGAAGAACTCGTCGCGCCACCCGACGGCCTCAAGCATCGACTGCTCGATGCTGCCAGCCGCGACGAACTGGTCGACGGAATGGCCCGCTCGCTACAATTCATGCGGAACACTGGAACCGGAGCATGCATCGAGTTTCGAGAAGGAGGGGTCGACGGCCTCGAGATGTTCGAGGCTGCCATCGAGGGGGTCGACATCGAACCGGTCGTTCTCGGGCGCGAATCCGTCGACGCGATGGAGCGAAGCGACGGTTTCGGTGCCAGCGGTGCCAAAGACGGCGATTTTTCGATGGAACGGAACGCGACGGCACGCGCAGACAAACTGTTCGGCATCCACGCCGGCGAAGTCGACAGCGGCGACATCAATCCCGCGATGGACCTCGACCCGGACTTTCTGGTCCACATGGTCCACGCGGAGAAACTCCACCTGCAGCGGTTGGCCGACAACGAGACGCCGGTCGTGGTCTGCCCGCGGTCGAACATCGTCACCGACGTCGGCCACCCACCGATTCGGGACCTGCTCAACCGGACGACCGTCGCACTCGGGACGGACAACGTGATGACAAACAGCCCTTCGATGTTCCGGGAGATGGAGTTCACAGCGAAACTCTTCGACGTGAGCGCGCTCGAAGTACTGCAGATGGCGACGGTCAACGGTGCAGAGATTGTCGGGTTGAATTGCGGGTTGATCTCTGAGGGACGCGACGCCCGTCTCCTTGTCCTCGACGGTGATTCGGACAACCTCTCCGGTGCCGAGGATATCGTCCGGGCAGTCGTTCGACGAGCGGGCGTCAGCGACGTGACCGACGTAGTTTCTCCCGGCAACTAACCAACACTGCTGGTGCCTGAATACTAAGTACGCCGGCGTGGTACTCCCTCACATGTACGATGATATCCTCTTGCCGACTGACGGCTCTCACGGGATGGAGAAGGTCATCGATCACGCCGCCGGACTCGCTGCCGCACACGACGCGACACTGCGCGCGCTCTACGTGGTCGACACTGCTTCGCTGACGGATATCCCAATGGAAGCGTCGATGGACGGAGTCAGCCAGGCGCTCGAACGGGAGGGGGAGTCAGCACTCGAACAGGTCCAGCACCGGGCGGATGAGGCCTCCGTCGAGACGGACCTCATCGAGGGTTCACCGGCCAGCGAAATCACCGCCTACGCTGCCGAGAATCCGTGTGACATCGTGGTGATGGGAACTCACGGGCGATCCGGCATGAACCGGCTCCTGCTCGGCAGCGTCGCCGAGCGCGTCGTCCGCTCTGCACCGGTGCCGGTCCTGACAGTCAACGTCGATAATGCTGAGTGAAGCGGTCGGCCGATAGCTGGACAGTTACTCGTCGGCTGGACGCAAGTGCTCACAGTCCCCAGCAGTGACTTCGACGCGGCCGTCGTCGGTGTCGACGACGAGAGTTCCCGGGAACGCGACATCGACGGCCTCACCGATTACCTCGCCGCCCGGCGTGTCGACGCGAACGCGCCGGCCGAGTGTCGAGGCGTACTCGCGCCACGCCGGGACAACGCTGTCGAGGTCTTTCCGCAGGTCGTCGAACTCCTCTAACAGTCGCTGCGTGAACACTCGCCGTTCCACGTCACCGACTTCGGCGCGGATGCTCGTCGCCGGGGTATCCGCGGGCAGATCGTCCGGGTCGACGTTAGCGTTGATACCGATGCCGACGACCAGCCACGAGATGCGGTCGGCTTCCCCCTCCATCTCGGTGAGGATACCGACGAGTTTGGCAGGGCCCTCAGAGTTGCGCTCTGACGAGTTCTCGTTGGTGTCACTCACGAGAACGTCGTTGGGCCACTTGATTTCCGCTTCGACGCCGGCTTCACGAGCGGCACGCGTCGTCGCGACAGCCGCGGCGAGCGTGAACGCGGGGGCCTGCGCGGGCGGTACGTCAGGGCGCAACAGAATCGAGAGCCAGATGCCGCCACTCGGCGACGACCACGCGCGGTCCAGACGACCCTTCCCACCGGTCTGCTCGTCGGCGACGACGACCACGTCCGATTTGCCTTTGGCACCCAACTCCCGTGCGCGTTCGTTCGTGCTGGGGATGGCGTCGTGATACTCCACTTCGAACGGGGCGTCCAGTCCGAATTCGATCGCCGTGCCGCCGAACTCGGGGACAGAGACGAGTTCGTAGCCGTCGTCGTCGCTGGCTATCTCGAAGCCGTCGTCGCGAAGCGCCTCGATGTGTTTCCAGATCGCGGCGCGAGACACGTCGAGTTGCTCGGCCAGAGCGGGTCCCGCGACCGGTCCGTCGGCAATCGCATCGAGGACGGCACAGCGCGTCTGTTGCATACTGCAATGTCGGGGCAGCGGCTTCCCTAACAGTACCGGTCGAAGGCTGTCTCGAAACGAGATCAGTTCGTCCTCTCGACTCCGGTCCGGTTCGTCGCATTCCCTATATACGACCCACTTGTTTCAGAATGGTCCTGTACTCCTAACTGTATAGAGGTCATACGGTTCAAGGAATGAGCTCGCCGCAACAACTCGACGAACTTCTCGGTGAGGGTAGCGAAATCAATATCGTTTGCCACAATAATCCCGATCCGGATTGTCTCGCCAGCGCACTCGCACTAGGCCGGATTGCGGCCGCGGCTGGTATCGACGACCGACATATCCTCTACAGCGGCGATATTTCCCACCAACAGAACCGGGCGTTCGTCAATCTGCTCGATATCGACCTCCAGTCGTTCGACCCCGCGACGGTTCAGAACCGGCAACCGGACTCGCTACTCGCATTCGTCGATCACTCGATCCCTGGCGAGAACAACCGGGTTCCCCCGGACACGAACGTAGATATCGTGATCGACCACCACCCTGCCGAGGATATCGACGCTCGGTTCGTCGATCATCGTGAAGAGGTGGGAGCAGCTGCGACGATTCTGACGGAGTACGTGCGGGCTCTCGATATCGAACTCGATACGGATCTTGCGACGGCACTCCTGTTCGCCATCCGTTCAGATACTCTCGACTTTCTCCGCGGAGCGACTAGCGAGGACTATGATGCGGCAGGGCATCTCCACGAGTACGCGGACCAGGAGATACTCCGGCAGTTATCGACGCCGTCAATTACCGGGGGAACCCTCGACGCAATCTCGTCGGCTATCGACAATCGAAGGACAACCGAAGCGGTACTCATCTCTCATGTCGGCCGCACGGGCGAACGGGATGCGCTCCCCCAGGCCGTCGACTATCTTGTGAGACTCGAGGGCGTTCAAACCGCAATCGTGTTTGGAATTGTCAACGACGCTATTCACATCAGTGCCCGGTCGCCGGATCCACGGGTGCACGTCGGTGACATCCTAAATGAGGCGTTCGAAGACGTCGGGAGCGGCGGTGGTCACCACGACGTCGCTGGCGGTGAAATCCCGCTCGGCATCGTTGCGGACTACACGTCCGACGACGAACAGTTGCTCGACATGCTCGAACAGATCATCACCGCACGCCTCGTCGCGGAGCTCAATCTGTCTGAAGAGACAGAGGAGTAATCTCTGGGGACGAACGGCTAATCGACGCGCCGCGGACGTACTTATACCCGAGAATATTCCGCTGTATCTACCCTCTGTGTCCAGCGCGTCATTCTCATCAGTGGAAGAGAGACTCGACGAGGCCACCAATACCGGAGACAGTTGGCTTACTCGATGACGACCAGCAGGTCGCCCATATCGACGCTGTCGCCCTCACCGATGGCGATTTCGGTGACTGTACCGCCAGCCTCGGCGACAACGTCGTTCTCCATCTTCATCGCTTCGAGCACCAGCAACACGTCGCCGGCGTCGACCTCGTCGCCCTCTTCGACGTTCACGTCAAGAATGGTGCCCTGCATCTCGGCGGTGACGGTGGTTCCCTCGGCGCTGACTTCGGCGCTGCCGCCGTCGTCGTTGCTCGGGCCTGCCTGGTCGGGTCGGGGCTGGCTGCCGCCCCCGCTGCTGCCCGCGGCGGCCTCGACATCGATAGCCGGCGCGCCGCGCTCTTCGAGTTCCACTTCGAAGCGCTTGCCGTTGACCTCGACGGTGAACTCCCGTTCGGTGACTTCCTCCTCGTCGTCGCTCGGTGCGGCCTGTTCGGTACCCCACTTCTCCTGGGCCTCGTCGATGCGTTCGGGGTCGAGTTCGTTGTCGAGATACTTCGTGGTGTGCGTCCCGCCGACGAACTCCTCGTCGTCGAGCATCAGTCGGTGGAACGGAATGACCGTCACGATACCTTCGATGTCGAACTCGCCGAGGGCGCGCTTGCCACGGTCGATGACCTCCTCGCGGGTTTCGCCACTGACGATGAGTTTGGCGATCATCGAGTCGTAGTCGGTCACCAGGTCGTCACCCTGCCGGAGGGCGTCGTCCATCCGGACGCCGACCCCGCCTGGCGGATCGTAGGTTTCCAGCGTGCCACCGGTCGAGGGCGCGAAGTCGTCGGCGGCGTTCTCGGCGTTGATGCGGAACTCCATCGCGTGGCCGTCGATGTCCACGTCGTCCTGGTCGAACGTGATTTCGTCGCCCTGGGCGACGCGAATCTGCCACTTCACGATGTCGATACCGGTGATCTCCTCGGTCACGCAGTGTTCGACCTGAATGCGTGTGTTAACCTCCAGGAAGTAGAAGTTCGCGTCCGGGCCGAGCACCTCGCCGTCCTCGCGGTCCATGTCCTCTTCGACGAGGAACTCGACGGTGCCGGCGTTCGTGTAGTTGGCCTCGTCGACGCCGCGGCGTGCAGCTTCACCAATCTTCTCGCGGAGTTCGTCCGACAGCGCGGGACTGGGGCCTTCCTCGATGACTTTCTGATGGCGGCGCTGGAGCGAGCAGTCACGCTCGCCCAGATGTCGGACGTTGCCGTGTTCGTCGGCGACAATCTGGACCTCGATGTGACGGGGATTCTCCAGATACCGCTCCAGATAGACGGAATCGTTGTCGAAGTACGCCTCGCCTTCGCGTTTGGCGCTTTCGAGTTGATCTTCGGCCTCGTCGGCCGAGTTGACGACTTTCATCCCGCGGCCGCCACCGCCACCTTCGGCCTTGATAGCGACGGGGAAGCCGTATTCTTCGCCGAACTCGACGACTTCGTCGGTCTCCTCGACGGGGTCGGTCGTGCCGGGAACGATTGGCACGTCAGCCCCGTCCATAATCTGGCGAGCTTTCGTCTTCTCGCCGAGACGCTCCATCGCACCGCTGGACGGGCCGATCCACTGGACGCCGTCGGCATCCTGAACTTTGCCGGCGAACTCGGCGTTCTCCGCGAGGAAGCCGTAACCGGGGTGGATTGCATCGGCGTCAGCCCGCTGTGCCGCGTCGATGATCGCATCGTGGTCGAGATACGAGTCGGCGGCACGCGCCGGGCCGACGTTGTAGGCTTCGTCGGCGTAGCGGACGTGGCCGCTGTGTTTGTCCGCCTCGCTGTAAACAGCGACGGTATCGATACCCAGTTCCTCACAGGCGCGCATCACGCGCACCGCAATCTCGCCGCGGTTTGCGACGAGCACTTTGTCGAATCCTGTCATTAGAGTCCCTCCATTCGTCCTGCTGCAGTCCATTCGTCGGTCGGTGCCTCTCGCGGAACGCGTCGGGAGATGCCAGACAGCCCTTCGATGCGTCCGGCAAACTCCCAGCGTCTGCCGTCCCAGGTAACCGCCTCGTCGGCCGCGGCAGCGGCTGCTGCCAGCGCAGCCATCTGCTGGTCTCGCATGTGTGCCCCGACTGCCGCAGCAATCGCAGCGGCTTCGGCCGGCGTCGCTGTCGGCGGAATCGAGAGCGTTCCATCCTCGGTCGGCAGCGAGCGTGTCGAATTGTCGGCCATCTCAGAGTGGGATGTTGCCATGTTTCTTGTCGGGCTGTGATTTACGTTTCGAGCGAAGCATCTCCAGGTCCTGAATCAACTGCGAGCGCGTCTCCTTGGGTTCCAGGACGTCGTCGACGAACCCGCGGTCTGCGGCCGAGTAGGGGTTGGCGAACTCTTCGCGGTACTCGTCGATGAGTTCCTGGCGGCGTTCGTCGGCGTCGTCGGCTTCCTCGAGTTCGTCGCTGAAGAGGACGTTGACCGCACCCTGGGGGCCCATAACTGCGATTTCGGCTGTCGGCCAGGCATAGTTTACGTCTGCGCCGATGTGTTTCGAGGACATCACGTCGTAGGCGCCACCGTAGGCTTTTCGCGTGATGACCGTCATCAGCGGGACGGTGGCTTCCGAGAACGCGTAGAGCAGTTTCGCGCCGTGGTTGATGATGCCGTTGTGTTCCTGGTCGGTGCCGGGCATGAAGCCGGGCACGTCCACGAACGTCAGGATGGGGATATTGAACGCGTCACAGAAGCGGACGAAGCGTGCACCCTTCACTGACGCGTCGATGTTTAGCGTGCCGGCGTTGACCCGTGGTTGGTTGGCGACGACGCCGATAGCGTGGCCGTCCAGTCGCGCAAAGCCGATAGCCAGGTTGCGCGCGAAGGCTTCGGCCACCTCGAAGAAGGAACCCTCGTCGACCACGTCGTCGATAACGTTGGTCATGTCGTAGGGCTTCTGTGGCTGGTCGGGGACGATGTCGGCACACTTGTCCGACTCGCGGTCCGGGTCGTCCCAGGGGTCGACCCGCGGCGGGTCCTCGACGTTGTTCTGCGGAAGATACGAGAGGAGGTGCCGGATATCGTCGAGCGCCTCCTCTTCGTCGGCGGCAGTGAAGTGTGAGACACCCGATTCGGAGGCGTGTGTACTCGCCCCGCCGAGTTCGTCGAAGCCGACCTGTTCGCCGGTGACGGTTTCGATGACGTCCGGCCCGGTGATGAACATGTGGCTGGTGTCCTGGACCATCATGATGAAGTCCGTAATGGCGGGGGAGTAGACCGCACCGCCAGCGCACGGCCCCATGATAGCAGAGATCTGGGGGATAACACCGCTGGCCTGCTGGTTGCGGTGGAAAATCTCGGCGTAGCCGGCAAGCGAGTCGATACCTTCCTGGATGCGTGCGCCAGCCGAGTCGTTGAGACCGATGACGGGCGCACCGGTCTCCATGGCCTTATCCATCACTTTCGTGACTTTCTCGGCGAAAACTTCGCCGAGCGAGCCGCCGAAAACGGTGAAATCGTGGGCGAACACGAAGACGGTGCGACCGTTGACGTCACCGTAGCCGGTGACCACACCGTCGCCCTTGAATTCCTGTTCCTCCATGTCGAAGTTGTGGCAACGGTGCGTTCGGAACTGATCGAACTCCGTGAAGGTCCCATCGTCGAGGAAGTAGTCGATGCGCTCGCGGGCGGTCATCTTTCCCTTCTCGTGCTGGGAGTCGATGCGGTCCTGGCCGCCGCCGAGCTCTGCTTCCCGGCGCATTTCGCGCAACTCCTCGATACGTTCGTCCATCGTCATTGTGGCTTCCTCCCAACGCTCATTGCCCGTTGCAAACAGTACCGACGTAAAAAGGATTCTGTAATCGGAACATCGGCAATCGTCATTTGTCGAAAACCGAACGACTGCTGCGGTGTGTTGTGGCATGCGAATCTACTCGTCGGCTACCCTCGATGCCAGGCAGGGCTTCTGAGCTGTCGAAATATGGCTGGAGGGTGAGTTACAGCACGCTGCAGTTGGTAGAGATCAGGTGGCAGAAAGAGGCTACTACGACAATGAGCGAATGTCATGGAAGACAATTCACAACGAGAGGAGGGGGGTCATACCACTGCCCTTTGGTCGCACACATATGTGGGAAATGGCAAGTAAAATTTGACGCTATGTTGTCTATTTCGAACTATATTCCTGATTCTTATTTGTCTGTGTTGTGAACCTGTGAAGCAGTATGCCAGAGCGAGAACACTGGACGAGCAGAATTGGTTTCATCCTGGCTGCGGTCGGGAGCGCGGTCGGTCTGGGGAACATCTGGTCGTTTCCGTTTCAGACGGCGTCGAACGGCGGGGCGGCGTTCGTCCTCGTCTACCTCGTCGCCGTCGTCCTCATCGGGTTCCCGACGATGCTGGTCGAGTTCGTCATCGGCCGACGGAGTGAGAGTAATCCCGTCGACGCGTTCGAGAAACTGGGCTTTGGAAACTGGTCGTTCGCAGGCGCGTTCGGCGTGGTCGTCTCGTTCGTCACACTCTCGTTTTACAGCATCGTGGGTGGCTGGGTGCTAAGCTACATTCTCGGGAGCGTGACCGGGAGTTACTTCGGCGACGCCGCGGGTTATTTCGGGTCAATCGCTTCGGGGACTCCAGCCATAATCGGCCATGCCATCTTTATGGGGCTGACCGTCGGCATCGTCGCCTTCGGCGTCACCGACGGCATCGAGCGCGCGACGAAGGTGATGGTCCCTGGCATCCTCATCTTGCTCGTCGGGCTCGGCGTCTGGGCAGCCACGCTCTCCGGTGCGGCGGCCGGCTACGACTACTATCTCACGCCGGACTTCGCCGTCCTCTTTTCGAACCTCGATAGCATCATCCCCTACGCAGTCGGGCAAGCGTTTTTCACTCTCTCGCTCGGGTTCAGCGTGATGATAGCCTACTCTTCGTATCTGGACCGGGACGATAGTCTCCCCGCAGACAGTGGTGCTATCGTGGGCGTCAACACACTGATTGCGCTGCTGGCCGGGTTCGTCGTCTTTCCAATCCTCTCGACGATCGGTGTCAGCCCTGAAAGTGGCGGAGCGGGCACGGCGTTCACCTCGCTCGCGGGCGCGTTCGGACAGCTCACTGGTGGCGCGATTCTCGGGTTCGTCTTCTTCAGTATTCTGCTCTTTGCCGGGCTCTCCAGTTCGATTAGTCTGCTGGAAGTGCCGGTATCGTACGTCTCCGAAACCTACGACTACGGTCGCACGCGGGTCGCGCTGGGACTCGGGACGGCCATCTTCCTGTTCGGACTCCCGGCGACCACCGGCTTGGCGACGTTCGGCTGGTACAACGACGTCGTGTTCAACCTCCTCATTCCGGTCGCCGTCCTCCTGTTCGTCCTGTTCGTCGGCTGGGTCGCCGCAGACCAGTTCACGGAAGAGATCAGTCTCGGCACCTCGCTTGGCGACTCGTTCACCATCACGTGGCTCTGGTGGGTTCGACTCGTCATCCCCCTCGCCGTCGGATTCACACTCGTGCTCGGCATCCAGTCGTTGCTCCTCAAAGCGGGCATTATCGACGCCGCGATACTCCTCGGCTGACTCATACTGTTGGACGTAACTTCGGAAAGCTATTCGCCACCCAGGGTGGCGATATTCTTGAAAGGCTTACGTCCGACAGTATCAGGCCTCGCCGTAGACCGGCACCGCCGCACCGCTGGTGACGCTCGCGGCGTCACTGCAGAGGAACTGCATCACATCGGCAATGTCGCCAGGGTCGACCCACATGTCGAAGTCGGAGTCAGGCATCATCTCGCGGTTCATCGGCGTGTCGATGACGCTCGGCATCACAGCGTTTGCGCGGACAGTTCCGAGATTCTCCTCGGCGACGGAATCGGTCAGGATGCGCACGCCGGCTTTGGTCGCGCGGTAGATGGCGTCGCCTTCTCCCCCCTCCAGTGAGGAGCGTGCTGAGACGCTGACCACCGCACCGTCCCGCTCCCGAAGATGGGGTAGGGCGTGTTTCGTCGCCAGGAACATCGTCTTGAGATTCACGTCGAAGAGGAAGTCGAACGTCTCGACATCGGTCTCGTCGACGGGCGTGCCGCCGCGCCACGTTCCGGCGATGTTGATGAGGTAATCCAGGCCGCCGTGGCCGTCGACGATGTCCTCGATGGCCGCCGCGACCTGCGCTTCATCGGTGAAATCCCCCTGGTAAAAATCGATGCGATCGGGGTTGTCGAGGAGGAAGTCTTCGCTCTCGCTGTCGACGAGGTCTGCGCCACAGACGGTTGCGCCGCTGTCGAGAAACGCCTCCGCGACGGCGCTCCCGAGTGCGCCGCCGACGCCCGTCACGAGTACCACGTCGTCGGTGAAGTCGAAGGAGACAGTCATACGTACCATGTCATCCGGAGAGCAGATAAAACGTTGGCCGCGAATTCCACTGACTCACTCGTCGAGGTGATGGGCCAGCATTACCTCGTCGACGTACTCGTCATCGAGTTTGTAGTGGTCCGTGCGACGGGCTTCTTCTTCCCAGCCGTGGTCTCGAAGGAATCCGATTGCTCGCTCGTTCGTCGCCGGCACCGACTGGTAGACCTTCTCGTAACCGTTCGACCTGGCCCACGAGAGCCCCCGCTGGAGGAGGTGACTCCCCAGCCCTTCTCCCTGATATTCCTCGAGAATGCCGATTGTCAACTTGGCCGTGTGTCGCAGTTTCTCAAGTTCCGGCGACTCGACGTGACACCAGCCGACGACTTCCTCGCTCACCGTCGCGACGAAGAACATCCGCGTGTCGAGGTCGTTGTGTCTGATGAGCGCGTCCTCGTGGTTCAACTGCTCGGCGACCGTTTCGGCTTCGATGTAGGTTCGCTGGCTGGCAACCTGCTCGATGACGCCCAGGATACCAGAGAAGTCCTCCTGTCTCGCCGGTCGAATCTCGAAGTCGAAGTTCGCCGTCCGGTACTCCTCTCTGGCACCACCCTCCAGTGCGACCCTGAGCGTTCCGTTTCGCTCCTCTATCACCCCGTCACGTTTCATGATGGCGACCAGCTGTCGGAACCGCTCGGGTTCGACGCGAACGATTCGGTCGTCGTACAGCGCCTCCGGCCGAACTGCCCCGTTCCGTTCGATGTACTCGTAAATCCGTCGTCTGTCGGATGTGTCGAAGGTGGGCCTCTCTGTCGCTTTCATGACTAACTTCGTATTTGACGCCCCAGCGTCTTAGTCCCTTGTCATTTGTTGTCAATGAGCACAGAAACAGTCTGCAAACGGCACGCACTCTGGTCAGGGCGTGACGACGAGTTTGCCGAGATAACTATCTTCGAGAACGGCGCGGTGGGCTTCACCGACGTCGTCGAGTGCATACCGACGGGCGACGATACCCGAAAGATCACCGTTGCCCAGCAGCGTCGCGAGATTCGAGAGGACAGCGCCGATGTCGGGCGTGTTGAACATACTGACGTGGTGGACCGAGAGCGCCTTTCCCCGACACTGCGGGACGTTCTCGAACGTCGCCGAGAGCGATTCGTTCCCGATAGCACCGATGTCCCCGTCGTCGGCGGCGACATCGGTGTCGAACGGGAGGTACTCGTCGAGACGGTGGTCCAGGATTACGTCCGGTTGGCCGGCATCAACGACTGCTTCTGCCAGGTCGTCGCGGCGGTAATCGAGGACAGTGTCTGCCCCGAGTTCACGCAGGCGGTCGTGATATCCCGTCGAAGCGGTCGTCGTCACCGTCGCGCCCGACGCCGCGGCCAACTGGACGGCGACGTGACCGACGCCGCCGCTGCCGCCGTGGATCAGACAGGTGTCGGCCGGTCGGAGCGAGCACGCCTCGACGAGCGTCTGCCACGCAGTGACGCCGACAAGCGCCGTCGCTGCACCCGTCTCGAAATCGACACCCTCCGGGAGGTGTGCAATCAAGTCCGTCGGTGCGGCGACGTACTCGGCACAGGTTCCCGGAACCGTGTTTCCGAGTCCAGTCCCGAAGACGCGGTCACCGACGGCAAAGTCGGTCACCTCGTCGCCGACTTCGGCGACGGTCCCCGCCACGTCCGAGCCGGGAATCCAGGGGAGACTGGCGGGTTCGTACGACCCTTCACGGAAGTAGGTGTCGACGGGATTGACGCCCGCCGCGTCTACCTCGACGAGAACGCTGTCGTCGGTCGCTTCTGGTCGGTCGACATCGTCGACCTGCAACACGTCGGTACCGCCGTGTTCGTGGTAGCGGACTGCCTGCATGTTCCGTTCTGCGGTTGCGTCCCCAATAGTTCTGTCTCGTCAGCGGTGCCCTCGACCGATCGCCGAACGGACACCGTAACGACTTGGAGCGTTGCAGCCGAACGGTTCGGTGTGCGCTGCTTCGCCCACCGCGGTTTCGCCGGTGTCAACCCCGAGAACACCGTTCAAGCTGTCCGCGCTGCTGTCGAAGCAGGTGCTGACGGTGTCGAGGTCGATGTGCGACGGTGCGGGACCGGCGAACTAGTTGTCTTTCACGACGACGAACTCGGCCGACTCACCGATGCAACAGGAATCGTCGGGGAGGCCTCCCTCTCGACGTTGCAGACACTTTCTGTGCTCGAAAGCGACGCCACGATTCCGACCCTCGCCGAGATGTTCGAGGCGACTCCAGACCACGTCGCGCTCAACGTCGAACTCAAAGAGCGCGGCCTCGCTGCGGACTGTCTGACCGTCGTCGACCGCTTTGCAAACGACGTGCTCGTCTCGTCGTTCGACACCAGAGCGCTTCGGAACGTTGGCGAGCGGAGCGACGTTCCGCTCGCGCTCCTCTTTGGCAGTGATACCGACACCGCAATCGATGTTGCCCGACGCCTCGACTGTGAATCCCTGCACCCCTATCGGCGGTGCTGTGACGCCGGGTTCGTGGACACGGCACACGGCGCTGGCTTCGAAATCAACACGTGGACGATACAGTCCGACAAGCAGGCCGACCGACTGGCTGCACTCGGTGTCGACGGTCTCATCGCGGACGCACCCCGGTTCTGTCGCCGTTGAGCGAAGGTGGGGGTCAGAGACTGGCGAGGTTCTGTCGGAGTTTGATCGTGCCGGTCATCAACGCCGTCGCCGTCATGATGATGAAAACCACTTGGACGTGGAGGACGACGATACGGTCCAGCCCGAAGGGAATGGCGAGGTTGACGATACCGGTCAGCGCGGCAAACGAGAGTATCGGAAGCAAGTGCCGCAACAGTGAGTCGAGCATCGTCCCCTGCAGTCGTGACGTGGATATCTGGTCGTGGTAGAACGCGAGGCCGTAGGCGAGGAAGGCGAGCGCGCTCAGACTCCCGAGAGTCGCCGTGAGGTCCGACTCGCCGAACTGGACGAGGAGAACGGCCTGTAGAATGACGGCGGCAACGAACACAGCCCTCGCCAGTCGCTCGAACGGATGCGTGCGCGAACCGCTGTCCGCGCTCGTTGCCGTGTAGTGAATCTGCCTGATAGCAAAGGCGAGCAGCAACGTCGCACCCAGCATCGCAGCGCTCTTGTACGGCAGTTGCCAGGAGGTGACGATCTCGAGAATGCCCGCCGCGCCAAACACTGTCGTCAACACGCCGATGTACAGCAGGTGACTCCAGATGGGGACCTGCGACGCGAGTTCGGTCGACGCCCGGTTCCGGTAGGCGTAGTAGGCGAACCGAAATCCCAGCACCATGAGTATCGTCAGCCCGACGAAGAAAATGAACGTCAGGTTCGGATTTCCGGCGACGTTGTAGAGGCCAAACTCAACCATCCTCGTCCCGCCTCCTGATACCCACGAGTTCCTGCTGGAGGTGTTCGACGGTCTCGTAGCGCGTGAGTTTCTGCTGGGCCATCGCTTTCGTGATGACGTCGTCGACTGCCGGCGGGACGCCCTCCGCAACGGTACTCGGGGGTGCTGGACGCTCGTTCAGGACGCTCTCCCTGACCTGGTCGAACTGTCCAGTGTACGGCGGTTTTCCGGTACATAGATGATAGAGCACCGCACCAAGTTGGTAGATGTCCGTCGAGTGGTCGATGCCGCCGTACTGGCTGTCGAAGTACTCCGGAGCGGCGTACCGGGGGTCGAGATGGAGCGCCGGGTCGAAGTGCAGGCGGAAGACGCGCATCAGTCCGACGTTGTCAAGCAGTGGTGGTCGTTGACCCTCGCCTTCGACGAGAGCGCCCGGATAGGCGACATTTCCGGGGTCGATACCCGCGTGGACGACGCCGTTACCGTGGAGATGTGAGACGGCGTCCGCGAGGTTGATAGCGTCGTCGAGCACGCGCTCGGGCGGGACGTGGCCGAACTCCGCGAGGGACTCTCCCGCAAAGAGCGTCGCCAGCCACGGCTTCGGGTCGACACTCCAGTCGAGTGCGGTGACGATGTGGTCGTGTCCCGAAACGGCCTCCCAGCGCGAGAGCTGGGTTTCCATCCGGGCGACATAGTCGAACTGGTCGCTGGTGTCCGCTGGGTCGTGGAACAGCCGGAGGGCGACAGCCTCTTCCTCGCTACCGTTCCCGACGAGTGCGTCGTAGATGTCCGCGTACCGACCGCGCTGGCGGGCCGCGAGGATGTGCAGTTTATCGAAGCGACTCCCCGTCGCGATGGAAGCGACTTCTGTCCGCTCCTGTCCCATCGCCCCGAAGGCGTTCTCCCGTTCGTCACCGGCCGATGGGCCACCGTTTCCATCTGCATCGTCTGCCTCCTCGTTGCCGTCGCTCTCGCCCCGGTCGCGTTCACGTTCCGCCTGGTCGCGCTCGTCGCGCTGTGAGGCGGCGTACGCGTGGCGTGGGCCCGTCTCACTCTCGGCCCCGGCGACCTGCATACGCCCCACGCCGTCCCGGGAGTGGTCGCTACTGTAGTAGTTGCTCCGGGTGAAGTTCCCGACGCGCGGGAGGGGGACCGAGCCTTGTTCACGCTCCTCGTGGTCCATCTGTTCGAGGATGCGCTCGACCTGCCCGGAATAACGCGTCGAGATGTAATCGAGCGTCGTCGTCAGTTCCAGCGAGACGTGTTCCTCGTCGAGGCGGTCACTCAACCGTCGCACGAGATACTCGATGGTGTCCTCGTCTTCGAGTTCGTTGGCGACAGCCAAACAGGCCCACGCCGCAGAGAGTCGGACCCGGCGGTGGTCGGATTCAAAGAGACTGACGATGCGTGGCAGTCGCTTCTTCCCCTGCTCCGGGTCGTCGAGAACTGACACGAGTACGGAGAGCGACTCTGCCAGTTCGTCAGGATCCGACGAGGACATGTGAGCCGGTTCATCTAATTATAACGACAATCTCTATTTATTGTTTCGGCCATCCGGGTCGCGTCCGGGACACTCTTGGCGAAGACACGATTGGCAGATAACATGGACGTTCACGACGAATTCATTCCGGAGGAGACGTTCGGTGACTGTCTCGCACATCTCCCGCAGGTCTGTGTCGAAGTCGTCGTTTCGCACGACGACGGTGTCGTCCTCGCACGACGAACCAACGAACCCGCTGCAGGCGAGTGGTTCTGGCCCGGTGGCCGGCTCTACAAGGGCGAGCAACTGACGGCAGCCGCCGAACGCATCGCCCGCGAAGAACTGGACATCTCCGTCTCTGTCGAACGTCGCCTCGGTGTTCACGCCCACTTCTGGGATACTGCATCGGTCGCAGGTGCTGACTCCCGCCACACCGTCAACGTCGTCTTTCTCGTCACGCCGGCCGGCGACCTGAATATCACACTCGATAGCCAGCACGACGAGTGGCGGGTCGTGCGGTCGCCCGATCCGTCGTTGCACGACTACGTCAGCGAGTATATTACGACCTATAACCTCCTTTGAATCGCCATCGCGAGCAGAAGGCGGAACCACAGTTGCGGTGCTGTCATTATCAGTAGTAAAATATGGGGGGTGTCTTTTAAGCGAATTTAGGCCGTCATCAGAAGCGATGGCACCGAACAGTGGTTCACTTTTACCAGATTCTCTGCGGAAGAGTTACGCGACGCAGTTGGGCGTCGCGCTGGCGCTCGCAATCGTGTTGATGGTCGGCTTCGGCCTCGTCGTCAGTTCACAGGCGTCTGCGACACTCAACGACGATGTCGAGAGCGACCTGACTGCACTCTCGCAGTCCCAGTCCGCACAACTGGATTCGTGGCTCAACAACACACAGCGGAGCGTCCGAAGCACATCTGCGAACCCGGCGCTCCAGAGCGGAAGTACAGCCCAGGCCGATGAGTACCTTCAGAAACTCGTCGAGCGGGAGGAAGTCCCAGAGAACGTTGCTGCCGTGCACTATCTGAACACCACCTCCATGACGTTCGAGGCGAGTTCGAACGAGGACTTCGTTGGTGTGAACCCACGCGAACAGGGGGCGGCCTTCGCCGAGAATCCCCCCGAGTTCGACGGGCCGACCGACACCTACGTTTCGGAGCCGTTCTCGGTGCCGCTGGTCGACCACCCGATTATCGCCGTCATCTCACCCGTGGAAAACAACCCGGACCACGCACTCGTCTACATGACGGACCTCCAGGCACAGTCCCAGAGCATCTCTGACCGCCGCAACGACTCCTTTACTGTTGTCGTAAACAGCGACGGCCAGTACGTCTCGCACCCGAACTCGAGTCGGATTCTCTCCGAGCACGATGGCGGTGCGTCGAGTCAACTCGCCGGTGGGGAGAGCGATTTCACGGAGATGGACGAGATGCTGATGGCGAGCACCCAGTTGCGCTCGACTGACTGGACCGTGATGGTCCACGCCGACAAGACGCAGGCGTACGCGCTGAGCAACCAGATAAACTCTGACCTCATCGGACTCCTGCTGTTTGCGATAATCAACCTCGGTCTCGTCGGGGTGACAATCGGAACGAGTACCGTCGTCTCGTTGCGCTCACTCTCCTCGAAAGCGCAAGCGATGGGCGACGGCAATCTCGACGCAGACCTCTCGACCACTCGTGAGGACGAGTTCGGCACGCTCTACGCGTCGTTCGACCGGATGCGCTCCTCGATACGCGAGAAAATATCCGAGACTGAGAACGCCCGCGAGGAGGCCGAACAGGCGCGACGCGAGGCTGAACAGGCTCGCGAGGAGGCAATCGAGGAGAGCGAGGTGATGCAAGAGATAAACGAGCACCTCGAAGCAAAAGCCACGGAGTACCGACGCGTGCTCGGTGACGCCGCCGACGGTGACCTGACTGCCCGCGTCGACCCCGAGAGCAAGAACGACTCCATGGAGTCGGTCGGCGAGGAAATAAACGACACACTGGCCGCGCTGGAGGAGACGATAGGGAACATGCAGTCGTTCGCACGCAACGTCCTCGACGGAACGGGTCGCGTCGATGATAACGCCGAGCGCGTCGACGAAGCCAGCCAGCAGGTGCGTCGCTCTATCGGCGAGATTTTCGAGGGGACGACTGAGCAGAGCGAGCGTCTCCAGGATGCCGCCTCCGAGATGGAAGGCCTCTCGGCGACCGCCGAGGAGGTTGCCGCTTCCGCACAGGAAGTCGCGGACACCTCACAGGCCGCCGCGGAAGTCGGTGAAGAGGGTCGTGAGGCCGCACAGGAAGCGATCGAGGAGATGAACGCTATCGATGCCGAGACCGACGAGACGGTCGAAGAGATCAGCGCGCTGGCGGCGGACCTCGAAGAGATCGGTGACATCGTCGATCTCATCAGCGACATCGCAGAGCAGACGAACATGCTGGCGTTGAACGCCTCTATCGAGGCCGCAAGAGCGGGCGGTGGGGGCGGTGACGGCGCTGGCGACGGCTTCGCGGTCGTCGCAGACGAGGTCAAGTCCCTCGCCGAAGACACCAAAGACGCCGCCGACGACATCGAGGACCGCATCGGCCACATTCAGAACCAGGCCGGCGAAACCGTGGCGACGATGGAATCGACGAGCGAGCGCATCACGACCGGTGCCGAGACCGTCGAAGACGCTATCGAGGCGCTCGAGACCATCGTCGAGTACACCGAAGAAGTCGACGTCGGGATCCAGGAGATCGACGATGCGACCGAGGAACAGGCCCAGACGACACAGCAATTGATGGGCATGATAGACGACCTGACCGACATCAGCGAACAGACTGCACAGGAAGCGGACACCGTTGCCGACGCCGCGGAAGCACAGACCGACTCCATCTCGGAAGTCTCCGCCTCCGCGCAGGACCTGCGCGCTCGCGCCGAGGAACTGGAGACGCTGCTGGCGCGGTTCACCGTCGACGGCGACTCGGCCGCAGCGAGTAACGCGGTTTCACAAGCGAGCGTGGATGACTAACCATGGATTCGATTACACTCTGGTTCACACTCGGAACGGGCGGGATGACTCTGGGAACGCTGCTGCTGGTCGCGGGACTCCGGTATGTCCCCCGGACGGACTGGCGTCGCTACGCCATCCTGATCGCAGTGCCGGCTATCGCGGTGGTCGCGTACGCCCTGATGGCACTCGGTATCGGCGGTGTCGAGTCGTCGACCGGCGAGATAGCCTTCATACCGCGATACGTCGACTGGCTGTTGACCACGCCATTGCATATCATTTATCTCGGCCTGTTCGCCGGTGCCGCCCGGAGCATCATCGCTCGCGCGACCGTCCTCCAGGCCGCGACCATCGTCTTCGGACTGGTCGGTGCGCTCGTCGCGTCGCCGCTGAAGTGGCTACTGTACGTCGCTGGTCTGTTCGCCTTCGCCGGCGTCGTCTACTACGCCTACGTCGACTACGACGAGGCCGCAACGACACAGGGCGGGAACACGGCTGCCCTCTACAGCAAACTCCGGGCGTTTCTGGTGGTGCTGTGGCTGGTCTATCCCCTCATCTGGATAGCCGGACCGAACGCCGTCGGCCTGATGGACGTGGAGACGACGGCACTCGTCGTCGCCTACATCGACATCGTCTCGAAGGTCGGGCTCGGTCTCATCGCGCTCAACGGTCATCTCGCCTTCACGGACGCTGAGACGCCGGGCGGCGTGCCCGCCGACGACTGAACTGAACGAGCACGTGCCGTTTTTCACCTGACCGTTCCGGCAGCGACTGCCCAGATGCCGACGACAGTCGCGGCTACCGTCAGCAAAATCGCGACTGTAAATCCGGCGGTGTAAGTCACACTCGCTGTCCCGAGCGGTGGCATCGCCAGCACCGCGAAGCCGACGCCGATGTTAAATACGCCGACGATGGCGGTGTCGTTCTCGGGCGAGTAGATGTTCATCAACATCGGAATGTACAGCGTCGCGGTTCCACCGAGTCCGAGTCCAATCAGAATGATTGCCACTGCCAGTGCCTGGATGGACGGAACGACCAGCACAGCGGTGCCGATAGCCGCACAGATGAGCGATGCGAGAAACGCCCGTCGAGAGCCCATCGTGTCGGCGAGATAGCCGCCGCCGATCCGTGAGAGAATGCTGACGCCACCGATCAACCCGAACGCGAGGGAGGCGGCAGACGCCGTCAACCCGCGTGAGACGAACAGGTCGACGGCATACGCGGCGAGCAGATTGTACCACGCAAAGGCGAGCGCGACCCCGACGAACAGCAACTGAAACTGTCGCGTCCCGCCGAGTCGGGTGAGCACTCGAGTGCCTCGTCTGCGGTCGCGGACGATTGCTCGGCCCAGCTCGGTCGCCGACAGACGATGCTCGCGAGGAAAAACGTGACTGCAGTCGTCCCGACGACGAGCAGGAATCCGCGCCGGACACCCATCTCAGCGAAGACGAACTGCCAGAGTGGCGGCAGCACGAACAGGCCGAGACCGTTCCCGACGAAGATGACCCCAGTTGCGGCACCGCGGCGGGATTCGAACCAGCGGGGCACGACTGATGCGACGACGACGTATGCCGTTCCGATCGTGAGTCCGAGGACGGCGAACACGATTGCCAGCCCGACAATCGAGTCAAGAACGTACAGCGAGGGAGCGAGCGCTCCAGTCGCGAACGCGCAGGCGAACAGCATCCGCCGCGCACTGAAGCGCGCGCCGAACACGCCGATGAGTCCGGACCCGATGAACAGCGTAAACAGCATCACGGCGAACACGCCGGAGAGCGCGACTGGCGGGAGACCGAAGGTCTCGCTGAACGGGTCACGAAAGATGCCGTACGAGAGCGCGGTGCCGAACGTGAAAATCATCGCCACAGCGCCGATACCCGCGACTACCCAGCTGTGGCGACTGTCGGGACGGTCTGCACGGTCGGTCTGCACGACGTGTGCTCGGCGATGAGCGGTCGAAAGGGTTCTGCTCTGCGGTCGACGCGCGGACGGGTGGGACAGGCGATAACTCACCCCCTCGCCGAATGAATACGCGTATAGTACGGGGTCATCAAACCCGAAATATGGACCCTGCTGCGTTTCGTCGTGGCGTTCGTGACGTGTCTCCGCTGTTGCTGGGTATCGTTCCGTTCGGGCTCGTCGCCGGTATCGCGGCCGTCGAGGCCGGGCTCTCGCTTCCACAGACGGTCGGTATGTCGGTCATCGTCTTCGCTGGCGCGTCACAACTGGCAGCGCTCGAACTCATCAACCAGAGCGCTCCGCTCACGGTCATCGTCGTGACTGCGGTGGTCATCAACCTCCGGATGCTGATGTACTCGGCGTCGATTGCACCGTATTTCCAGTCGCTCGCGACCAGCGTCAAGACCAGCCTCGCCTACCTGCTGACCGATCAGGCGTACGCGCTCTCGATTTCACAGTATCGGTCCGACGAGGCACTCGACAAGGTCGGGTACTATCTCGGCGCTGCGTTTACGCTCTGGGCTGTCTGGCAGGTTACCACGGTCGCCGGGGCCATCGCACAGGCCGGCATTCCCGAGGCGCTCGGGCTCGAATTTGCAGTTCCGCTCGTCTTTCTGGCACTGCTGATTCCGGCGATGCACGACGGACCGACGACGGTCGCCGGCCTCGTCGGTGGCGGTGTTGCGGTCGCCGCATCAGTGCTCCCGCTGAATCTCGGCCTCCTCGTCGGTGCGACCGTCGGCATCACTGCTGGAGTGCTCGCCGAGTCGAGAATGGAGGTGCAACAGGCAGATGGTCACTAGCCACACCGACCCGGAGCTGTGGGCCGTCATCGTTGTCATTGGCATCTGTACGTACCTGATTCGAGTATCCTTCATCGGGTTGTTCGGCTATCTCGACGACATCCCGCCGCGACTGGAACGGGCGCTGCGGTACGTCCCCGCTGCGGTCCTGGCGGCGCTCGTCCTCCCGTCGTTTATCACGCTCGAGCCGGGATCAGGGGGAATCGCACTCGATAGACTCACCGGCGGTATCCTCGCTGCCGGCGTTGCGTGGCGGACAGAGAACGTCTTCGCGACGATGGCGGCAGGGATGGGCGGACTGTGGCTCGTCCGGTTCGTCGTCCTTCCGCTCGTTTGAGAGCACAGCAAACGCTTAACCGCCCGGGCGACACTCACTTTCGCATGGATGTTGCTGTGCTCGGAGCGGGCCGGTTAGGCCGGGCCGTCGCGCAGGTCTGTGCGGTCGCCGGCCACGACGTGCACTTCTACGACGACGACGCGAACGACGTGATGGACGGCATCGACGTAATCGAGCGTCGGCTCCCTGCGGAGACAGCGGCAGTGGACCGACTCTCCGGGACGACCGGACTGGAAGCCGCTGTCGGCGACGCCAACGTCGTCGTCGAGACGACGACCACCGACGCGACGACACTTCAGGCCGACTTCGCCGACATCGAGACCAACGTCGACCGCGAGGCGCTGATTGTCCCGGGTGCTGTCGGCGTCTCGGTCACCGCCGCGGCGGCCGGTCTCCGGCACCCCGACCGCGCTATCGGACTCCAGTTCTGTGACCCGCTGGACACACCGCTCGTCGAAGTGGTCGTCGCAGACCAGACCGGTCAGGGAACCTGTGACCGCGCACGCTCGTTCGTCGAGGGACTGGACCGCTCGCCTGTTGTCGTCCGCGATGCACCGGGGGTCGTCTCGACACGCACGACGCTCGCACTGGAAGCCGAAGCGATGCGCCTCGTCGACGACGGAGTCGCGGGCGTTGAGGCCGTCGACGACGTACTGGAACTCGGCTTCGATCACGCCTGCGGGCCGCTGGTCCAGGCCGACCGCGCCGGTCTCGGGAACCGCCTGGCAACGCTGGAGACACTGCACGCGGAACTGGGCGACCGGTTCGCGCCGCCGGAGATACTCCGCGATCTCGTGGCTGCGGGCAAGACAGGCGGACCGAGCGGCGAAGGGTTTTACGTCTGGGAGAACGGCGAACCGACGGAGCCTGCACTGCCGAGCCCCGATATTCCGCGTCGGGAGAGCGTGCCGGACGACCCGGCTGAAGAATGAGCACTGACCGGCCCGACCGTCCCGACGAGTCGCCTTCTGAGAACGACCAGCCGGAGATGGCGGACCTCTACGCACAGTTAGAAGACCTGGAGAAGATGGTCGACTCGCAGGCGGCCCGCGAGCACGTCCGCGAGACGATGCGGATGGCGGTCGGCGTGGGAACACCGGGCGTGTTCGGACAGATAATTCGCGGGTACGACCGCGCGGACATCGCGGAGTCGGTCCTCGGGGCGCTTCTCTTCGGCATTCCGATGTTCGTCGAGGGCGGCACGAACGAAGTTGGGGAGTTCGTGGCGACGAACCCCCTCTACTTCGTCGGGACCCACGTGCTCGCACTCGGTGTCGTCATCAGTATCATTTACGTCGCGGATATCCAGGACGTGCGCGTACACCGCCCGATTTTCGGCCTCGTTCCCCGTCGGCTGGTCGGCGTCATGACTGTCTCGTTTCTGATCGCCGTCGTGATGATGACCGGCTGGGGCCGGGTATCCTGGACCGATCCCTGGGTAGCAGTCTGTACCGTCAGCGTTGCGTTCGTTCCGATGGCAATCGGTGCGGCGCTCGGGGATATCCTGCCGGGGTCCTGACGGCGAGCGGTGGATTCGTGCTGGCCCGCCACATTTGACAACGGTTAAAAGCGGGCGTGCGATAGGAGGGGGTATGAGCGAGAGCGAGCAGAAGCGAACGCAGAAGTGCATCTCGTGTGGCATCAACATCGCCGGCACGAGTGCGGCCGCGTTCAAGTGTCCCGACTGCGGACACCAGATTTACCGCTGTGCCAAGTGTCGCAAGCAGAGCAACCTCTACGAGTGCCCCGACTGTGGGTTCATGGGTCCGTAAACATGGGAAAAGTAGCAGCCGTAATCAAAGTCATGCCGCAGAGTCCGGAAGTCGACCTCGACGCACTCCAGGAGCGTCTGGAGGCCGCACTTCCCGAAGGAGCGAAAATCAACGGCTTCGAGCGTGACGAAGTCGCGTTCGGTCTGGTCGCGCTCATCCCGACTGTCGTCGTCCCCGACGACACCGGCGGCACCGAAGCCGTCGAGGAAGCGTTCGTCGACGTCGAGGGCGTCGAGTCCGTCTCCGTCGAGAACGTCGGCCGCCTCTAAGGCGCTCCGCTTTTTTCGCTGTCACACTCCCGACTATAGTAACAACTGAAACCGTTACACATCGACCGCACGGCCATCGTGCGGTCGTGTGTGCAATGGCTTTCAGTGGCTACTATAGCGGCCCGCACGTGGAACGCACGTTTTATATGGCCGACCGGATAACGGAACCGCACGAATGCCTAACTCCAACGGACCACTCCAGGGAACGCGGAACAAGCTCAAGAACGAACCACGAGAGAGCGGCACATCGCCGCCACAGAGAGCCGTTCAGGACTTCGAGGACGGCGACTCGGTCCACCTGAAAATCGACCCGAGCGTCTCCGACGGTCGGTACAACCCGCGCTTCGACGGCCACACCGGTGTCGTCGTCGGTAAACAGGGAACGGCGTACAAGGTGCAGATCAACGACGGCGGCAAGGACAAGACCATCATCGTCAAGCCCGCTCACCTGACCCGGCAGGAATGACGATATTCAAAGAGAAAGTCGACGAGGAGTATCTCACCGTCGCGGAGGCCAAAGAGATACTCGAAGACATCGAGGTCGAGCGCGCCGCCGACGAGGACCGCGAGATGCGCTACGAACTCGCGCGCGCCATCGAGCACGTCAACCGCTTTGCCGTGCTCGACCCCGAAGAGTCCCGCGAGTTCGTCGCGGACCTGCTGGAACTTGACAAGGTCGACGAGCCGACCGCGTACAAAATCGTCGACACCAAACCACTCGACAGAGACGAACTCCGTGCCATCTACGCCCAGGAGCGGTTCTCCCTGTCCGGCGACGAACTCGACGACATCCTCAACGTCGTCAAGCAGTACGCCTGAACTCTCGACTTGGCAGCCTCGTATCCCGCTCAGGTTTAAGTGAGCGGTCCCCTTACCACATCAGTATGAGTGACGACGAGCGCGACGACTCGCCGGGCCAGCGCGGACAGGCTATCGTACTCGATTTTCTCCCTCACGGCCGTACCGAAGACGACCGGCCCCAGTACCAGAAACAGCCGCTCGCCTACGCCTTTGGTGTCGAGGATTTCCAGCTCTACGAACTCATCGTCGGAGATGAGTCGGACGTCTCTATCGGAGACCGCGTCGACGTGTACGATTCGGCCCTGGCAGAACGCGTCAACGAGATAGAGTACGACGACCTCCCAGGTGGTGCCCAGTCGGAACTGGAGTACGCCGTCGAGGACCTCGTCGACGAACAGGAGCAACGCTTCGTCGACTTCTACAACGACGCCCAACCCATCACGCTCCGTCTCCACCAGCTGAATCTGCTTCCCGGTATCGGCAAGAAACTGCGAAACACCATCCTGGACGAACGCAAACGCCAGCCCTTCCAGAGCTTCGAGGACCTCCAGTCTCGCGTCAGCGGCCTCCACAATCCGAAGGAGACGCTCGTCGAACGCATCCTCGAAGAACTGCAGGAGGAGGACCTGAAATACAGGACGTTCGTCCGGCACGACGACGAGGAGTGATGGCAGGGACAGAGACAGACGCGCGTGATCCCGACGCGCTTATTCGACGGGCTGGAGTCCGCGGCAACCCCGACTTCGACCAGCACTTCCTGGTCGACGACCGCGTCCTCGACAGGGTGCCGGGCTACCTCCCTGAGGATGCCGACACCAGTCACGTCCTCGAAGTCGGAGCCGGCACGGGGGCGCTGACAGACCGACTACTCGGCGTCGCCGACCGCGTGACGGCCATTGAACGAGACCTCGAACTGGCCGCCTTTCTCCGCGAGGAGTTCGCCGAAGCCATCGACGACGACCGGCTCACCATCGTCGAGGGTGATGCACTCGACGTCGACATTCCGGAGTTTACAGCCTCCGTCTCGAATCTACCCTACAGCATTTCCAGCGAGATTTCTTTCCGACTGCTTCCCCGCGGCCGCCCGCTCGTGCTGATGTTCCAGCAGGAGTTCGCCGAGCGGATGGCCGCCGATGCCAGCGACGACGAGTACGGCCGGCTCTCGGTGACTGCGGGCCACTACGCCGACATCGATATCGTGGAGACAGTACCGAGGGAGGCATTCGACCCACAGCCACGCGTCGAGAGCGCCGTGGTTCGGACGACGCCACGCGAGCCGGCATATACCGTTCCCGACGTGGACTTCTTCATGGCCTTTTTGAAAGCGGTGTTCACGCAGCGGCGGAAGACGATGCGAAACGCCGTCCGGAACACGGCCCACATCTCGGGACTGGGCGACCCCGATGCGGTCGTCGAGGCCGCCGGGGAGGACCTGATGAGTCGTCGCGCGGGAACCGTTACGCCCGCAGAGTTCGCACAACTCGCGACGTTCGCCCACGAGGTGGGTGACCCCGGTGGCTACTGATGAGCGACGGAACACGCCCATCGCTGGCCGACCAGCGCGACACTGAGACGGTCTACCAGCCAGCGGAGGACTCGAAACTGCTCGCCGACACCGCCGTCGCGTACGCTGAGGAGGGGGACTGGGTGCTGGACGTGGGGACTGGGTCGGGGTATATCGCCCATCGGTTCGGTGAGGTGACGAGTGCGCACGTCGTCGGGTCTGATCTCAACCCAAACGCCTGCCGGCAGGCGCGCGACGCCGGCGTCCCGGTGGTGCGTGCGGACCAGTTGACGCCGTTTCGCGACGACGCGTTCGACGTGGTCGTCTTCAATCCACCCTATTTGCCGACCGAACCGGACAGAGAGTGGGACGACTGGATGGAGACAGCGCTCTCGGGCGGCGAAAGCGGACGGGAGGTCATCGAGCCGTTTCTGGACGACCTCCGCCGCGTGCTCGCGCCCGACGGCGACGCATTTCTGCTCGTATCGTCGCTGACTGGCATCGAAGCGGTACGCAATTACGCCCGTACGAACGGGCTGACGACGATGGAAGCGGCTACCGAGTCCCATCCCTACGAGAAGTTGGTCGTCCTTCACCTGCGCCCGACTGGCGCACCCGCGACCTAATAAATAACTCGCAGACATTAAACCAAACAGGAAATATTAAAGGCCGTCATTTCCTACGTCGGGGTAATGACACGGGTAGTAGCGACGACACCCGGCCTGTTTCCGTTGCCCGACTGGGCAAAAGAGGATCTATCGGATCTGAAGGGCCACCAGAAAGACGACCTCATCAGTGGGGACGAGAGCGACGAAATAATTGCGGCGTACAATCGAGCGCGGTCGGAAGTTATCGACCGCCAACAAGAGGCTGGTCTCGACAGGATTGTCGAGGGCCAACTTCGGTGGGACGATATGCTCGCCCACCCGCTTGCCGTCGCCGACGAAGTCGAGATGCGCGGCATCGTGCGGTACTACGACAACAACAACTTCTATCGAGAGCCAGTGGTGACCGACGAGCTCTCGACAACCGGTGACATCGCTGCCGAACTCGACTCGGCCTCCGAGCAGGTCGACGCGGGACTGCAGGCGGTGCTGCCCGGCCCGTACTCGCTCGCGGACCTCGCCACCGACGACCACTACGGCGACGAGGCGGCGTTCCTGGACGGAATCGCGGAGTTCCTGGCAGACGAAGCCGACCAGTTCCCCGACGTGGAGACGCTGTTCTTGCTCGAACCGTCGCTCGTCGAGAACGCGCCGGAAGACGGCGAGGACGAGCGCGCAAGCGAGGCCATCGACACGGTCGCCAGCGCTGTCGACGCTGACGTCGTCGCCCACACCTACTGGGGTGCACTAGAGGAGAAGGTGTACGCCCACCTGATGGACGCTGACGTGGATGCGATTGGGTTCGACCTCGTGAGCAACCACGACGAGAACGTCTACAACGTGCAGGAGTACGGCACGAAAGACGACGTCGCACTCGGTCTCGTCGACGGCCAGAACACGCTCGTCGAATCGCCCGAAACCATCCGAGAGCGTATCGACTGGTTCGACGACCAGACCAACGGCGACTACGACACCGTCTACGCCACCTCGAACACCGAACTGTTCTATCTGCCGGTGAACAAGGCCGAGGCGAAACTGGACGCGCTTGCGAACGCCGCGGAACTCGAGGAGGTACCACAATGACAGGACCACGCGAACAGTTCAAGCCGGCGGACCATCCGAACGACCACTTCCTCATGACGACCGTCGTGGGGTCGTACCCCAAGCCCAAGTGGCTCCACCGCGCTCGTGACCTCTACGAGGAGGAAGACCGGAACTTCGACGAGGAGAACTTCGAAGAGGCCAAAGACGACGCTTCGAGACTCATCACCAAAGAGCACGAGCGGTGTGGCATCGACGTGGTCTGCGACGGCGAGATGCGCCGTAACGAGATGGTCGAATACTTCGCCCACCGTATCGACGGCTACGAGTTCAACGGCCGCGTGAAAGTCTGGGGTCACAACTACTTCGACAAACCCAGCGTCGTCGACGAAGTCGAGTACGACCAGGAGTGGCTCATCTCCGAGTACGAGTTTACCTCGGACGTGGCCGACAGCCCGGTCAAGGTGCCGATTACGGGCCCGTACACGCTCGCTTCCTGGTCGTTCAACGAAGTCTACGACGACGAGGCAGAACTCGCCTACGAACTCGCTGACCTCGTCAACGAGGAAATAGAAGGTCTCGTCGAGGCGGGTGCCCGATATATCCAGATAGACGAACCGGCCCTCGCGACAACGCCGGACGACCACGCGATCGTCGGCGAGTGTCTCGAACGCATTGCCGACAACGTACCAGACGACGTGCGCCTCGGTCTGCACGTCTGTTACGGCGACTACTCCCGCATCTACCCCGAGATTCTCGACTACCCCGTCCACGAGTACGACCTCGAACTCGTCAACGGAGACTTCGAGCAACTCGACGTGTTCAAAGACGACGAGTTCACCAAGGACTTCGCGATGGGCGTCATCGACGTCCACGACGCCGAAGTCGAATCCGTCGAGGAGATCAAGGACAACATCAAGAAGGGACTGGAAGTCGTTCCGCCCGAGCGGCTGACTGTCAGCCCCGACTGCGGACTGAAGCTTCTGCCGCGTGACGTGGCCTACGGCAAGATGGAGAACATGGTCCAGGCCGCCCGCGAAATCGAGGCGGAACTCGACGCTGGCGAACTCGATGTTGCTGCAGTCGCAAGCGCCGACGACTAAAAAAGCGACTTGAGCCGGTTTATGCCGGTTCGAAGACGATGAGACGCTCGCCTTCGGTCTCGTTTTCGCCGACACTGAGTTCGACTTCCTGTCCGATTTCGACCTCGTCATGGTCGATGCCGTGGACCTGACCGGTGACTCGGACGGGACCGAACTGTGCGACGGCGACGACGAAGGGCGCGTCATCAGCGAACGACGGACCGGCGACGTTCGTCGTCGTCATCGTGAGGATCTCGCCCGTATCAGGCAGTGGCTTCTCTTCGAGTCCGCGCTCGCCGGTCTCGGGGTCGACTTCCCGCGGTGGGAGCCATCCGTTCCCGCTCGGACTCTCCAGATAGTACGGCTCGCCTTCTTCGGCCGAATCGAGCCAGTCGTCGTACCCCGCGTCACGCACGCGCTCGTCGTCGCTCATGACATCACCTCCAAAACATTGACAACACAACTTGCAACGGTTCCACCCGCGTTGTGGGTGAGGCCGATGTCGGCGTCAGAGACCGCCTCACTGTTGACGTGGTCACCGCGCAGGAGTTTCGTCAGTTCCGAGATCTGCGCGCCACCGGTCGCACCGACCGGGTGGCCTTTGGCTTTCAATCCACCCGAAAGGTTGATCGGGAGATCGCCGTCGATGGCCGTCTCCCCGTTCGTCGCTGCTTTGATGCCTTCACCCGGTTCGTAGAAGCCCAGCGCCTCGATGGCGAGTACTTCCGCGATGGTGAAGCAATCGTGAACCTCTGCAACGTCCACATCGTCGGGTCCGATTCCCGCGTCGTCGTAAGCCATCTGAGCCGCTCGTTCTGCAGCAGGTGTTCGCGTCATCGAGACGCGGTCGTGCAGCGCCAGGCGGTCGCCGTCCTGACCTGTGCCAACAATCGCGACATCCGGACCGAGACCGTGGTCGTCGGCGAAGTCCTCACTGACCAGCAGCGCAGCACTCCCGCCGTCGCTCATCGGCGAACAGTCGTACAGCCCGAAGGGCGAGCAGACCGTCGGCGCGCCCAGTACGTCGTCGACATCGATTTCCATCTGGAACTGCGCGAGCTCGTTCTCGACGGCGTTGTCGTGGTTTTTCACCGCGATTTCCGCCAGGTCTTCACGCGAACCACCGTGTTCGTGGAAGTAGCGATTCGCCATCAGCGAGTACGCGCCCGGGAACGTAACCCCGGATTTGATTTCCCAGAGAGCGTCTGCAGCAGCCGCAAGACCAGCGGTCCCCTCTGCCGTCGAGATGTTGGTCATCCGTTCGGCACCGCCGACGAGAATCACGTCGACGTCACCGTTGCGGATGCGGTTGACACCGTGGCGGACGGCAGCACCACTCGACGCACACGCGCTCTCGATACGCGTCGATGGCGCGGTTACGCCCGCGGAGTCAGCCGCCAGTGGGCCAGAGTGGCCCTGTTGTTCTGCAATCTCGCCCATGAAGTTGCCATAGAATACTTCGTCGACATCGTCGGGCGCGAGCCCGGCGTCTTCGAAGGCTTTCCCGGCGGCTTCGGCGAACATCTCGCGAGAGGTCCGCTCGCCGTTTTTGCCGAATTTTGTCATTCCGACGCCCGCAATTGGAACCCGACTCATCTTACCACTCCATCCCTCCGTTGATACCGAGTACTTGTCCGGTCATGTAGCTAGATTGTTCCTGGGCGACGAACGTTACCATACTAACGATATCTTCGACTTCGGCGAAGCGGTCGAGCGGAATCCGCTCGAGAATCCCCTCTTTGACGCGGTCGGGGACGTCCGCGAGCATATCCGTCTTGACGAAGCCGGGGGCGACACAGTTGGCTGTCGAGCCATCACGTGCGAGTTCGAGCGCAATCGTGCGGGTAAATCCGAACAGACCAGATTTCGTTGTGGCGTAATTTGCCTGCCCGTAGTTTCCTTGTTGACCGACGACACTGGAGATATTGATGAGGCGACCTTCGTGGGCTTCTCGGATGTCCTCGAAGCAGGTTTTCGTGCAGTTGAACACGCCCCCGAGGTTGACCTCCATCACGCGGTCCCAGTCCTCGCGGGTCATGTTCTCGAATTTCTTGTCGACCGTAATACCCGCGTTGTTGACAAGCACGTCGATGTTGCCGTAAGTGTCGGTGACCGTCTCGTACATCGACTGGACCTCGCCCATGTTCGCCACGTCGGCCTGGACTGTGATGGCGTTGCCACCGGAGTCTTCGATCGTGTCTTTCACCTCGTGGGCCGCAGCTTCAGACGAGCGGTAGTTCACGACAACGTTCGCACCGCGACTCCCCAGGTCCTCTGCAATTCCACGTCCAATACCTTTCGACGAGCCAGTAACCAGGCACGTTCGACCGTCCATTGACATTAAATATCACTCTCCTCCGTGAGGTACGATACCATGACTAAAATTTGTATCGGCTGGGTAACTATATTGCTTCATTGTACAATCGACTCTACACACAGTCATGTCTTGTAGATTTCCCCTAGGTGGCTAGTGACAGCTGGCTGGCGCGAGCCTTTTGTTCCATGGCATCATACCACAATGCATGGGCGACGGCGAGGTTTGCGATTCGGTTACCGACACGGCAAAGGCGATAGCACGTATGGAGATACGTGGTGCAGCCGCAATTGCCGAGGCGACAGCGACAGCCCTGCGCGAACAGGCCACGGCGAGCGACGCCGGGGACGCCGCGGCGCTCCGATCTGACCTTCGAGCGGCCGCCCGGAGACTCCACGCCACCCGACCAACTGCGGTGAGTCTTCCCAACACACTCCGGTACGTCTTGAACAGGATGAACGGCGACGACGTCGAGGCCGTCAGGGACTCGGTCGTCACAGCGGTCGAGGAGTTCTGTGACCGTCTCGACCACGCACAGTCCGACCTCGGTACTGTTGGGGCCAACCGACTCACGACGGGTGACACCGTGATGGCCCACTGTCACTCGACGGACGTTCTCGCCTGTCTTGAGACCGCGCTCGACCAGGGAAAGGAACTCTCGGCTATCGTCAAGGAGACGCGACCGCGAAAACAGGGACATCTGAGCGCGCGTCGACTCGACGAACTGGACGTTCCAGTGACCTTCGTCGTCGATAGCGCCGCGTACAGCTACCTGAACGAAGTCGATCACGTCTTCGTCGGGGCCGACACCATCACTGCCGACGGGACCGTTGTCAACAAAATCGGGACGGCCGGGCTGGCAGCGAGTGCGCGCAACAGGAACGTAAACTTCGTCGTCGCTGCCCAGACGCTCAAATTCGACCCGGAGACGCTCTCTGGCGGGCGCGTCGACATCGAACACCGCGCGCCCAGCGAAGTGCTCTCCGACGAGCAACGTCTCGGATTCGACACCATCGAAATTGCCAATCCGACTTTCGACCGGACACCAGCGCGCCACGTCGACGCCGTCGTCACCGAACGCGGGCAGTTCCCACCGGAGAGTATCGTGACGCTGATGCGGGAGCTCTACGGACCGGAAACCGGTCGGCCCTGGGAGGAGTGACGATGCGGGTTCTCTGTGTCGGACACGTCAACTGGGACGTGACCCTCCGCGTCAGTTCGCTCCCGGACCCCGACGGCGAGACGTCGATAACTGACCAGTCCCAGGCCGGCGGCGGGAGCGCCTCGAACACCGCTGCCGGGCTGGTCGGCCTGGGGGTCGATACGACCCTCGTGGGCAGCGTCGGCGACGACGAGAGCGGCCTGCTCGCTCTCCACGAACTTTCGAGACTCGGTGTCAACTGCGACCCTATTCTGACCGTCGACGGCGGAGAGACGACGGTGAAGTATCTCGTTGTCGACGAGGACGGACAGGTGATGATACTGGCAAACGACGGCGTCAACGAGGCGTTCACCGCCGAGGCCGTCGACGACGACCACTTGCAGTCGGCAGACCACCTCCACCTGACCGGACAGGACCCGGAGACAGCAGCGACGCTGGCCGACCGAGGGATAGCGGCCGGGCTGTCTGTTAGTGTCGACCCCGGTCGCAGAATCTGTGACCGCGACTACAGCGCTGCGGCTGCCCGTGCAGACTATCTGTTCGTGAACGACCGAGAACTCAACTGCGCGACGGTCGACAGTCTCACTGACCGCGCCAGAGTGACAGTCTGTAAGCGTGGCAACGACGGCGCAGAACTGCGCGGCGGGGAGACCGGTTCACATCCGGGTTACGACATCGAGCCGGTCGATACGGCCGGTGCCGGTGACGCCTTTGCCGCCGGTTTTCTCGCGGCTGTTTTCGATGGTCGCGACTCCGCAGCGGCGCTCGCAGTCGGAAACGCCTGTGGCGCGCTCGCGTCGCGCGATATCGGGGCGAGGACGGACCTCTCGTGGGGAGCGATCGAACAGTTCCAGCAGGACCACTAGGGGCCGGGGAGGACGCTGGCCAACTGCTCGAACTGCTGGCGAAAGCGTGCCTCAGCGCGGGCCTTCGCCAGATCGGAAAACTCCGCAAATGCGGCCCCGAAGCCGCCCATACGCCACAGCAGCGTCGCGAAGTGATAGACTGCGCGCCGCCGCTCGTACCCTTCGTCTGGCTCGAACTCGCGGTATTTGCGGTAGCCGGCATAGAGCCTCTCTCGGAGCCGTTCCCGGGTTTCGGCGTCCTCGAAAGCGGGGTCGATAAAGAGAAAGTCCGTCCGCGCGAGGTGATACTCCGGATGGGCCGCAAGCGCGAACTGCCAGTCCAGTACGGCAGTAATCGGCTCCTCGGCAGCGGGGTCGAACAGCATGTTCGCCGGTCGGAAATCGTCGTGGACCAGCCGCGGAACGCCGTCACTTTCGATGACACCGATTGCGCCGTCGACGTGTTCGCGGGCGTCTGCCTGCAGGTCTGCAAACGGCGTCTCGGCGAGCCGGTCGATGTACCCGTCGACCATGTCGCCGAAAAACTGCTGCCAGTCCCAGGAGAACTCCTCGACGACGAGGCGGCCGTCGTCCAGCCCGAGACGACCGAATCCCTCGAACCCGATCTCGGCGTGCGTGCGACCCAGAATCCGACCGGCCTGCTCGATGACGCGGCACCGAAGGCCATCGTCGAGTTGGGCGAGCGACTCGGCGAGGTTGTCCCCCTCGACGCGCTCTGTCACGAAGTAAGGGGCGACATCGAGTTCGGGGTCGTCCTGGAAGACGAGAATACGCGGGACTGGGATGTCGAGGCGGTCGGCGACGTAGTCGTGGAGTGTGGGTTCGAGCGCGAACGACTCGTCGCCGGCGGGCTGGAACTTCACGACGACTTCGTACTCTTCGCCTCGATAGCCGAGCGTGACGAGAAACACCTCTCCCTGGTGGCCGGCCGTCGGTCGCTCGAAGGAGAACTCGTCGTAATCAGGGCCGGACTCGTCCAGAACCGCCTCGATGTCGCCTGCTGGACTCGACACAGTAACGCAGTTCACACCAGTGTTGAAAAAACTACCCGTCGCGGAAAACCGCTGTTATCGCGGTGTCTCGGTCCCCCACTGCTCGATTGCCGTCGCCAGTTCCGGACAGTCGGCCGCGGCGTCGTCGATGGACTCCCCGCTCGCTGCCGCCTCGACTGCTCGCCGGAGCGCAGTTGCGCCGGCTCGCGTTCCGTCCGGATGGCCGTGGACGCCGCCGCCGGCCTGTACTCCGATGTTCGTCCCGAGCGTCTCGACCAGCGTCGGTATCAAACCGGGATGGAGTCCGCCGGAAGCCATCGGTAACACGTCGTTGAGCCCGTAGAGATCGGCGTGGAGCCACTCGTTGATGCCAGGCGTATCCTCGTTTTCCAGTTTTCCCAGGCCCGCGGTCCCGGTGTGGATGTGGTCGACGCCACAGAGTCGGGCTACCTGTGCGAGAACGCGCATGGAGACGCCGTGGGTCGGCACGCGGTCGAAGGCGGCGTGCATCGCGCGGTGGGCGTGAATCGCAAGCCCGTGTTTCGCACAGCGTTCGCGGACCTGCTGCACTGACGCCCACCCCGCAGTCACGACATCGACCATGACGAACTCACAGCCGTGCTCAGCCGCCATATCGACCCGTTCGAGCATCTCCTCGCCCGGCGCGGTGACGTTCAGCAAGTAACTTTTCGGGTCGCCGGTCTCGTCCTCGGCGCGGTCCCGCTGTGCGAGCGATTCGGTCAGGCGGTCCTCGAACGGGTTGAATTCCTGGTCAGTGAGATTTTCGTCATCCTTTAACAGGTCGAGACCGCCGGTCCACGCTTCGTAGCCTATCTGGGCGTGTTGGTCGGTCGAGAGCCCGACCTTCGGTTTCGGTACCGTCGCGGTGATGGGGCGGTCGGGCGCGTCGAGGATTTCGCTCTTCACGCTGGTCCCGAACTGCGGTCCCGGAAACGTCCGTGTCAGTTTCTCGGGCCACGCACAGTCAAGCAGTCGAATCTGGTCGACGGCTTTCATCCCGAGGATGTTCCCGGCGATACAGGAGAGAATCTGGGGCATGCTACCGTCCTCAAAGAGGGGGTCGGGGTAGGCGACGGTCACGAGGCCGGCATCCTCGTCGATGCCACAGGCAGTCGCCGAGAGGTCTCTGACCGACCCCTCGACCTGCAGTTCGGCCCACGTTCCGTTGGAACTCTCCGAGGCGACGCGGCTGGCTGCCGCCTCCCAGCTCATGTCGCTCGCTGGCTCGACGTAGAACGAACAGACGAGGTCCGTGTCGGCTGGCTCGTAGGACAGGTCGATGAAGTCCTCGTAAGAAATGTTCATAGCTACCAATTGTCGTGGACGTGTATAAATCCGGCCGCAGCTATCGGCTCGCATCTATTGGTTTGTCGCTCGAAATGGTGGGACGGCACGCGAACTATGGAGAGATATGCGGCGTCACATACATCACTATACAGGCCCTTCACTGCATACCATGATGGCGACGACTCACGCACTGTACGGGATGGCTGTCGGAGCGTTGTTGGTACCGATAGCACCCGAATACGCGCCCGCCGCGATGGTCGTCGGCTTCGTCGCCGGGTTCCTGCCAGACCTCGATGTGTATGCCGACCACCGTCGGACCCTCCATTTCCCGGTCTACGCCAGTTTCGCCGCGATACCCGCCGTCGCGTTCGCGGTGCTTGTTCCCTCACTCCCGACGGTCCTGCTCGCGACTGCAGTCGTGGCAGTGGCACTCCACACCGTGATGGACGCCGCTGGTGGTGGCCTCTCGCTGCGTCCCTGGGAAGACCAGCCGGACCGAGCGGTCTACTCACACTTCCACGGCCGGTGGGTCGCACCGCGGCGTCTCGTCGCGTACGACGGCGCTCCCTCGGACCTGGTGCTCGCTCTCGGTGCCGGAATACCATTGCTCGCAGTCGCGACCGATCCGATCAGAACACTGGTCGCTGGTACCCTGCTGGTCTCGACGGGATACGTCCTCGTCAGAAAGCATCTGGTCGAAATTATCAGCGTCGCGGTCCGGTACACTCCTCAGTCGCTTCACGTCTTCGTCCCCAGACGATTCGACCACCTCGTCGAGCGATAGTCACTTCGACCCGACGATTGTGAGCGAGCCGTCGTCGTCGAATGTGCCGATATCGCCGGTGTGATACCACCCCTCTCTGATAGCGTAGGCCGTCGCCTCTTCGTCGTCCCAGTAGCCGTCCATGACACCGGGACCGCGGACAACGACTTCGTCGTCGGCAGCCAGTGCGACTTCGGTGCCGGGGAACGGTTTCCCGACGATATCGGACCGGTAGTCGTCGGCGGCCGTTATTGTCGCCACCCCGGTCAACTCGGTCGATTCGTATATCTCCCGGACCGGAATGCCAAAGCCCCAGAAGAACTGCATCGTCTCGTCGTCGATGCTCTCGGTCCCGGTCAAGGCGTGGCTGACGTTCGAGAGGCCGAACTCTTCGCGGAGTCGTCCGAACACCGTCTTCTCTGCCATCGAGTGTTTCACCGAGAGGCGTCTGGACGGACTCTCACTCTCGCACATCGTCGCGCCGTACTTTTCAGCGACGTTACCGGCGATAAACTTTCGCGCGCCACTCATGTCGTGCATCCGGTCTTCTATCGTGCCACGGAGGCGCTCGTAGGCCTGTGGAACCCCGACGAGGACGTCCGGTTCGACCGTCTTGAGACCCGCTTCGAACTCGTCGGTGTCCATGTACGCGAGGGCGCACCCCGTCTGCCAGAGGGAGTAGCCAGCGAGTCGCTGATATATGTGAGCCAGCGGGAGAAAGCAGGTTCCGGTGCTCCCCGTCTCGATTGAGAGCTGATCGGTGAGCATCTGCGTTCCGGCCCGCAGATTCTCATCGGTCAGCGCACAGCCCCGCGGGTGTTTGTTCGTCCCGAGTTTGTAGACGATGGTCGCGACCTCATCGCCGTCCCGGTCGAGGCCAGGCAGGTCAGTCGCCGCCCCCCTCGGGAGGTCGTCAATGTATACGACCGTTTCGACAGTCTGCTCGACGCTGACCGGCAACAGCCGTTCGGCGACGAGGGTGTCGATACCGGCATCGTCGACGATATGGCGTGCTCGGTCGTCGCTGTAGAGATTCGAGACGGGGACGGAGACAAGTCCCGCGAGGTGACAGGCGATATCGACGACACTCCACTCGTAGGTGGGGTCGGCGTAAATACCGACTCTGTCACCGGGTTCGAGCCCCAAATCGAGAAGGCCAGCAGCCACCTCGTTCGCCTGCTGGCGCAGGTCAGAGAACGTCAGGTCGTCGCGGTCCGGTCGGTCGGGGAGGCGCACAGCCGTGCGGTCGGCGTGGCGCTCGCACACTCGTTCGAACCACGCCGCGAAGGGGCCGTCGGGAATCGACAGCGTCTCGCCGGCCCGGATTTTGCTCCCCAGAGAAACGTCGAGGTCCGCGACGGTCGTCTCCTCCCGGAGGGCTTCTGGGTGAGCCGCTTCTACCTCTCGGTTCTTGTTCAGCTTCCCCGGCGTGTACTCGTACTCGTCACCGAGATTCTCCTCGTAGTAGTCGCTGTAGTTCTGGTCCTGATTGACGCCGGCGATGTGTGAGTCGAGCCAGTCGGAGACGAACGTCAACACTTCGAGTTCGATGTGTTCGTCGTTCTCGTGGCGCTGGCGGAGATCACGGACTTTCTCCTCGAACTCGTCGTGTTTCTCCCGGTGGTTGTAGAAACAGTCCGCACACTCCATCGAGTAGCCACAGTCCTGCATAAACTCCTCTTCGTCTCCGAAATGATACTCCGTGTACCGTTCGAGTTCCCGCAGAATTTCGCCGACTTCCTCGTCCGAGCGCTCCTCGTCCATCGCAACGTAGAGTTCGTTCAACAGCCCGAAGAGATACTGATGTTGGTCGTCGAACCGGTCGATGTCCGTGCTGTAGCGCTCGTCATCCCACTCGATGAGTTTCGACTCGGGACTGAGTTCCATACCAGCTACTTGCCCCTTATTTTAGCTAAAAGAGACCGCGGATTCCCGATGACTGAAAATCTGGCCGGTCAGACGACACCCCGAACCAGCGCACCCCAGACCGGCCCGACGAGCGCGATGCCGACGGTCACGTACGACAGCGGTGCCAGCACCAGTACGTTCCCCGGTGAGATGACCGGCGTGGCGACGAAAAACACGGCCAACACCAGCATGCCAAACGCCAGACCTGCAGCCAGCGCGCGCGGAAGACTCCGGCGTGTCAGCCCAACGAGTGCGCCAGCGGCGAACAGCCCCACCCAGTGGAGTGCCACAGCACCCAGTCCGAGGACGATAGCAGCGCCAAGCGCTAGCCGACGCTGTCTGGTGTCTGTCCGTATCCCGGCCAATCGGTCGTCGATTCCAGATCGAGTTCCCGTCTCGGACTCGCCGCTCTCGTCGGTCATCCGTCATCCCCCTTGACGGTTACGTCGGGAGACGCCGCCGGCGGGTCGTCCAGTCTGCGGTACTCGCCGCGCGCCCACAGGTCGAGTTGGTCTTCGTAGTTCGGAGAGAATACGGAGCCGTCGTTTCCGCCGGGAATCACGTCCAGTGACTCGCCACCGAAGTCGGCCAACAGGCGGTAGCTCGCGCCGTATCCACCCTCCGTCGAGAATGCCCACACCGTCTCCGGGGTACCGTTAGTTGGCATGCGAGCGTAATTCAATCCCGGCACCTGCTCGCCAAACGGATGGTCGATTGCGGTGACGTTGTAGTCACCGTACGTTTCCCAGCCCGCCGACTCGATGGTGTCGACAGCCTCGCTCATCGCTTCGGCCAGCACCGCCGCGCGGTCACCGTCGAAAAACTCACTGTCAGATGGAAGCGTCACCAACACCCATTCCTGAGGCCAGAACGCATCGCTGAGACCGGCCTCCTCGAAGTCGTCTGCCCACGTCAACCGCTCGAACGCGTCGTAGAAGTGTTTGAACACGAGCGCCGCCGCCGAGTCGCGCTCCATCCGGTAGTCCCACTCGGCCAGTTCGTCCAGCCTCTCTTCTACCTTCGAAGGCATTTGTTCGCGTGCATCCAGGATCGCCGGGACGAGCGTTCGCGCGCGGACCGAGAGTACGTCAGTCTGAAGCGAGCGGGCAAGTTCGCGGGTAATATCACCCTCGTTTGCGGCCGCGTCCAGACGCTCGTAGATGCGGGTTCCCCGAAAGCCCGAATCGTAGCGCTGTCCGATTGGATAGGTTGGGTTGTCGGCGGTGCGCTGGTTGGCCGTAGCGATGTAGTCCGGGTTGATAACGGCCGGCTTCTCGTCGTACGAGATGAAGCCGTCCCACGACGATTCGCCGAACGGTGTGAACCCGTCCCACTCGGCTTCACCAGCGGAGCCGTCGAAGACGTGTCCGCCTCGGACCACTTCACCGTCGACGCGGCGAATCGGAATCTTGCCGCTCATCTGGTAGAGCGTGTTGCCGTCTCGGTCGGCGTAGACGAGATTCTGCGTCGGCACGTCCATCTTCTCGGTCGCTTCACGGAACGCTTCCATCCCGGTCGATTTGCCCCACTCGTGAATCGCCTCGATTTCACGCGTCCCGCTCATTCCGGTCCAGGCCACACCGATAGCTCGGGACTCGCCGTTCACCTCCCGGTCGAGATACACGCCGTGGACGGTCTTTCTGACTGTGACTTCTTCGTCGTCACCGCCAGCCACCTGGATGGGCCGCACCTCTCGCTCGAAGTCGCGCCACTCGCCGCGGTAGCGGTACTGCTGACCATCGCTGCTGGGCGATTCCCGAGTTTCGTAGTCGTAGAAGTCGATGACATCCGCGCCGACGTTGGTCAGCCCCCACGCACCGTGGTCGTTCTCACCGATGACGACGAATGGTGTTCCGACGAGCGCCCCACCGCGGACCGTCTGCTCGCCCGTCGAAACGTGTTGTTGATACCAGATTGGCGGGGCCTGCAGTGCGAGATGAGGGTCGTTACAGACGATCGGCTCGCCGCTTTCGGTCACGTCACCAGAGACGACCCAGGAGTTCGACCCGACAATCCGTGGCTCCTCGAAGTCCGCGAGCCAGTCGACGAGTTCGGGGTCGACGCGCGGCGGTCGGTCGGACCCGCCGGCAGTCTCGGCACCTCTCTCCGAGTCGGCAAACGAGACTGTCGACACCCCGCGCAGTTCGCCGCCGGTCTCGCCCGGCCGAACGACTGGGACGCCGTGGTCTAACTGGTCTGGATACAGCGTCTGCAAGGTCTCGTCGTCGAACGCCCGTTCTCTGACGGAGCGCCGGAGGGCATCGAAACTGCCGGTGAGAAACCAGCTCAACTGGACGCCGACGAGTGCGGTGTCGAGTATCGTCCAGTCGTCGGGTTCGTACCCGAGAATGCCGAATTCCATGCCAGCCGGACCGCTGTCGATGTAGGCGTTGACACCGTCGGCGTACGCCTGGACGACAGTCTCTGTCTCGGTGCCCGAAATCGCGTCGACCGACGCTTCCGCGGCTCCACGGAAGTCCATCTTCGCTGCAAAGCGGTCGTTTTCGAGCCCTTGTTCTCCGACGGCAGCCGCGAGTGTCCCACCCGCACGCCGCCGGACAAGGTCCATCTCACCCAGTCGGTCGGCCGCCTGGGCGTACCCCACCGCAAAGGAAGCTCCCGTCTCGCTGTCGGCCTCGACGTGTGGGACGTGATAGTCGTCGTACGTTATCGTCGCTTCCCCGTACTGGCTCTGGACCGTCTCCGGGGTGGTCCCGACCGACTGCCAGACCGACCCGCTCAGCGGTGCCGCGACATCGAGAAATTGCCCGACAGGAGAGGCGGCAGCGGCGACTGGCCCCGCGCCAGCCAGTGCCGCCAGCACTGCCCGGCGCGTGGGGCGTGGTGGCATAGCTCAGCAGAAAATTCCCAACGGGATAATTGTTTTCCTGTGGCGAAATCGATACCGTATGGTCGGTTAGTTCCCGCCGTCAGATTCGAGCCAGAGCTTCCACATCCCGTCTGATTTCCGCAGGGTACGGGTGACCGTTTGCGTATCTTCTTCGCTGGTATCGTACTCGATGTGAACCGTCACACGGACAGTGGCCTGGTCATCAGACTGGTCGACAACCTCCACCTCTTGAACAGTTAAATCGGCCTGTTCAGCTATCGAGATGAACGTTTCTGAGTTGCCACTGACGGGTGAATCTTCGTGGATGAGTCCATTTGCCTTTTCTTCGTTGCCGTTGTCCAGAGCAGCATAGTACTGTCTGACAGTCTCCTGGGGCGTTCGTTCACGCAGGAGGCGGTCGTAGAACAGCCACCCTCCGCCCAGTAATCCCGCACCGCCAGCCACGCCGCCACCGTACTTCAGGAGCGCGCGGCGGCTGATACTGTCCCCACCGTCGATTTGCTCGCTTTTCCACCCCATCTTGCGGTCGTCGAGGTGGAGTGGGTCGTCAGTATCGACACGCAGTGGTGTGAACTGGGAGGAGAGATTGACCGTTGCGGCGAGACGCGACAGAAGCGGCTTCATCGTCGGCCCTACTATAGTATCGAAAATAAATCCCAGTATTCTGCACTGCCAGGAAGACACCGAGAGTGACTCTATTCGTAGAGCCAGGTCTCGTCGATGCGTTCCCACTCGACGAGTTCGTCGTCGTCGAAGAACAGGTCGATTTCCCGTTCGTTCGCACCGGGGTCCTCGTCGTCCGAACCGTGGATGACGTTCCGACCGAGGTCGAGTCCGAAGTCGCCGCGGATTGTTCCGGGCGCGGACTCGGCTGGGTCAGTTTCGCCCATCATGGTGCGGACCTGACTGACCGCGTCCTGCCCTTCGAGCACCATCGCCATGACCGGGCCAGCGGTGATGAACTCGACGAGGTCGTCGAAGAACGGTTTGTCCTCGTGTTCGCCGTAGTGGTCCTCGGCGAGGTTCTGATCGATCTGCATGAACTTCGCGCCGACGAGCTTCAGCCCGCGGTCCTCGAACCGCGAGATGATGTCGCCCACGAGTCCGCGCTGGACGCCGTCCGGCTTGACCATCACGAAGGTCCGTTCGAGGTCCTCGCTCATGCTTCGGCCTCCGTCTCCTCTTCCTCGTCAGCCTCGCTGTCCTCGTCGTCGGCATCGACTGCCTCAGTCGAGTCGGCGTCTGCGTCGGCTGCTGCCTCGTCTTCACCTTCGCCTTCCGGACCGGGAACGGCCTCTTCGTCCTCGTCGACCGTCTCCAGTTCTTCGGGTTCCGGCTCTTCTTCGGCTTCAGCCTCTTCCTCTGCTTCCGCTTCTGCTTCGTCCGCTGCCTCCTGCTCGGCTGCAGTCGGCTCGGGACGGCCGGCCTCGGTCCAGTTCAGGTCGCGCGCTTCGCGGCCGAGATCGGCGTTTTTCTCGCACTTCGCGGAGCAGTAGTGGATAGTGGTTCCGTCTTTCCGGACGAACATCGTGCCGGTACCCGGCTCGATGGCGGTGCCACAGTAGTCACAGTCGCGTGTTCGTGGCATTATTGTCCTCCGATAGTGTCTGCCTCGCGTGCAGTCTCGCGGAGCTGGAGTACGTCACCCTCGCGGACTGCCCCGAGGACGTTCCGGGTGATGATACGACCCTTGTTTTCGCCCTCCCGGATGCGGCATTTGACCTGCATGGCCTCGCCGTGCATCCCGGTTCGGCCCACAACCTCGATAACCTCTGCAGGTGTGGAGCCACCGTCGTCTTCAGTCTCTTCAGCACTCATCCTTCGTCACCTCACTGAAGCTCCTCGAGCTTGTCGGCGATGTCCTGCACGTCGTTTTCCGCGTCGCCGGTGTCGACGATGGCGGCGGCAGCACTGCCGACTTCAAGACCTGCGGCGTGGCCGATGTCGTCCTGCGTGCCGACGAAGACGTACGGAATCTCCTTCTCCGCGGCCAGCTCGGGGAGGTGCATCACGACCTCCTCGGGCTGGACGTCCTCGGCGACGAAGACGAGCTTGGCGTTGCCGCGCTCGATGGCCTTCGTTGTCTCGTTTGTACCTTTCTTTACACTTCCCGTGTCCCGTGCGACCTCGAGCGCCGCGAGGGCGTCGTCTTCGAGATCTGCAGGGACGTCGAAATCAACGTACACTGGCATGATTGGTCACCTCCTGCGCGCAGGCTCGCACTCCCCCGCCCTCGCGGTCGGTCCGCGCCCGTCCAGTAGACGGGATATAAATCCTGTCGGGGCTGGGAGCGTCATCAACCTCGCGCAGGCTGTACTCCTGATTGGACCATCTGCCCCTAAAGCAGTTTCGAAGGCACAATCCCATGTCAGGCTGCCACACGGCGGTCTATCCGGTTTCACCTGTCTCCTGCCGACGACCACAGCGCACAACTTCCCAGGCGTCGGAGAGCATCTATGGACTATGCTGCCCGCCTGCACGCGACCGCTCGTACGCACAACGAGCGACGCGTTCTCGTCCTCGCGGGGTCGCCCGAGTCTACCCGGTCACGGGCGGTGGAGGCGCTCGATACGACGGATATTCCCGGTTCCGACACTCGTTACGTCGGTCGGGCCGCCACGACACCGTGGGACCCAATCGACCCGAAACACGCCGACAAGCTGCTCGGGACGACCCAACAGGCGGTAGTCCTCGACATGCAGGACGCCTGCCAGCCGAACGCTCTCGGGTGTGCGCTCGGTACCGTCGACGGCGGCGGTCTTCTCGTACTCTTAACGCCGCCGCTCGACGACTGGCCGGACCGCCGTGACGACTTCGACGAATCGCTAGCAGTCCCACCGTTCGACCGCGACCAGGTCATCGGCTACTTTCGTCGCCGTCTGGTCTGGACGCTCCGCCAGCACCGCGGTATCGCTATCGTCGACGCCGAGCGCGGAACCGTCGACAAAGACGGTATCATCGATATCCCACCGAGACTCTCCGACCCGTCCCCGGATCCGCCGACAGACCACGAGTTTCCGAGCGCTGCGTACACCGCCTGTCGCACCGACGACCAGCGCGACGCTGTCGCTGCGTTCGAGTGCCTCGACAGAGCCGGCCACGCACTCGTCCTCGAGGCAGACCGCGGCCGAGGTAAATCGAGCGCCGCCGGTCTCGCAGCCGGCAGTCTCGCGCTCGCGGGCAACGACGTACTCGTGACGGCGCCGCAATACCGCGCTGCCGGCGAAGTGTTCGCCCGTGCCGAGGAACTGTTGACGGAGGTTGGGGAACTCGCCGGGCGGGACAGTGAGCGGGAACCACACCGCATCGAGACCGAAACGGGCTGTGTCCGGTTCGTTCCCGCTGCCGACGCAACTGCGCTCCCGGACGACCCTGACTGTGTGGTCGTCGACGAGGCCGCTGCCCTGCCTGTTCGCCGCCTCCGTTCGTTTCTCGGTGCCGACTCGGTCGCGTTCGCCACGACGATTCACGGATACGAAGGGGCAGGCCGGGGCTTCTCGGTCCGCTTTCGGGACGACCTCGACGAGAGTCACCACACAGTACACGACCAGCACCTCGGAACGCCCATCCGGTACGCGCCGGCCGACCCCGTCGAAGTGTGGGGATTCCGCGCACTCTGTCTCGATGCTCGCCCCGCCGTCGAACCGCTCGTCGCTGACGCGACGCCAGAGACAGTCGAGTACCGCCGACTCTCCTCGGCGGACCTGCTCGACGACGAAAATCTGCTCCGGGAGGTGTTCGGCCTGCTCGTCCTCGCACACTACCGGACGGAGCCGAACGATCTCGCGCGATTGCTCGATGCCCCCAACGTCACGCCACGGGCCCTCCTCGCTGACGGTCACGTCGTCTCCGTCGCGTTGCTCGCTCGCGAAGGGGCACTCTCTGCCGACCGCAGAGCGGGGATGTACGAGGGCGAGCGCGTCCGGGGCAACATGATTCCGGACGTGCTCACGAGTCAACTCCGTGACGAAGCGGCGGGCGTCCCGGTCGGGTACCGCGTCCTGCGAATCGCTACGCACCCCGACGTTCGCTCGCGTGGACTCGGGTCGCGACTCCTCACAACGATACGCGAGGAGTTCGAGAGCAGCACAGACTGGCTGGGGGTCGGCTACGGTGCAACACCCGAGCTACTCGGTTTCTGGGACGAGAACGGCTTTTCGGCGGTCCACCTCTCGGTGACGCGCAACGACCGGAGCGGTGAACACTCGGCTATCATGCTCGACCCACTCTCGGACGCTGGCCGGACGCTCCACGACCGTCATGCCAAGTGGTTCGTTGAACGTCTGCCCGGAATGCTGTCCGATGCACTCGCCGACGTGGACGCTGACGTGATTCGGGCAACGCTTGGGTCTCTCGACGGTGCCGTTCCGCTGGAACTGTCCGACTGGGAGTGGCGGGCAGCGGCCGGGGTCGCAACCGGAAAAACCATTCTCGACATCTCGCCGCGACCAATCGTCCGACTGGCACTCCGACACCTCATCGAGCCCGCTGACCGCGACGCACTCGATGCACAACAAGAGCGGTTGCTGGTTCGGCGAGTGCTCCAGCACCAGCCATGGGCTACCGTTACCGACGAACTCGATTTTCACTCGGTAGCGACTTGCAAGCGCACGCTACCCGACGCTGTCCGGCCGCTGGTGACGGCGTTCGGCGACGAAACTGCACGCGACGAACTGGCGCGATTCGAATGAGCGGGACGCTCACGACGGCACTGACCGTCCTCGCGTTCGTCGTTCTCCTCGCTGCGATCCCGTCAGCGTTTCTTCCCGGAGTTCCGACTGGAGCGCTCTCGCTCGCCGGTGTCGGCCTCTACTGGTGGGGGTCGGGCTTTACCGATCCCGGTACGGTCGTTCTCGCCACGCTCGTCGGCCTTTGCGTACTCACCGTCGCTGCCGACTGGTTCGGGGGCGTCGTCGCCGCGAGAGTCGGCGGCGCGTCGACGGTCACGACACTCGTCGCCGGCGGCGTCGGACTTGCCTTGCTCTTTGTCACCGGGCCGGTCGGGATGATACTCGGAAGTGCTGCCGTTGTCTTCGCGCTCGAATACCGCAGACACAGGAACGTGAGTACCGGCGCGATGGCGGCCGGAACGTACGTCCTCGGCTTTTTCGCCTCCGCCATCGTGCAGGCATTTCTGGCACTGACCGTCCTCGTGACGGTGGGCTGGATTGCGCTGGTTTGACCGTCTGCACCGGAACCACTGTATAGCCGCCAGCCAAAGTGTGCGTATGGAGTGTGCGGCAGAGGACTGCGAAAGCGAGGCGACCTTCGAACTCCACATCCCGTGGGACGAAAACAGGTGCGTCTGTGCGGCTCACGCACGTGTCCAGTCACGAACGGACGGTATCGTGGCCGATCCGCTCGATACCGCCGACGACGAACTCCCCGACGGCGCGAGCAATCGCGGGTAAGCCGGCCTACTCTTCGGCGGTTTCTTCGTCTCCGCCCGGCACCGCCAGCACCGGACAAGTCCCAGTTCTGATGAGCTGTTCGGTCGTACTACCAAGCAGGAACCGCTCCATCCCCGAGCGGCCGTGTGTCCCCATGACGACGAGGTCGATATCGTGGTCGCCGGCGTAGGCTCTGATGCCATCAGCGGGTCGACCTTTCTCGACAACCGTCTCCACGTCGACGCCTTGCTCAGTAGCTCGTTCGGCGAGTGCGCCAGTCGCCTCTTCGCCCATCTGTTCCAGGCTCTCGAGGTAGTTCGCCGGAAGAACGCCACCGGGGGAACCAACGATAATTGACTCGTCGACGACGTTGAGTGCGTGCAGTGTCGCATCACAGACCCTCGCAATCGCGAGCGCGTGGTCGACTGCAGCGGTCGCACAGTCACTGCCGTCTGTCGGCACCAGCACGTTTCGGTAGGGCAGCGTCGGCTCTTCTTCGGACGCCCCCGTCGCGAGCACCGGAACCGGGGACTCCCGGAGAACGTGCTCTGTCACGCTTCCGAGAACGAATCGTCGAACGCCAGTTCTGCCGTGCGTTCCCATCGCGACGAGGTCGATATCGTTGTCTTGTACGTATTCGAGGATCGTCTCCGACGGCATCCCCTCCTCAACTGTTCCCTGAAACCGGTCTGGCTGGGCCCACTTGTTGGCGATGTGCTTCACATCTTCGTCTGCCTGCTCCTTGAGTCGGTCCACGAAGGTCGCATCGAGCCCGCCAGCGTTGAACGGTCCTGCGGCCTGCTGGAGGTCGACAACTGCGAGTGCATGCACTGTCGCGCCGAACTGAGACGCCAGAGAGAGTGCGTGTTGCGTCGCTGTGTCGGCCGGAGCGCTACCGTCGGTCGGAATGAGGATAGAATCGATGCTCATACTGAATAGTTACCCAGAGACAGTGAAAAACCTACGCCGGATTATCGCAAACTGGCGCTACAGTTGTTTGGCCATCATCACTTCGTCGACGTACTTGCCGTTCAGCTTGTAGTGGTTGCGCCGACGAGCCTCCTCTTTCCAGCCACGACTGTCGAGGAACTCGATTGCCGCTTCGTTGCTCGCCGGAACCGAGTTGTAGATTTTCTCGAAGCCCTTCGAGGCAGCCCATTCCAGACCGCGTTCGAGCAGGTGACTCCCGATGTCGTTGCCCCGGTACTCCTCGAGAACGCCCAGGGTGAGCTCAGCCGTGTGGCTCAGTTTCTCCTGTTCAGGATGTTTGAGGTGGACCCAGCCGACGACTTCGTCGTTGACACAGGCGACGAAGAAGATACGCGATTCGAGTTCGTTGTGTCGCAGCAAGACGCCCTCGCTGTCGACGATATCGGCCACAGTCTCCGCATCGACGTACTCGCCACCACCGATTGCCTGCCGAATCGCTCCGACCAGCCCGGTCAAATCCTCCTCGCGAGCCTGTCGAATGATGAACTCCACGTCGTCGGTCTGGAACTCTTCTTCGGTTCCCGTGTCGAAGGCGATACGGAGCTTCCCGTCTACCTCTTCGAGCACGCCGTCTCGCCGGAGTATTGCTGTGTGGTGGCCGAACGCTCGTTCTCCCATCGTGAGCGCCTTTCGTATCTTCTCCGGTCGCGTCGCCCCGTTCGACTCCACGTACTCGTAGATGTCCTCTCTGTCGTCGTGGTCGAACTCTAGCTTGTCAGTCAGTTCCATGCTGGTTGGTACCACCCCCCTGTACTTAACGGTTTGTCACAACTTTTTGAGGCGTCGTGGTTTCCAGAGAACTGAGTCTCTCTCCGGAACTGAATGTATGAACACAACAGCCTGGACAACGGCTGACGAGTGTCCACGACGAAGACGGGGCACTTACGACGACGTCGATGACGTGACCCACTCTCGCGTTTCGCCATCAACCACGACAGTACTCCCTACGTCATCGAACGTCACGCCACCGTAGGCAGCGCTGCTCTCAGGGCCGACATAGAGACCTGCACCGCCACACTCTGCGACGTGAGCAGCCGTCACCGTCACATCAACGTTCTCCCGGAAGCGGAACCCTTGATCTCTCCCACCTTTCGCCGTCACGTTAGTCAGCTTCAAATCCGCCATGTCGTCGAACAGAACCACGTTCGTGAACGCCCCGTCAACAGTCACGTTCGAAAGCGAAGCACTATCGAAGCCACTCGCATACAGTCCCGAGCCAGCAGCCAACTCACCATCCTCTGTCCGGATTGTCACGTCACTGACTGTCAGGTCCCGTCGCCCTTGTTCGTCCTCACCTAACGTGATCCCGCGGGCGTTTTCGATACAGGAGACACCAGCAATCGTGATGTCCCCCATTGTCGCACCGGTATCGCCTCGAATCGCCGAATACTGGCAGCCAGTGATGTAGCCGTCTTTGATCGTGAGCGACTCGTGGCCATCACGGTGAATATGGACGCCGTACTCCGGGTTGTTCGCCGGTTCAATCTCGAAGTCTCGCAGCGTGCAATTTCGGGTTGGCGTTCCATCACGCTTCACAAGTGTGGACGTACTTCCGTCCCACACGCCATTCGCGGCCGTTCCGGTGTTCTGACTGTCAAACTGTATCGGCGCATCAGAGTCACCCGCCCCGCCACGGGTCGCCCAATAGCCGTCAACGACGACATTTTTCGATGAGACCACGTCGATATGGTGATAATAGATGGCATCGCCATAGATATTCTCCAGTCGGACGTTCTCCGCGTGCGCGGGGAGGATACCGTTCGCGCCCGGGGCGTCAATGCGGACGTTGGACACGCTCCAGTTCGACGCCCCATCGTAGTCTGGTCGGTCGTACCCTCTGTTCGAGAGGAGTGCTCCCCCGTGTTCGCCAGTAGGGCGTGGCCCGTCGAAGACCGTCGAGCGACCAGTACCCATCAGCGCAGTATTGTCTCCGATGAGGACTGTTCGTTCGAAGAGGTACCGGCCCGGCGGGAAAAACACGATGCCGCCACCGGACTCGTCAACCGTTTCTAGCAACTCACAGACTGCGTGCCCAACTTCGGTCTCCCCGTCACCGGTGATTCCATGCGCTTCGACGTTCCACGTTGGCTCACGGCCACCGAAGTACGACCACTCACCGTTCGAACTGTCCCACCGCCACGTCGTCCCCTGGTCGGTCGCGTGGTAGAGTTCGTCGTCGTACCGTCCCTCGCTTGGTCGCTCGGCGAGTGGACCCCGCACGATGGCGTGTTCGTCGAGTGCCTCAACAGTGTCAGTGTGGTCCCACCCCTCGTCGCCTTGCCCGTATGTGTGCAACCCAAGTCGAGGTGTCTCTTCGACCATCGTTACGTCCCGTATGCTCGTCCGTACGAAATTCCGTAGCCAGACTCTTTCTCGTGTTGCTGACACGCTGCAAACGCGAGCGCACTACCAGTCACCAGAAGAAGAATATCTCGCCGCCGCAGTTGTCTGTCCCTCATTCCGTCACGATTGCTATGATTTGTATTAATATATGCGTATTCAATGAACTACTTGCTATAGAATCCATTGTATAACTGTACTAATTTACCTACTTTTTTGTAGGATACCTGTGTATTGCTCGTCATGACGGAAGTGATTACATGTCGCTGAGCGACGCACAAAGACCAGCGAATACACGCGAGCGGTACCGTTTGATGGCTGATGCCGCGACCCGGCCGTTTGCGGTCGGTGCCGTCGTGGTTCCCCTGGTTCTTCCCGTGTTAGCCTATTTTACGAGTGACGTCCGAATTATGTTTACCGTCCACCTCTTTCTCGGTGCATTCTGGTTCGGGACAGCAGTACTCGGGGCGGTCGTACTCGGCCCCGTAATGGGCGGTCTTTCCGAGGGAGCAAATGCCGAGTTCGCCGAGGGATTCGTCCCGAAAATGAACCTGCTCATGGAACCAGTCTCGGTCGGTGCGATCGGGTCCGGAATCGGGCTCGCCGACATGATGGGGCTGTGGGCAGCTCCGACACCGTCACTGTGGGCTGCGCTTGCTCTTGCCGTCGCGCTTCTCGCCCTCGGGTTTGGCCCACTCCACAAATTCACAGCCGGAATGTTCGATGAAATCGCCGCCAACGAGACCAACCACGAGCGCCTTGCCTCTCTGAATAAAAAGTACGGCATGCTGAGCCTGATCGAACTCGTCCTTATGATCGCCATCGTCGTGACGATGTCTGGTCTCCGGTGGGGGTTTTAACCACTCGACACAGGTGAGAGACACAGCACGCTATCGCAATCAAGAAAACCTCGTTTCGATAGGGTCGTCCTGCGTCGTAATCAACCAAAACCCACGAGGGCAAAAACCGTGGAGCCGACTGCAATGAGGGCCAATACGACGTTCCCCTGCAGAATATTGTCGAGTAGCAGGATTCCGAACAGGAGCCCAAATCCCAAGAGGAGCCATCGACTCTCCATACCGGAGTTAATCGCAGTAATTGTATGAACACTCTGTCGATGGTCACTACAGAAGTTTGACCTCGTACTCTTCGGGTAGCTCCATCAGTTGGACTCGCGCGATTCGGCCCATTCGACGAAGTTGGCGAAGACAACCATCACCACGATGAAAAACACGATGAACACTCCGGCGTGCAGGAAGTTGAATTGTCCTGAGAAGGCCAGTGAAACGAAGAGGAACGCAGCTACTGCAGCGATAGCCCCTGCAAAATACATACGTAGTTGGGTTTCCATACAATCACGGGGTCCCGCTCACTGCGACTTGCGACTCTCAGCACTCTTTTCAGGTGCCCAGCTGTGCTTGTCCCGACTTTCGTTCACGCGGGTCTCAACTAGACCGACAACGTGACTAAAGTCTTCATCAACTGGAAATCCGTCGAGACACGTACTGACGTCGCTTGATCGAACGAGCAAACCGAACACCAATCCAGCAACAAACCACCCTCATCGCTGCCGCGGCTCACCGGCCCGCTGCCCCACACCATCCAAGGTGAAACGCAAGCGCCACAGCAACAACCAGACCAACAATTAGCAGAACGGACTGATACAAGACGGCCGCTCCAAGGTTCCGACCGCGCTGTACGCCGCGAGAATCAACCCGTGAATCGGTAGAGACAGTGGTTAGACTGAACGAGTTTAGCCGAATTCCCTACTGAGATCAAGAAGGGCAGGGTTCACTCGGGAATATAAAAGTCCGATTTCGTATTGTGAGGCGATGCGTTTCTGATTTTAGCTATTTTCGCTGGACTGCGATTTCGAACGATGACGACATCATAAGAATCGTCTGTTGCGACAGTTTGCCCCACACTACTAATTGCTGTCACGAGATGACCTTCGTTCTCACTCCCAATGAAGACCATCGAAGCATCTTCTTCCCGTGCTACTTTCCGCAACTGTTTGGCTATTGAACCAGACCGAGCATAGCGACCTACTACTTTATGTCGGAAATCGGCACTTGGACAGAGCTCAGTCACTTGCTCGTGTAATGTGGAGACAACAGATTCCATATCGAACTCTTCGTCTTGCTCGAGCCATCCGTGTTCTTTTGCATAGTCTTAGCGTGTCATAGAATAAATCACAACCACTCAGTAGAATCGCTAACAGAGTCTATATTGTTGCTTCAAAGAGGACACTGGTTTCATTCCTTCCACCATCTTCATATTGGAGCCTGTCATAGAAAGCGTCACGTACGAAGCGGCAGGGTGCGCGACGTGTGTCCAACACAAGCGCAACCCTGCAAGACGTAGCTTCGGTAGACGACTTCTTGAATGTCGCGGCTACCGAGACAGTT
>NZ_JBBENW010000020.1:0-66711 GCF_037645885.1 Salinibaculum salinum | reverse complement strand
ACCGGTTCCACGCAAGTCTCTCCAGAGACGAGTGCGGGCGGAATTAAATTCGCCACCGGTCGTTTCGCTGGCTCCACGCCAGAGACCACGGCGAAGCCACGGGCCACCGTGCCCGTGGTACTTCACGTCTATATCTTTCACCCGGCACATCCTAAGTGCCGTATTTCGCATCCCTGTGTACATCAAGAGGTTCACAACCGCTTCGTCCCGTGGGTGTGACGGTGCTTCAACTGTGAGTGCGTGGTGTTCGTCGGCTTCCAGCATATCCCGCTCGTCCCACCTCACACGGTCGGGTTCGTGGGTTGCTATCTCTGAAGGAACAATGCCCAAGTCCGAATGATAGCGGTAGAATTTCTTTAACGTCTCTTCGTATGTTTTCGCCGTCTTACTGGCCCACGCGTCTGTTTTGACCTTTTTTGTGGTGTAGGCGTTAATTTGTTCTGCGTCACTGTCTGTTAGTGGCAGTTCTTTGGCGATGAACTTCAACCGCTGGAGCCACGCCCGGCGGGTTCCTGGCGTTTTGTAGCTCGTTTTTCGCCCGTTGGTGTAGAGATCGTGCGGCAGTTGTACAGTGGCATCTTCCGGGTCAAACGCGGCTTCAAACTCAAGAATCGCGTCGGCGTCGGACTGCATAATCTTGTTGTCTGCCGCCGCCCTTTCTACGCTGGCCCGACTGCCACGCACACGCTCGCCGTTTGTTTTCTGGCTGTATGGACTTTCACTTTCCTTGAACTTTGAATCATCATCGTCAGACTGAGTTTCATCATCGTCCTGTGCAGTTCCCATGCAGTATACATCCCACTCAAACCCCGTAATAAATATGGTCAAAGTCGTTGGTTCAATGTGGGAACTGTACGCCGTCTGGACGTGGATACCGCTCTACCTGCTGGCCAGCCTCGAATCAAGCGGCGTCTCAAACCCGGAAGAAATCGCTGCCCTGCTCGCCTTCGGGACCATCGCTATCGGCGGTGTCGGGGCGTGGCTCGCCGGGTCTGCCGCCGACCGCTGGGGCCGTTCGCTGGTCACGAGTGTCTCGATGGGCGTCTCCGGAACTGCCTGCCTGCTCGCCGGCATCGTCTTCGGGTCCTCGCTCCTGATACTCGTCCCGTTCGTTCTCGTCTGGGGATTCTTCATCGTGGCCGACTCCGCACAGTTCTCGGCGGCCGTCTCGGAACTGGCCGAAGACAGCTACGTCGGATCGGCGCTGACGTTGCAGACGGCAATCGGCTTTCTCATCACCATCGGGTCGATTCAGCTGATTCCTGTCGTCCAGAACGCGGTTGGCTGGCAGTGGGCGTTCGCACCGCTCGTCGTCGGTCCGTTCGTCGGGACAGCCGCAATGTTGACGCTCAAGGGCCTCCCGGAATCTGCACAGTTGGCAGGGGGACGTGGCTGAAATCCGGTGTTGGCGAAGGAGACGAATACTGCCGCGAGTAGGCCGGCGACAGGGCAATCAGCCCTGGAAACAGCAGTGAAACGGTGAGTTCCCGTTAGACGGCCCCAGCCAATCTGCTACTTTCCCGTCAGTCGAGCTCTGTGTCAGACCCCCAGGTTGCGGAAGACCGACACTGGAACTTCTCAAAATCCGGAGACAGACGATTCGAACCGTATTGGCTGCCCACTACCGGCCGAACAACCGCTCCCAGAGTGACCGTTCGTCCGGTCGCTCTGCCATCAGGACTGGTGTCTCGACCTGTTGGAGGACTTCGAGAGCCAGTGACCCGCGGACGATACGCGAGAGCAGTCCGCGTTCGGTCGCGCCGATGAGGACGAGGTCGTGGTTCTGTGCGTGTCGTTCGATTGCAGCCTCAACATCACCAGTCTCCACGAGCATCGTCGCATCGGCGAGTGCGTGGCTGTCGGCCCAGTCGGTCAGGAACTCCCTGCCTGTACTCTCCTCGTCGGCGACGTGTAGCAGCGACACGTTCGCCCCGAGGGTTTCTTGGAGCGACGTGGCCACTTCCGCCGAGAGCGCCGACGAGTAGCCGCCCGCAGTCGGGAGGAGGATGTCCGCGATTTCGAACGTTGCGCCGTCGAAGACGAGCACGTCACAGGGGAGGTCGTGTGCAAGTTCATCAAGTGCGCTCTCTGCCCGTCCACCAGCAAGCCGTGCCCCCCCATAGCCCATCACGAGCGCATCGGTATCGTGGGCCTTGGCAGCGTCGAACACCTCTTCGAACGCGCGGTGTGAGAGAATCGTCTGTGTTTCGATTGGAACATCGAAGGTATCCGCGTCAGCTTCGGCCTCTGCGAGCAGATTCTCTGACGTCTCGACAGCGCCGTCAGTCGCCACGTCCAGCGGTGTCTGGTCGGGGACAGTGACGACGTGTGCGGCGAGCACGCGCCCGCCACGGTGACTCGCCAGTGCTGCCGCGAGCGTGACCAGTGCGCGTTCAGTGCGTGGATTCGACAGCGCGACCATAATCGTCGGCTCTCCGCCCCCGTTCGGTGCGACGGCGTCTGCGGCATCGACGACGGTATCGGGCATCGTTTCCTGTCGGTTCCGGATGTACGACGAGAGGACACCCTCGCGTGGGGTTTTCGAGCGGGCGTAGACGAAATACCAGAGGACGGCCGCGACGACGAACGCGCCCGACAGCGCGATTTCGATGGCATCCATGAATGCCACCAGTCCGAGTGAGAGCACCGCGCCGAGTATCGGCGTGATCGGATAGAACGGGACGGTAAAGTCGGGGTCGTACTCCGGGACGTCGGCTTCCCGGAACACGATGAGCGCTGCGTTCATCAGCGCGTAGACGACGAGGTGGAGCACGCTGGCGGCCTTCGCGAGGACAGCGATGTCCTGTCCGAGCAGTGCGATGAACACGATGATGAGGCCACCGGTGACGAGAATCGACCGATAGGGTGTGGCGTAGTTGGGATGAATCTCGTTGAGCCAGTTGGTGACGATGCGGTCTCGACCCATCGCGAAGTTGATGCGTGCCGAGGCGAGAATCGAGGCGTTCGCCGACGACGCCGTCGCCAGCAGCGCACCGAGTGTCATCGCTGCCGCAGCGACGCCCGCAAGTCCACCCGGGAACGAGATCTCAGCGACCTGTGCGACGGGTGCGTCCGTACTCAGGTCGGGCCAGGGAACGATGCCGAGCATCACCGTCACGAGCACCGCGTACACCACCGTGACCAGCGCGACACTACCGATGATGGCGAGCGGGAGATTTCGTCCCGGATTCTTCAACTCCTCGGCCACGGTTGCAATCTTGGCATATCCGAGGAAGGAGACGAACACGAGTGCGGTCGCAGGGAGAATCGCACCGAACCCTTCTTCTGTCGGAGCAATGCCGCCCGAACCGACGAGCGTCCCGTAATCGAACGACAGGAACCCAACGACTGAGAAGACGCCCAGAATCGACAGGAGAATGAGAACGATAGCCGTCTGGACACCGCCGGTTTCCTTCGCTCCAATGTAGTTGACGCCGACAAAGACTGCCCCGGCAAAGAGCGCGCCCACCTGGAAGGAGTTCAGGAACGCGACGGACGGGAGCGGGAGGAAGACGTTGAGATACTGGCCGAATCCGATGGAATAGAAAGCCGACGCGAAGGCCAGCCCCATCCAGTCGCCCATGCCAGCAATCGAGCCGAACATCGGCCCGAGTGCACGGTTGATGTAGTAGTACCCGCCGCCGGCTTTCGGCATCGCAGTCCCCAGTTCCGAGACGGAGAGGGCGTTGATCATCGCGACGAGGCCGCCGATGACGAACGAGACGACGACGACCGGCCCGGCCGTCTGTGCGGCCACGCCGGGCAACACGAAGATACCGGCACCGATCATCGTCCCGATACCGATAGCCAGCGCCGACACCAGCCCGAGGTCTTTTGCGAGTTCTTCGTCAGCCATCGGTTAGTCCTCCTCTTGGGCCGGCAGTGAGACGACCGGAATTGGTGGGTCGGTTACAAGACGCGTCGCGGTATCACCAGTGAGCAGCCTGACGATGCGGCTCCCGCCGCGAGCGCGGAAGGCGAGTGTAGACGCGCCGACATCGTCGGCAACCTCGAACAGTCGCTCGACCACGTCGGTCCCGTAGACGATTCGTGAGTCGACAGCAACGGACTGACCGAGACGACTGTCGACCACAGCCAGGAACTCGGCGGCGTCCTCCCGACGTTTCTCTAGGGGCGCTTTGTCCGGCGCACCACCCGCCTTCTCGATGACGTGAACGGCAGTGACCCGCTCGATTCCGTCGAGGTAGGGGTCCAGCGACGCACAGGTTGCGATGGCGTCTTCCTCACTCGCGACAGGAATCACGACGTGGTCGAACAGCATCATAGCTGCCTCCTCGACCAGCCAGACCGGATTGCCCCTTTGAGCCCCGATATCGTTGCCAGCGTAATCATACTAAGCGATTTGGATACTCCATATATAATCCCTCTGCTAGTATTCCGCCTTCCGCAAAATTCGGGGCGTTATTTTATTGATGGCGGAATGAGAGTCAACCTATATTGTAATATGAATATTCACAGACAAGCGGCGGTGTAAAGTAATGACCCAGCGTAGGTCGGCTATGGACTATCGGCTGGATGATATCGACCGCCGGATACTGTACGAGTTGATGGCAAACGCCAGGGATACCTCCGCACCGACGATTGCAGAGAAGGTCAACGTCTCGCCGGGGACGATACGGAACCGCATCGCCCAACTGGAGGAGAACGGCATCATCACCGGGTACCGCGCAGAAGTCGATTTCGAGAGCGCAGATGGCCGTCTGACGAATCTCTACACCTGTACCGTTCCCGTTGCAGAACGCGAATCACTGTCACAGGATGCCCGGGTTGTCCCAGGCGTCATCAACGTCCGGGAGCTGATGACCGGGCGGGAGAATCTTCACGTTCTCGCCGTCGGAGAAGATACGGAGGATCTGCGGCGCATCTCGCGTGCGCTCTCGAAACTCGGCATCGAAATCGAAGACGAAAATCTCGTCGAGAGCGAGACGTCGGTCCCGTACGCGCAGTTCGGTCCCGAAGAGGCACGGTCCCGGTACGAACCGACAGACTTCATCAGCCTCACTGGCGACGCGAACGTCGTCGACGTGACTGTCCAGGAAGGAGCCCCTATCGTCGGACAGACGCTCGCCGGAGCAGTCGACGACGGAACGCTGGACGAGGATACCCTGGTCATCGCCATCGAGCGCGGTGATAGAGTGATGACGCCCCACGGAAGTACGACGGTCCAGTCCGACGATATCGTGACGCTCCTCTCGCGCGGTGGCGGCACGGACGAAACACTCACGGCCTTTGTCGACAACCAGACACGGGTCGAGTGATGCTCCGGTCGGTTCTCAGACAGTTGTTCGAGGACAGCGATAGTCTCTACGAGTGTCGAAACTGCGGGAACCGACGAACGGAGGGTGACGACTGCTGTCCCGAATGCGAGTTCGACGACCGGTGCAGACAGCCCTGTGAACTGTGCTATTCGCCGCGGAGTTCTGCCATGTGGTCGATACGTTGCTGGACGAGGTCCGGTTTGCCGATGTCGTGGCGGATACGTAGCCCTTCCTCGCCGGCGACGGCCAGCGCATCCTCCGCGATTTCCTCCGCTTCGGTGATACTGTCTGCGATGCCGACGACGGCGAATGACCGCGAAGTGGTCGTGTAGATACCGTCCTCGCGCTCGTCGACGCTGGCGTAGTAGAGTATCGCGTCGCCCGCGGATTCTTCATCGACCTTGACCAGCGCACCGGATTTGGGGTCGGTCGGATAGCCTTCCGGGACAGCGTACTTGCAGACGGTAGCCTGGCGCTGGAACTTCAGCTTCGGCAGGTCGTCGCCATCGCGTGCGGCCGTGAGCACGTCGAGAAAGTCCGTCTCCAGCACTGGCAGCGTGTTCATCGCTTCGGGGTCACCGAAGCGGGCGTTGAACTCGACGACCTTGATGCCCTCCGCGGTGAGCATGAATTGGCCGTAGAGCACTCCTTTGTAGCCGTCCAGCGCATCGACAGCGGCCTGCATGATGTCGATGGCGTCCATGTACTCCGACTCGCTCATAAAGGGCAGTTCCAGCGAGGAGTCGCTGTAGGAACCCATACCACCGGTGTTTGGTCCTTCGTCGCCCTCGTAGGCGCGTTTGTGGTCCTGGACCGCAGGCGTCACCCGAAGGTCGCCGTTGGCGACGAAGCCCTGGACGGTGAACTCCTCACCGACGAGTCGCTCTTCGAGGACGATGCGGTCGTACTCGGACTCGCGGATGTACTCCTTTGCACCTTCAGCGTCGACCTGGTCGCCCATGACGCGGACGCCCTTGCCGCCGGTCAGGCCCGCGGGTTTGACCACGAGGTCGCCGTCGTACTCGTCGACGTACTCGCAGGCGGCCTCCATGTCCTCGAACGTCTCGAAGTCCGGACAGCCCGGGATGTCGTGTTCCTCCATGAAGCGCCGCTGAAAGGCTTTGTCAGTCTCGATGCGGGCCTCTGCCTCCTGCGGGCCGAAGGTGTAGATGTCTGCATCGTCGAGCGCGTCGGCGACACCCGCTTCGAGTGCGGCTTCGGGACCGATGACGGCGAGGTCGACACCGGAGTCGCGGGCGAAGTCGACCACGGCGGTCGGGTTCGTGGTGTCGAGCGTCTCGAATCCCTCGGCGAGTCGGGCGATGCCGGGGTTCTTGTTCCCCGCGCATGCGTAGAGGTCGGCGTTCGAGTCGGCAAGCGCGCGAGCAATCGCGTGCTCGCGGCCGCCACCACCGACGAGCAGCACTGTCTCTGTCATATCTCGAAGGGTGGTAGGCGGCGACGTAAGCGTTTCCACTCATTCCCGCGACCAATATCTTTTGCGTCCAGCGCACGGACTGAACTGCATGACCGACCCGACCCAGCGCAACCGTCTGGACGAGGAGCAGTCTCCGTACCTCCAGGCCCACGCCGACAACCCCGTCAACTGGCAACCGTGGGACGAGCAAGCGATCGAAGCCGCTCGCGAGAGTGACAAACCGATCTTCCTCTCGATTGGCTACGCCGCCTGCCACTGGTGTCACGTCATGGCCGAGGAGAGCTTCGAGGACGAAGCCGTCGCCGAGGTTCTCAACGAACACTTCGTCCCGGTCAAAGTCGACCGTGAGGAACGGCCGGACATCGACAGCATCTACATGTCCATCTGTCAGCAGGTGACCGGCCGCGGCGGGTGGCCGCTGTCGGCGTGGCTCACGCCCGACGGCCGCCCCTTCTACGTCGGGACATACTTCCCGAAAGAGCCAAAACGCGGCCAGCCCGGCTTTCTGGGGCTGCTCCAGGACATCAAAGACTCGTGGAACGACCCCGAAGAACGGGATGAAATCGAAAACCGGGCCGATCAGTGGACCAGCGCCATCGAAGGCGAACTCGAAGAGGTCCCCGACCAGCCCGGTGAGGCACCCGGAACCATCGCTATCGAGAACGCCGCCGAGGCGGCAGTGCGTGGAGCCGACCGCGAACACGGCGGGTGGGGACGCGGCCAGAAGTTCCCACAGAACACTCGTCTCCATATCCTCATGCGGAACGTCGCTCGCGGTGGCCGCGGGGAGTACCAGGAGGTCGTGACCGAGACGCTCGACGCGATGGCGAGCGGCGGTCTCTACGACCACGTCGGCGGTGGCTTCCACCGCTACACGACAGACCGCGACTGGACCGTCCCCCACTTCGAGAAGATGCTCTACGACAACGCCGAGATCCCGCGAGCGTTCCTGGCCGGCTACCAGTTGACCGGCACAGAGCGCTACGCCGACGTGGTCACGGAGACTTTCGAGTTCCTCCAGCGGGAACTCCAGCATCCGGACGGCGGATTCTATAGTACACTAGACGCACGAAGCGCGGTCGAACCCGCTGGAAGCGACCGCGGAGAAAGCGAGCGGGGAGCAAAGCGACCCGAGAGCAATGAAGGTGAGAGCGGCGAGCAGGAGGAAGGTGCGTTCTACGTCTGGACGCCCGACGAAATCCACGACGCCGTCGACGACGAGACGGCGGCGGACCTCTTCTGTGACCGCTACGGCGTCGTGCCGGGCGGGAACTTCGAGAACGGACAGACAGTGCTGACCGAGAGAACCAGCACCGACGAACTGGCCGAAGAGTACGACATGGACGCCGCAAACGTCCAAGGAGCCATCGAACGAGCGCGTAAACAGGTGTTCGAGGCACGTAGCGAACGCCCGCAGCCCGCACGCGACGAGAAGATACTCGCGTCCTGGAACGGGCTTACTATCTCCGCGCTCGCAGACGGTGCGCTCGTCCTCAACGAAACGTACGCTGACGTTGCCGCCGATGCGCTCTCGTTCGTCCGCGAGCAACTCTGGGACGGAGAGGAAGACCGACTTCAGCGCCGATACAAGGACGGCGAAACGAAAATCGACGGCTATCTCGAGGACTACGCCTTCCTCGCGCGAGGCGCGTTCGATCTCTATCAGGCGACCGGCGACGTGGACCACCTCGCCTTTGCGCTGGACCTCGCACGTGCTATCGAAGAGCGGTTCTGGGACGACGACGCCGGTACGCTGTATTTCACTCAGACCGGCGGAGAATCTCTCGTCGCTCGGCCGCAGGAAGTCAGCGACCAGTCGACTCCCTCCAGTGCGGGTGTCGCCGCAGAGCTACTCCTCTCGCTGTCACATTTCACGACGCACGACCGCTTCGAAGAGATTGCGACGCGGGTCGTCGAGACGCACGCGTCGAAAATCGACGCGAACCCGCTCCAGCACGCCTCACTGACGCTGGCTGCGGACAGGCTAGCGACGGGCTCACTCGAACTGACACTCGTCGCCGACAAAGCCCCTGATAGCTGGTCCGAGACGCTAGCAGAACGATACCTGCCGATGCGCCTGCTGGCGTGGCGACCGGCCGACGAGCAGACGTTCGAGGGGTGGCTGTCGACGCTCGATCTCGACGATGCCCCGGCAATCTGGGCCGACCGGACGCAGCGGGACGGCGAGCCGACGGTGTACGTCTGTCGGTCGTTCACCTGTTCGCCGCCACGCCACGATCTGAGCGAGGCGCTGTCGTGGGCTGACGAGCAGTTACAAAAATAGAGACACGTTACTCGTTATTGACAGCACCGAGCGCCTCTTCGATACGGTCGGCGAGATAGACGGCGATCGGAACTGGTTCCTCCTCGACGAAGCGCGCAATCTCTTCGCCCTCATGTTCGACGACCACAGTCGGGATGAGTTCGATATCGTACTCGTCAACGCCAGGCCCCTGTTTGTCCTTGTCGAGTTCGTAGTGGATGACGTTGTCATCGGGAACTTCTGCTGCATCGAGTGCAGCCCCAAAATCCGGGAGCTGTGACCGACAGTCTTTGCACCAGTCGCCGCCCCAGACACGGAACGTGAGGTCCTGCCCGTAGGCTTCGAACACGTCGACAGTTTCGGCGTAGGCATCCTGTACCCACACCGGGTTCGGTTCCATCGTTTCGAGTGGCATATTACAACGTTGGACGCGCCCTGGGTTAAGAGTATTCGTCGTATACTCCCTGTGGGGCGGTCACAGACGGAGCAACTCGCTGTGACCGCAACGACGGCACGCCCTGCCGGTGGCAGACATGGTTTATGTGGGGGTAGCATACGCCACGGCAATGGACGAGAGTATTCTCGACACTATCGGCTCTCCGCTGGTCGCCGTCGAGTCGCCCGAGGGAACGACGATAGCGGCGAAGGTCGAGTCGTTCAATCCGGGCGGCTCGGCCAAAGACCGGCCAGCACTGACGATGGTCGAAGACGCCGAAGAACGCGGTGACCTTCAGCCCGGCGACACCATCGTCGAACCGACGAGCGGCAACACCGGCATCGGACTGGCGATGGTCGGCGCGGCCAAGGGGTACGACGTGTTGCTCATCATGCCGTCCTCGAAATCGCCCGAACGAAGACAGATAATGAAATCCTACGGTGCCGACCTCGAACTCATCGAAGGGACCATAAGCGACTGCCGCGAGCGCGCGGACGAACTCGACGAACAGGACGACTACGTCCAGATGCGCCAGTTCGAGAACGCCGCGAACCCCGACTCGCACTACCAGTCCACGGGTCCCGAAATCATCGAGCAGGTCGGAGACCGAACAGTCGACGCGCTCGTCGCCGGGGTCGGCACCGGCGGGACGATAACGGGCATCGGCCGTCGGCTCCGGGAGGCGTTCCCCGAAATTGATATCGTCGCCGTCGAACCCGCGGACAACGCCGTGCTTTCGGGCGGCGAACCCAGCGACGACGACTTTCAGGGTATGGGACCGGGATTCGTCAGCGAGAATATGGACGTTGACCTCCTCGACAGCGTCGAGACTGTCACTATCGACGACGCCGAGGCGGAGTGTCGCCGTCTCGCTCACGAAGAGGGGATCCTCGTCGGGCAGTCCTCCGGCGGCTCACTCGTCGCGGCAAAACGGGTGGCCGAGGAGTTGCGTGACGAAGTCGAGGACCCACTGGTCGTGACGGTCTTCTGGGACTCCGGTGAGCGGTATATGTCTACCGGGATGTTCGACGAGTAATCAGGCGTCGAACTCCGATTCGGTGAGCCGGACGACGAGCGTTTCCTCGACGTCACGGAGGTCGTACTCGGGAATCGTCTCGCCGGTCCGGGCGACCAGCATCGGTTCGACGAGTCGGGGCGGACGGTCCTGTGTCGGTTCGGCTGGCTCGTCGTCAGTGTCCGATTCGTCTTCGGGTTCATCAGCTTTCGTCGCGTCTTCGGTGTCTGGCCCGTCCTCGCCGGGGTGCTCGATACCGTAGACTTTGAGATATCGGTCGACGGTTTCAGCGTCGGCCTCGTCTGCTCGGATTTCCGCCGCGAGGTCCCGAGAGAGCCACTCGTCGTCGCTGATCGACGGTTCGAGGACGAGTGCTTCCTCGACGAACCGGATGAGATACCAGTCGAGGTCGTTGAGTAGCGCCACGGCAGCACCGAGGCTGACAGTCTCGATGCCGATGGCGTTCTCGAACGGTTCCCGGAGGTCGTAGGTGACGAGCGCGTTCCGGGACGTTTCACGCGAGAGCAACTCGTAGCCGAGGTTCACGTCGTCGTTGCCGACCAGACAGACCCGGGTCATACCCGCACCGAGACGGGCGTCGTAAAAGGCGGTTACGTTCGTTCACCGAGCGACTCGACGACTGTGGCTCGTTCCAGATACGATTCGTACTGTTCGAGCGCCCAGCGGCAGGCGTCGTCGCTGTCCGTGATGACGAGTCCCTCGACACCCGTCTCTGAGGTGGGCATCAGCCCCGTGTACTCTCCCTCCGGAGTTTCGGCAACCCAGAGCGCGTACGGTGGCGTCGACTGGAGTTCGTAGAGATTGTGTTCCGGGTGTTCGAGACAGGAAACCTCATCACGGTATCGGTTCGTCAGCGTCTCCAGTACGTCTGAGGTGACGACTAAATCGACCGTTCTCCCGTCTTCCATCCACTCTTCGAGCGCCTGAACACAGAGAGGAAACACCGCGGGGCTGACTTTCCGAACGCGAATCGCCTTCGACATGATGTCCGCCGCCAGTTCGAGTGGCTGGTGTGGGTCGTGCGATTCGGCGACCTGTATCTCGGCATCCTCGAGCAGGCCGAACGAGAACGGCACCTCTGGGGACAAAAGAGAGATGACATCACTCGCTCGCTGGATATCACGGAGGTCGTCGAGGTACGACTGGTGGCGCTCGTAGGCTGCTCTACCGGCCATCGTCAACTGGTACTGGTCCGCTGGCCGGCACACGAAATCGAAATGTTCCAGATCGGAGATGCCACGGTCGACAGTCGAGCGTGACGTATCAAGACGCTCGACGAGTTCTGGTTTTGTTGCCGGACTCTCGCTGAGCGCAGCCAGAAAGTCACGCCGCTTCGTGACGAGTTCTTCGAGTTCCGAGACAGGCATCACCATTGCCTGATTCTTAATGCCTATCCCATTTACATATTTCCGTTTAATTCATATTTACTACATAGTTATACTCTGGTCCCATCCCAACTAATGAAACTGTCCTAACATCCAGGATTTCGTTATTGATCACATCATATACGATCTTAGGACTGCCTACAGAGTAGTGTATCAAATACTCAGTACTTGAATAATCCATCACGATCTGTTATTTGATTTATTTTTAGAGTATTCGAGTTCGTTTGTTGAGGCGGTCTGGCTCAGAGAGCCGACGCTCAGCGAGCGGTGATTTTCCCGGACGCTTGGTATATATCTGATGCCCACTAATCTTGGTGCGGGCCTGGTTGGCTAACTGGGCCTACGGTGGCGGGACGGCACACGCACATCACACCCGTGCCTCTGACACTGCGCGTGGTTCGACGCTGCCGGTGCTGTCCCGCCAGTAGCGAAGTGACGAATGGAAACTGTTCGAGGGGGGATAGATTCTATTCGCTCTTCGTTATGTTCTTTGGCGAGACAAGAACTCCCAGCAGTTCTAGCGGTCGATGTCGGCTGCCACGGACCGAGCCAACGAGTCGAGAGTATCCGGCTCGACACGCTGGAGTTCAGTGAGCGATGCCGCCGTTTCGGGATATGTCGGTGCGACACGATTGCAACCTGCGGGTATCGTCGCGTCGTCGTAGGTGCCGATGGTTCGGGCGCGTTCGGTAATCGACGGTTTGTCGAGCGAGAGCAGCGGTCGGTGAACCGGAAAGTCTGTCACTGCACTCGTTACGCGGAGGTTCGCGGTCGTCTGACTCGATTTCTGCCCGACTGCTTCCCCCGTGACAATCCCAACTGCACCTTCGTTCTCGGCCACCACCTCCGCGACGAGAAGCATGAACCGCCGGAGAACGAGCATCCGGTGTTTCTTCGTCTGTGCGACAATCTCGTCGACAGCTTCCCCGCCCGGCGCGACCCGCAATGTGAGGTGGTCACTGGGCGCGTAGCGTGCGAGTGCATCGACCGTCGACTCGGCACGGGCGCGGTGGTCCGGCCCACCGTACTCCCCGAGGTCGACGTACAGCGGCACGACTGGACAGCCGCGACGCATCATCTCCCAGGCGGCGACGGGAGAGTCGATACCGCCGCTGATCAGCGCGACGACCGGCCGCTGTGTTCCGTAGGGGAGACCACCCGGCCCATCCCGTTTTTCGAGGAAGACGAACGCGTCGTCAGCACGACATTCGATGTAGAAGGTCAGGTCCGGGTCGTCTAGATCGACGGTCGGGTCGGCGCCGGCATTCTCGGCCGCTTGCCAGACTGCCGTCCCGCCTTCTTCTTCCAGTGTTTTACTCGAGAAGGGATGGGCCTCGGATTCGCCGGCGCGACGTGCCCGAACGGCGAAGGTACCGCCGTCGTAGTGAGCGCGTGCAGCGTCGCCGAGACACGAACAGATGGCATCGACCGTCGGTTCCCTTCGAACTGCGGGACTCGCCGAGACGACGCCGAAGGCGTCTGTCACGGCGTCGGTCACTGCTTCGATTCGTTCGCTGTCCGTTCGGACGTAGAGCCGAGTTCGCTCGCGCTCGACGCGGTCGTCGAAACCGCGGTCGGAGAGAATCGCCGCGATGTTGTCCCGGAGTTGGCCCTCCATCTTCCGGCCAACCTGTTCGCTTTTCGTGCCGATTTCACCGTGGCGGACCAGAACGGTATCGGCACCGGGAGGATACATGCCCCGTCGTTGCAGAGGCGAGGATAAACAGCCTTCGTTCATACTGTCGGACAGAGAATTTTACAGGCGGTGTTCGTCGAGACTGTGTTATCTATGATGGGTTCCGACATGGCGTCTCGCGCTCGTTCACGTACTGCTGTCCGACAGTATCAGCTATCGCCGGTCAGAACGTCGAGAGTTCGCCTTCGATGACGCGTTTGGTGAGGGCAGTCACGTCCGCCAGTTCATCGTCGATAGCTGCCTCGATATCCGACTCGATGTCTGCAACCGTGACACCGTCGACGGTGACGACCTCGGCGTCGGCCACGTGGGGCTGGTCGATCGGCTGGCCAATCTGGCTGAGCAGTCGAACCTGCAGCTGGCGGATGCCGTCGACTTCTTCGGCGACTGACTGTGCGACTTCCGTCGAGAGGAGGTTGTATATCTTCCCGATGTGGTTGACGGGGTTCTTTCCACTGGTTGCCTCCATGCTCATCGGTCGGTTCGGCGTGATGAGCCCGTTCGCGCGGTTCCCGCGCCCGACAGAGCCGTCGTCGCCCTGCTCGGCGCTGGTCCCCGTCGTCGTCAGGTAAATCGAGCCGTCGTCGTAGTCGTCGGCGGTATTGACGTGGACCGTCACGTCGCGGTCAGTGTACGATTCCGCGAGTGTGCTCACGTACTCGCGGACACCCTCGATAGCCTCTCTGTACTCGCTCATGCTGTCGACGTATCCGTCAATCATCGCGACGGCAACAGTCACGTCGATGTGGTCGCCCTCGCGTTTCCCCATCACCTTGATGTCCTGTCCTATCTCGGGATGTTCCTCACCGTACTCGGTGTCGAGTTTGCGCTCGGTGTTGTAGACGATCTGCTCGGTCTCCGAGAGCGGCGCGTGGCCGACACCGTAGCTCGTGTCGTTCGCCATCGGCACCGCACCGTCTTCGCCGAACACCTCCTGCAGGTCGCCGCTCCCCTCGCCCAGCCGAACGTCGACGATGATGTCCGACCCGACATCCAGTTCCGGGAACGTAGTATCCAGATACTCCCGGGCTGCGTCCAGGGCTATCGTCTCAGCCGGGATGCGCTGGTCATCGTAGCGTTTGGTCGCGCGACCGACGATGAGCAGGTAGATCGGTTCGAGCATCTCTCCGCCGCCGAAGGCCGGTGCGGCCGACCCCGCCACCAGTTGCGTCTCGTCGGTGTTGAAGTGCAGCACTTTGCCGACCCGGTCGAGATACGCCTGCGCGAGCGCCTGTGACACGGTTTCTGCCACTCCGTCGCAAATAGAATCCGGATGGCCGACGCCTTTGCGCTCGACGATTTCGACGTTCTGGTCCTCTACGGCCCGCCCCGAGGCCTGTTGTACGTGGATATTCCGCTCTGTCATTGTCAGTCCGCTTTGTAAGCACCGGGTCTATACCTTTCGGTAACCATAGCCCACAAAAGAATTACCCTGAGGCATTTTCTTCGAGCAACAGGCCCAGATACGAGGTACGAATCTGCTCGTCTGGGTCGAGTCCGATAGTCTCCATCACGTCGCGCGCCCCCTCGCGTGCGGTGTCGATGTCGTTCTCGACTTCAGTCTCGACTTCGACGAACTCCCCGAGTCCGTCAACGCGGTCAAGGGTCACAGTGTACTCCCGCATCCGGAATCGCGTTCGTTCCTTGTAGACCTCCGCAGCGGGCTCGTACCCCAGCCCCGACAGAATGTCCGAGAGCGCGTCGCTGTCGCCGACGGTAGTCTTTGCTTCCTCACGGGTCTTCGAGGCCTGCTCGACGAGCGGCCCTTTGTAGGTGAGCCGCGTCTCGGTATCCTCGTCGGTCCGCTCTGTCCGAACGCGCAGCGCTTCGTCCGTCTCTGCGAAGTTTCTATCTGGGGCGTCGTAGTACACGTCGGCCTGCTCGACGGCCCCAACGAGCGTCGCGTCGGTCTCGGCGAGTTGCTGGCGGACGTCGTCGTGGTCGGCCCGGACTTTCAGTTCGACCTCGTACATACGCGCTGAGACGGGGGCATTCGACAAAAGCGGCTGGAATCGTCGCTCGAACGCCGCGGCGGCTGACCGGGGCGAAACGTTGTCCTTAAGAGTGCAACGACAGAGAGAGACGATATGAGCAACGACTCCGAGGCCACAGAGGCCGACGACGAGGCTGCGAGCGAAGAGACCGAGAACGAGCAGGTAGACGGGCTTCAGGAGGACGATTTCATCAAGCTCGCCTACACTGCGCGAACTGTCGAGGACGGCGACCTCGTGGACACGACCGACGAAGAAGTCGCCGAAGCCGAGGATGTCGACACCGAAGGACAGGAGTTCGCCCCGCGAACGATTGTGCTCGGCCAGGGCCACATCTTCGAATCCGTCGAGGACGACATCATCGGCAAGGAAGTTGGTGACTCCGGAAGCGTCGTCGTTCCGGCCGAGGAGGCCTTCGGCGAGTACGACGACGAGCAGGTCCGCACCGTCAGCAAGGACAAGATTCCCGAGGACGACCGCTACCCCGGTGCACAGGTCCAGATAGACCAGCAGCAGGGTTTCATCGAGACTATCATCGGCGGCCGCGCGCGCGTCGACTTCAACCACCCGCTGGCCGGTGAGGACATCGAGTACGAGTACGAAGTCGTCGAAGAAGTCGAGGACCGCGAGGAGAAGGCTCAGGGCATCATCTCGATGATGCTCGACATGGAACTGGACGTCTGGTTCCAGACCGACACCGTCGAGGAGGAGCAACTCGTCGAGGACGAGGACGACGATGAAGAAGACGACGAGGAGAGCGAACCCGAGTTCGAGACCGTCGAAGTCGAGAAGGAGACGCTCTACATCGAAGCGACGCCGCAGCTCTCGATGAACCAGCAGTGGATGATGGGCAAACAGCAGATCGCCCAGCAGCTCACGGACCTGCTCGACATCGACCGCATCATCGTGCAGGAAGAGCTCGGCGGCGGCATGGGCATGGGCGGTATGATGGGCGGCATGGGCGGCATGGGCGGTGGCGATGTCGACCTCGAAGAAGCACTCGAGGACGCTGACATCGACGCCGACGAACTCGCCGAAGAAATCGACGAATAATCGGTACGGCGGTACGCAGTATTTTTTGCGGCACGGCTACCGCATCGTCAGGTAACTGTCTGAAAAATCGAGATTTTTGTCTGTCGCTGTGAACGACAGGTGTGTCTCGGTATTACTGCCGGACGACGTTCGTCGCGCGAGGCCCCTTGGGAGAGGACTCGATGTCGAACTCGACCTCAGTACCTTCCGTGAGGTCTTCGCCGCCGACATCCTCCATGTGGAAGAAAACGTCTTCGTCGTCGTCGAGGTCGCCGTCGTCAGTCGAAATGAAACCGTAGCCGCCAGTGTCGTTGAAGAAGTCAACCTTACCGTTTGCCATTACAAACAATCAGAGGGTTGGATGACGGATAACCCTTCTGAGGGTCAAGGTACCACGCCTCTTCACACTACATTCGTATCCTTAGTGAGCCCTAGTGATCGGTTCTCAGCCAAATCTGGCTATCTACTCAATGCAGTGAGTATAGTGACCGCTCTTCCTGAGCTGCCTTACGATTCAACTACTTACGTACAGATAGACAAAGGACGCGGCGCTCAAGAGAATATTGAGCGTCAGGAGGGAACCGTTCGAAGAGAGAGAGAACTCGCCATACCCACGCTGAGGATAAAAAGCACCGCTGCAACAACCGTCAGTTGCTCCTCGCGGAAGGGTTGCATGTACATGGTACGGTGCTGATTGTTCTGAGACATAAAGCTGTGTCAGACGCCAGTCATTCGACCAGCAAAGGTTCGGGACGGACTACCTGATTGGTGAAGCTGTGGACACCGGGAATCGGTTTCATAACCGATGTAAGGATAAATCAACAGACTGGTGACTCTGCTTGCCCATTTGAGCGGCCCTTTTTCGAAGTCGTCAGTAATACTGTGTGAACGGCCCTATGACCGCAGCGGCAGTCGATCGCTTAAACCAGGATATGCGCAGCGAGGTCTTCGCGGATGATGGTGTCGCAGTACTCACAGCGGACGCCGTCGTCGAGTACGTCGAACCGTGATTCCACTGGCTCGTCCTCGGTCGTGATGCAGTTGTGGTTCGGGCACCGCAGGACGCCAGTGACCTCGTCGGGGCGCTCGACACGGTTCTTATCAACCACGTCGTAATCGCGGATGATATTGATGGTCGCGGCGGGTGCAATCAGCGAGAGCACGTCCAGTTCGCTCTGTGAGAGTTCGCGACCCTCGATCTTGACCACGTCCTTGCGACCCAGTCGGTCCGAGGGAACGTTCATTCCGATAGAGAGCACGTCGTCGCCAAGGCCGTCGATACCGAGGATAGCGAGGACGTTCAGCGCCTGTCCGGCGGCAACGTGGTCGATGACAGTCCCGTTCTCGATTTTGCTCACCCGAAGGGCTTCTTTGTCAGTCATTGGTCACCTCCAAGCAGCAGGTCCAGCAGAGCCATCCGCACGGGGACACCGTTGTGTGCCTGCTCGAAGTACTTCGCGTGGTCCGTCTTGTCGACGTCGTGGGCGATTTCGTCGACGCGGGGGAGTGGGTGCATCACCGTCAGGTCGTCGCTGGCAGCGTCCAGCGTGTCGGTGTCTATCTGGTACTCGCCGGCGACTTCGCGGTACTCGTTCTCGTCGGGGAATCGCTCTTTCTGGATGCGCGTGACGTAGAGCACGTCGAGGCTCGGGAGAATCGCTTCGAGTTCAGTGTGTTCCTTGATGGACGACCCCGCCTCGTGGAGGTCGTAGCGGACGTTTCGCGGGAGCTTGAGACTCTCTGGGCTGATAAAGTGCTGGCTCGTGTCGAAGTTCGTCAGCGCGTAGGCCAGCGAGTGGACCGTCCGGCCGTATTTCAAATCGCCCATGATGCCGATCGTCAGGTCGTCCAGTCCGGCGTTCTCGCGGATAGTAAAGAGGTCGAGCAGCGTCTGGGTGGGGTGCTGGCCAGCGCCGTCGCCCGCGTTGATGAGCGGGATATCGACGAACTCGCCGGCCATCTTCGCCGACCCCTCGCTCGGGTGGCGGAGGACGAGCGCGTCGGCGTACCCCTCGACGACGCGAACGGTATCGGCGAGACTCTCCCCTTTCTGGACGCTGGAGTACTCGACCGGCCCCATGTCGACGATGTCGCCGCCGAGACGTTTCATCGCGGCGCTGAAGCTCATTTTCGTTCGCGTGCTCGGTTCGTAGAACATGAGCCCCAGCAGGGAACCGGCGTGACGCTGACTGTAGGCCCCAGGGTCGTCCGCGATCGTGCTCGCCCGGTCGAGGACCGCCTCGATGTCCTCTCGTGCGAGGTGTTTCGCGCTGATAATGTGGTCCTGCCGCATTGCCCGAAGGAGCGTCCCGGACGCTCTTGAATCTCCCGGACCGTCCCAGCATTTATCAGTGAATTGGCGACCACACTCTCTCATGTTCGCAATCACCGGCGGCAAAGGCGGCTGTGGAAAGACCACGATGACACTCGGTATCGCTCGCGCACTCGCAGCGCAGGGCGCTGACCCCCTCGTCGTCGATGCCGACGTCGATATGCCGGACTTGCACCTCCTCGCTGACGTGCCGCCGGAACCGAACGCGGACGACCTCGCGGCGGGTGCACACCTCGACTGTTGCAGGCACCGCTCCGCTGAATATTCCGGGATAGCTGTCGTTCCAGCGGGGCGAGCGGAGACGACAGCGACAGCGCTGAGACGACTCGAGGCCTGGCACGGCCCAGTACTGGTCGACTGTCCGGCGGGCGCAAGCGAAGATGCGACGCTCCCGCTTCGAATGGCAGACGCGACAGTACTCGTGACGACCGACACGCCTCAGTCGCTGTCTGACGCCAAAAAAACCGCCCGAATTGCTGCCCGATTGGACGCACCTGTGAGCGCGACAGTGATTCGCGGTCCCGATGCCGACACCGTTCCGGCGCCAGTTGACACAGCAGCGACTGAACGTCTCGACGATAGCTCCGCCAACGTCGTTCTGTCGGACCCGAGCTTTTTGCTCGCGTGCAGTTCGATAGCTAATTTGATACGTTCGAATACCCGTCAAGAAGAGAAAGATCGCTGTGAAAACCGACCGAAAATCGACCGAACCGGCGTTTCGTCTGGAGGTTCCAGAATCGAAAACAAAAATGGAGCCGGAATATTTAACGGGAGGTAGACGGTAATCGTTACTGGCATGACAAACCGGTTGCGGACCGGAATAGACGTGCTCGACCGAAAGCTCGACGGGGGGATACCGGCAGGCAGCATGGTCGCGCTGACGGCACACCCCGCGAGCCAGGCCGAGCTATTTCTCTACGAACTCACCGCAACTCGGGGGACGCTCTGGCTCTCGCTCGATCGGACTGCCGAGGCAGTGACGGTCAGCATGGAGAACACGCCAGCGGAGACTGGCGACCCGACGGTGCGTCACATCTCGGGGGAGGCACCGCTGGACAACGCGGGGAAACTCATCAGCGCACTCCCAGAAACCTCGAATCTCATCGTCGACCCGCTTGACGTCCTCGAATCACAGGAGCCACCGTCACGGTTCCGGAGCTTCATGAACGACCTCCAGAACCACATCTTCAACACTGACAGTCTGGCTATCCTGCACTGTCTGGACGGCCGGTCGGTGCCGCCACTCCGGGATACGACCGAGCACTTCGCCGATGTGGTCTTCGACTTACAGACCGACGCGACCGGCGACGAAGTCAGGAACCAACTGGCGATTCCGAAGTTCCGGGGTGGTCGTGCGCCGTCGGATATCATCAAACTCGACCTCGTCGAGGAGGTCTCTATCGACACCAGCCGCGATATCGCGTAACTCCGCGCGTGGTCGGGTTTCGCCGTTCCCCGGAAAAACTATACGCCAGCGACACGTCGGATTAATCGATGTCGAAGAAGCTCAAACTGGTCGTCGCTCTGGTCGCAATCGTTCTCGTGTACAAAGTCACGCAGAGCGAGTAGACGGTCCCGACCCACCGAACGAATCGCACTCTCAACCACCTTCTCTCGAACGCCTTACGTACCCGCCAGTCGTTAGTGGGTTGCATGTACGGTGTCGTCACGCGAAACGAGCCAGAGCTCTCCTGGAACGAGTTCGACAGGGCCTTCTACGAGATGAAAGACGTGACCGGTCGCGCTACCGAACCGGTCACAAACGGTATCAACATGATTTCCTGTTTCGGCGACAACGCCACAGTCGAGGGGAATCCCGACGTTGCGTCGGTCAGTTCCGACGGCGATCTCGCGACCCGGGATCGAACGTACTTCGACTGGGACTACGTCTGCCCGACGCACGAAGAGTATCGTCGGGGGATTCTGGAGATGGTCGCCGACGCCGCCGACGACTATCCGGACGTGCGACTGGACGACGTGGGCTTTGCCCGCCCCGAGTACTGTCACTGTGACCGCTGTAACGACCGGTTCGCCGACAGCGAGTTCGAGGACCGAAACGAGTGGCGGGCCAGCGTCATCACGGAGTTCGTCGCCGAAGCGCGTGAACTGGTCCCGGGTAACCTCTATCTCACACTCTATCCGGACCCCTACGAGGGGCACCTCTACGAACGGAGCGGACTGGACATCGACGCCCTCTCGGAGTACGTCGACGAGTTCGTCGTCCCGCTGTACGACATGGCCTACACGACGACCTACTGGGTCGAGGTCATCGCCAGCGGCTTCGTCGACCGGCTACCGGAACCGGTGAGCTTCGAACTCTACGCCGTCGAAGTGGACATCGACAATCTGATTCACGCCGTCGAGGTCGCCGACGAGTACGGCGAATCAGTCCTCTTCGGGTACGACGCCTCACAGGCGCGCGCTGCACTTCGACGGATGCAAGCAGACCAGCAGGACGGCGTGAGCCACGGTGTCGACGCAGTGGACGACGACGCGTAACTGCACCAGCGGAGGATACCACCAACCCGGGCGTACGCTTATCAGTAATCCGGTTGTCAGTAGCGAGTGAATGGACTGGCACGCTGAGTCGACAGACAGCGTCACGGATACTCTGGAGACAGATAGCGACGGTCTCTCGGCGGCAGACGCTACTGACAGGCGTGCCGAATACGGGCCGAACGAAATCACGTCTGGTGAACAGCGGAGCGCACTCTCCGTCTTTCTCGCACAGTTCAAGAGCGTGCTCATCTGGGTGTTACTCGTCGCGGCGGCCATCTCCTTCGCCGTCGGAAAGACGGTCGACGCAGTGCTCATCGCGATCATCCTGCTCGGAAACGGGGTCTTCGGATTCGTTCAGGAGTACCGGGCCGAACAGAGCCTCGATGCGCTGCGGGACATGGCTGCGCCCGATGCAACAGTCCGGCGAGACGGTGAGGAAACAACCGTCGACGCGACGGAACTGGTCCCCGGTGACGTGGTGGTTCTCACCGAAGGGGACGTGATCCCGGCGGACTGCAGACTGCTGGAAACGGGGAGTCTGGAAGTCGACGAAGCACCGCTGACCGGTGAGAGCGTCCCTGTCGAAAAGGACGTGGAGCCAGTCGAGGCCGGCACTGCGCTCGCCGAGCGGTCGAACATGGTCTACAAGGGAACGCACGTCACGCGGGGACGTGGTACCGGCGTCGTCGTCGAGACGGGGATGGAAACCGAGATGGGAGAAATTGCCGTCGAACTCGCCGGTGCCGAAGACTCCGAGACGCCTCTCCAGGAGAATCTCGACTCGCTGGGCCGGCGTCTCGGTATCGGCGTCGTCATCCTGTCAGCAGTCGTCGTCGCGTTCTTGCTCCTCGGTGGCACGTCGCTGTTGCAGGCCGGACTAACGGCGATCTCACTGGCCGTCGCGGCGATTCCCGAGGGACTGCCCGCAGTGGTGACGCTAACGCTCGCGCTCGGAGTCCGGAAGATGGCAGATGAGAACGCGCTCGTCCGGACGCTGCCGGCGGTCGAGGGGCTGGGTTCTGTCGACGTGGTCTGTACCGACAAAACCGGCACGCTGACCGAGGGACAGATGCGCGTCCAGCAAGTGTGGGTGTACGACACAGTCTTCGAGGCCACCGACAGCGGCGACAAACGACTCGATAAACTGTTCGAGATCGGGGCCGTCTGCAACGACGCTGCGGTCGACAGCGACGACGGTGACCCGACCGAGCGAGCGCTCGTCGATGCCGCGAGCGAGCACGGGATCGATGTCGAGTCACGCAGGGCCGAGCGCCCGCGCGTGGACGAGCGCTCGTTCTCCAGCGAGCGCAAACGGATGGCGACGATACACGAGGATGTCGTCTACGTCAAGGGCGCACCGCAGGTCATCCTCGAGCGGTGTTCTCGCGTCCTGTCCGGGGACGGACCAGTGGCGTTGACTGACGAGGTTGCCCAGCGTGTCGAAGAGCAAGTCGACACGTTCGCGGGGAACGCACTCCGCGTCCTGGCGTTTGCGTACAAGGAGAAGGGCGATGGCGATCCGGAGGAAGAGTTGGTTCTCGTCGGATTGCAGGGGCTGCTCGACCCGCCGCGTGCAGAAGTCCCACCTGCGATTGCGGACACTCACCGTGCGGGTATCGACGTGAAGATGATTACCGGCGACAACGCGGTGACTGCGGGCGCAATCGCCGAGGACGTCGGCATCGCCTCACCAGTCGTGACCGGGAGCGAAGTCGAGGAAATGGACGACGAGACGTTGCGGGAGCGCGTCGAGACAGTCGACGTGTTCGCTCGCGCCGACCCGAGTCACAAAGTCCGGATTCTGCGAGCGTTACAGGCGAGTGACCACACCGTGGCGATGACCGGCGACGGCGTCAACGACGCGCCGGCGCTCAAGCAGGCGGACGTGGGCATCTCGATGGGACTGCGTGGTACCGACGTAGCTCAGCAGGCCAGCGACATCGTCCTGCTGGACGACAACTACGCGACCATCCGCAACGCGATCCGGCGGGGTCGAACCATCTTCGACAACGTCTGGAAGTTCGTCGCGTACCTGCTGAGCGCCAACGCTGCCGAGGTGGCCCTGGTCTTTCTCGCCTCGCTGTGGGGGTATCTCATCCTCCCCGCTGTGCAACTGCTCTGGATAAATCTGCTGACCGACGGGCTTCCGGCACTCGCGCTCGGTGCCGACCCCGGCGGCGACGTGATGGAGCGCGCGCCGAGAGAGCGCTCACGAGGAATCATCGACCGGGAGATGCTGACGTTCATCGGCGGAGCCGGTTTCGTCGTGACGGCGCTTATGCTCGGCGTGATGGTCTACAGTCTCGACGGGGCGGCGTCTGCGACTCCGTACGCCATCACGATGGTCTTTACCGGATTCGTCGTCTTCGAGTTCGTCAAACTCTACGTCGTGCGCTGGACGCGCGGGACACCCGCTGTATCGAACCGCTGGCTCGCGGTGGCCGTCGTCACGTCGCTCCTCTTGCATATGGCAGTCCTGTACACGCCGCTGGCGGACTTCTTCGGGACGGTCCCGCTGACTGTGGCCGACTGGGGCATTCTCGGTGGCGTCGTGCTCGTCGGAACGCCGTTGCTCCTCGTCGTCGGATGGGTCGTCGAACAACGGGTCGGCGATGAACACAGTGGCAAACAGACGGCGTCGACCAGTCCGGCCGTCAACCCGGAAGAACGAGATTGAGCGCAGCGACGACGAGCCCGGCCGCGCCCATTCGAGCGGCGGAGACGTACCAGCGCTGTCCGGAGATAGACCCCATATACGCGCCGAACGTGGAGAGAATGCCAACGCCGAGCGCGACGGCGATGGCTGCAGCCTCGGTCATCGAGAGCAGCGTGCCTTCGAGCAGGAACGGGAGGAGTGGGATGATAACACCGATAGTCGGACCGAGACCACTCATCAGCGCGTGAAGGACGCGTTCGCCGCGGTGTTGCTGTTCGATTTGGGTGTCGTCGAGGTCGATGAGCATCGCCTTTTCCATCCGAAGGACCTCGGCTTTGGTCTCGGCTCGCTCGATTTCCCAGACGCTCCAGAGCGCGGACGTTCCGAGACCGATAGCCGCGCCCAGGCCGATTTTGACGACGGTCAGACCGTCCGGAACGCCCGAGAGAACCGCCCCGACGATGACGCCGATACTGGTGAGCGTCCCGTCGAAGCCGTTCGAGATGAAGTACCGTCGGGAGATGGCACGGACTTCTTCCTTGCCGAGGAGCACCCGGAGGTCTGAGAGCAGACTCATCAGTCCTGTAGGGTCCGCCGGTCCTCGACGACGTAGTCGCCACAGGACACCTCGTCGACGGAGTGGACAGTCCCGCCGAGATGGTCGACGGTCTCTTCGATAGTATCGAAGGCGAGTTCCTCGCCCTCGATCGAGATTTTGACGTTCTGGACTTCCTGATCGAGTTCGATGAGTGTGGCCGTCGCCGCGTCGACACCCTCCGTCTCGGTGATGCGGTCGGTGAAATCGATGAGAGGCGGTTCGTGTGGTTTCAGTACGTCGATGACGAGGCGTCGAATCGGGGCCATACGTATGCTGCCGGGTGGCAGTGTGAAAATTCTAGTGACGATGCAAATGGAGGAGTGTGGCAGCCGTCCACCCAGAGCCAGCCGACCGCGGTATTCAGGCCATACTCAACTCTTAGGTGCCCGCCGCGTGATTGTGCGTGTATGTCCGACCCATTCGTCGTCGTCGGCGGTGACGCCGCCGGCCTCAGCGCAGCGAGTAAGTGCAAACGCGAAGACCCCGATCGGGAAGTTATCGTCTTCGAGAAGGACACGTGGGTTTCGTTCGCCCACTGTGGAATGCCCTACTACATCAAAGGTGAAGTCGAGTCCCAGACCGACATGCTGTCGCTCTCCCCCGAAGAAATCGAGGAGCGTGGCATCGACCTGCGCCGCCAGTACGAGGTGACCGGTGTCAACACTGAGGAACAGTACGTCACTTACAGCACTCGGGTCGGGAAGACGGTCCGACAGACGTACGGTGACCTCCTCATCGCAACGGGCGCCCGTGCGTCCACTGGACCCTTCGACGGTATCGACCTCGACGGTGCGTTCACGCTGCATCACATGAACTCGGCAGCCGCAATCCGGGCCTATCTCACCGATCCAGCGGAGAACCACGGGATCGACAACGAGTTCGTCGACAAATCGCTCGTCGAAAAGTACGCAGAGATGCGACCGCCCGAAACCGTCGCCATCGTCGGCGGCGGCTACGTCGGCGTCGAGATGGCCGAAGCGTTCCACGTCCACGACCTCGATATCCACCTCTTCCAGCGTTCGGAACAGGTACTGCCACCGTTCGGCGAGGCAGTCGGTGCGGCAGTCGGCGACCGTCTCGAAGCGAAGGGCATCACGCTCCACCTCGGCACGGAAGTCGAGAATCTGTCCGGAACAGGCCACATCGACGCAGTCGTCGCAGACGACGGCCGAACCCCGGTCGACTGTGCGCTCGTCGGTATCGGTATCGAACCGAACACCGGTGTCGTCGACGGAACGGGCGTCATACTGGGAGAGTCCGGTGCCATCGCTATCGACGATTTCGGCCAGACCAGCGTCGACAGAATCTTCGCTGCCGGCGACTGTGCGGAGATGCGCCACGCGGTTACCGGCGACTACGACTGGGTCCCGCTGGGACTGACTGCAAACCGGGCCGGACGAGCCATCGGGCAGACCATCGCTGGCGATCCGGAGCCAATCGGAGACATCGCCGGCACTGCGGTCGTGAAAGCATTCGAACTGGAGTGTGGCCGAGCAGGGATATTAGACCACGAACGCGCTCGTGAGGCTGGCTTCGACCCCGTTTCGGAGACAATCACCGCCGGTTCGCGCTCGGGGTACTACCCCGGTTCGAAGGAGACGACCGTCCACCTGACGGCCGACCGCGAAACCGGGCAAGTTCTCGGTGGCAGTATCGTCGGCGAAGACCGCGCAGCCATCCGCATCGACACGCTCTCGACAGCGCTGGAGGCAAACATGACCGTCGCGGAACTCGAACGGCTCGACCTGGCCTACGCCCCACCCTTTAGCCCCGTTTGGGACCCGATTCTCGTCGCCGCGAAGGTCCTCCGCGGAACGCTCGAAGCGTAATCAGTCGAGTCGTCGGTCGCGCCACCGTTCCAGTTGCGCGCGGTCGCGCGTGTCCTCCGGCAGGTCGTCGAACCACCGAGCGGCGGATATCTCGTCGTCGGGGTCCTCGACGGTCGGCTGCCCGGCGGTGGCGTCGATAGTTGCCTCGAAGATCGGGAGGACGCCCCACGTCGAGTGGTCGCCGCTGACGAACTGGATCGACCCTAACAATCCCATCCCGTCGTACTCGGCGGTGATACCCGCTTCTTCCCGTAGTTCGCGTTCAGCACCCTGTCGGAACGTCTCGCTGGATTCAGTCTCCCCGCCAGGGAGGACCCACATATCGACACCGTCGTGGCGGACGAGCAGTAGTTCACCGGACGGGCGAGTGACGAGCGTGTGGGCACCGTAGGGTGCTCCATTCTCGCGGATACGGCCGGCTACGGTTCGAAACCGACTCCGAGGGACGTACTTTGTCGTTTCGAACGTGAGGAAATCGTTGTAGCGGTCCTGAAGGTCGTGATGCGTCTGCTCGGCCTGCTGGTCGGCCTGGTTGGCAAGATACCAGAGGTCGTCGACGGATGTCATCGCCGAGAGCGTCTCGAAGACTGTCCCTGCAGCGACGACCCGACCGCGTGAACTGCGGGCTGAATCATGCACCCGGATTCGGGTGTCGGAGATATAAGTCTTCGACCTGCGTCGGGCGGTGGTCCACCGGCCGGACGTCGACGGGTCGAATCAGTCCCTTTTTGTCGAATCATCGAGTACCGCGTGGTATGACATTCGAAGAAGACGACGAGGTCATCCTCCACGACGAGCATAGCGAGTACCACGGCGAACAGGGAACCATCACGCAGGTGATGGAGACGATGTTCGGGGACGCAACCTACACCGTCGACTTCGAGGACGGCAACGAGCAGGGCGTTCCAGAGGACAACCTCGAAGCGGCCGAGGAGTAGGTCAGCATGTCCTCGATTCCGTTTCATTACTTCGACCTCCGCGCGTTCTGCTACGTCACCGAGGACGACAAACGGGTCGAGGACGCGCTTCGCACGTTTCTTCCCGACGAGTTCGAGATAGAGCGCGTCGAATCCGAGGGGCACCACGGCGACCGTATCCTCGTCCTCTCGGCCCGCGTCGAGAAGGCAGACCAGATGCGGACCGTTCTCGACAGTCTCGGCGACCTCGCCGACGAGGAACTCGCTCGGGTCCAGGACGAACTCGACGAGCGAGTCAACGAGAACTGTGCCTTCTTTTTGACGCTCGACAAGCAGGCCGCGTACAACGGCGAGGTGGCACTCGGCGACGGCATCACGCTCCGCGGTAAAGTCGAGGCGTACCCGGCAAAGCGCGAGTCGGCCATCGAGAACGCCCAGGAAGTCATCGAGGAGCTGTGATGTACGAGGCGGTCCACGCGCTCCCGGACGGCGACAGCACTGTCGCCCGACTGGCGCTGACCGCGAGCGAGTACGGCTACGACGGTATCGTCGTCCGCAATCACGGCGACAGCCCCGCCACCTACGACCCCGACGCAATTCGCGAGGAGTACGGAATCGACATCGTCACTGGTGTCGAAGTGCGGGCCGAGACTCCCTCGCGTGCGAGTGGGTTCGTTGGAAACCACCGCAACGACCAGACGATCGTCGCCGTTCACGGTGGAACTCAGACGATGAACCGATTTGCCGTCGAACAGCCAGCCGTCGACGTACTCACCCATCCGATGGTCGGCGATGGCGATTTCAACCACGTCCTCGCACGGGAGGCCGCCGAGAACGGAGTTCGAATCGAACTCTCCTTTCGACGCGTGCTCAGAAACGATGGTGGGCCGCGCGTGCAGGCGATCCGTGGGCTGACAAAACTCCACGAACTGCTAACACACTACGACACGCCCTACGTCGTCAGTGCCGACCCGACCAGTCATCTGCACCTCCGCAGTCCGCGGGAACTCATTGCACTCGGAGAACAGGTCGGGATTCCGGGCGACGATATCGAGACGGGACTTAAAGAGTGGCGGCGACTGACCGAACGCAACCGCGACCGCCACTCCGACGCCTTTGTCGAACCGGGTGTCTGGCGAGGGTTCCGTGACGGTGACGGACCGGATAGTAACTGACGCACCCACATCCAGAATACTTTAGCCGCGGGACGAACAAGCAGAAGCGAGATGGAAGGCGGCGCTGCCGAGAACTTTGTCCGGATGGGGACGCTTGGTATCGAAGAGGAATTTTACGTCGTCGACGAGCGGGCCAGACCGACGGCTGGCACCGACGAACTCGTCTATGAATCCGAGCCGCCCGCAATCCTCGAAGACAGGCTCGACCACGAACTGTTCAAATGCGTCATCGAGACACAGACGCCGCGTATCGAATCACTCTCGGACGCTCGGGAGCGACTCCTCGCCGTCAGAAACGCCCTCGTCGACCACGCCCGCGGGCACGGCTTCGACATCGCTGCGGCCGGCCTCCACCCTGAAGCGAGGTGGCGCGAACTCGAGCACGCGACGAAACCTCGCTATCAGGCGCAACTCGACCGGATTCAGTATCCCCAGCACCGAAACACGACTGCCGGGCTCCACATCCACGTCGGCGTCGATGACGCCGACAAGGCCGTCTGGATTGCCAACGAACTGCGGTGGTATCTCCCGCTCATGCTCGCGCTCTCGGCGAACTCGCCGTACTGGTGTGGTTTCGACACGGGACTACAGTCCGCACGAGCAAAGATATTCGAGGCACTTCCGAACACAGGTGTCCCGACAGCGTTTAATTCGTACGAGGACTTCGCGCAGTTCGAGCAAACGATGCTCGAAACCGATTCGATTAGCGACCGTGGCGAACTCTGGTACGACGTGCGCCCACACACTGGACACGGGACCGTCGAGGTTCGGACGCCAGACGGTCAGAAAGACCCCGACCGCGTGCTCGCGTTCGTCGAATACGTTCACGCGCTCGTCGAGGATCTGAGTGCGCGCTACGACGACGGCGAGAGCGGGTCCGACCACCGTCGGGAACTGCTCGACGAGAACAAGTGGCGGGCGATTCGCCACGGACAGGACGCCGAACTACTCGGCCCCGACTTCGAGACGACAGTCGAACTCGGGGAACTGGTCGACCGGGAAGCATCTCGATTGGGGGTGTCCGGCCTCCGCGACCTCTACGACCGACAGAGTGGAGCGACACGACAGCGGCGATACCGGGACGAAAAGGGCGTTGACGAACTCTGCCGGTCGCTCGTTCTCGAAAAGCGCTGAGTAACGGTTTTTACCAGTATTGACGCACCCCATCGGACGGAACCCGGACAAGACGGCCACAGAGCAACGTAGCCAAGGGTTTTTATCAGGGAGTCGCTTTCGTCCTCCTAGAGGCAACGTATGTCTGCGGATGAGACGCCAGAATCTGACGACGGGGACAGTAGTGTCGACACCGCCGGGGGCGGGTCGACGGGAGACGTTCGGCAGCGTATCGAACGCGAGGCCGATCGGGCAATCGAGCAGTTCGACGACGGGGTCGTCGACGTGCTCGGGTGGCTCCTCGATACGGAGACGCGGGCACGCATCTACGTCTTTCTCAGACAGCACCCACAGAGTACGAGCGAAGAGGTGGCAGACGGGACGGGACTCTATCCGAGTACAGTCAGAGAGGCACTTGCGGAACTCCACGAGGAGGACACAGTCGAACGACAGAAACGCGAGAGCGACGGTGCAGGAAACAATCCATACGAGTACAGTGCAATTGCGCCGAGTGAACTCGTCGGGACAGTCGTCGGCGATGTTCAGGACCAACTTAACGCAGTGTGTAATCTCGACAGGCAGTTCGAAGACGAGACAGCAGCCGACGACAACGGGGAACCCGATGACGGGCCAGTGACGATCACCGTCGAAGACGAGCGCGGAGAGTGAGTCTGTCGCGTGATTGAGATCAGACGGGGAGAGTCGAAGATTCTAAACGTCAACGCCCCGTGGCGGCTGATATGAAGGTCGCGCTGGGAGGGACGTTCGACCCGCTACACGACGGTCACCGCGCACTGTTCGAGCGGGCGTTCGAGTTGGGTGATGTCACGGTGGGGTTGACGAGTGATAGACTCGCTCCCAGAACCCGCCACGAAGACAGGAAAGTGCGGTCGTTCGAGGAACGGAAACGTGACCTCGAAGCCGAACTCACGCAGTTCGCCGACGAACACGACCAGTCGTTCGACATCAGAGAACTGTCCGAACCGACGGGTATCGCGAGCGAGGAACAGTTCGACGTGCTAGTCGTCTCTCCGGAAACCGAAACTGGCGGCAAGCGAATCAACGAAATTCGCCGCGAGCGCGGTCACGACGAACTCGAAATCGAGGTTGTCGACCACGTGTACGCCGAAGATGGCGATGTTATCTCCTCGACACGTATCGTCCGCGGTGAAATCGATGAACACGGCAACCTGACGCCGGACCGTGACGGCCGTCCAGCGACGACCGAAGAACACTATAGTAACAACTGAAACCGTTTACACACCGACCGCACCGCCGTCGTGCGGTCGTGTGTGCAATGGCTTTCAGTGGCTACTATAATTACCAGTCTGGCGCGTCCAGTCCGACCGTTTCGAGCAAGTCCTTCCAGTGTTGCTGGACGGATAATCGAGAGACGCCAACTGCATCAGCGACGGCACTCTGGGAGCGCTGATCACCGGCAACGAGGGCGCCGACGTACAGCGACGACGCAAGCGTCGCGCGTTTCGACCGAGACGATTCCGGCAGGTTCGAGAGAAAGATGTCCACCGCCCGCGACCGAGCGTCGGTCCCCAGATCCAGACGGTCTGCCGCCTCCTGGAGCTCCTCGATGTACGCCTCGTTGTCTACCTGATCGCTCGCCCGGTACACGGAAATCGATACGCGACCCGCTAAATAAAGTGTTTTGCAGAGTCAGCCAGTGATTCTGCCTCGCCGAACAAGACGAAATTATTTAGTCGAGGACGGGAGCACCCCCACCCAGAACGCATGTTCAGGTGGGTAGCGGTGGCGGTGGTAGTCGTAGTTGCATCGATCGCTGGCGTGGGGGTTGTCAGCGCGAACGAGCGGCCGCTGGCGGCGGCCGGACTCGACCAGGAGGTACCAGAGGGGTCGACTGTGTATCTCGACGGCGGGGGGTCACTCGATCCGGACGGGAGTATCGAGGAGTATCGCTGGACGATTCGCACTCCGAACGGTACCACGATACAGCCCGATTGCCCGTCCTGTGTGCAGACAGCGTTTCTCGCCGATCAAGACGGGACATACAACGTCACGCTGACTGTAACCGACGACGATGGGGCCACCCGCTCAGACACGATGTACGTCACTGCTACCGTGGTAGAGTCGCCATCGGTCACAGTGAGCGGCCCCGCAACAGTCGAGAATAGTAAGAGTGCATCCTTCGAAGCGAGTGCGACCGCCGGTTCGAACGAACTGACCACACTGGTCTGGCTATCTAACGGGACAGAAATCGAGCAAAAAGACGTGAGTAGTGAAACCGCTGACGATACTCTACGTCTCGATTTTCGGACGGAGGGTAGAACAGAAATCCAAGCGCGCATTATAGACGAAATTGGGTCGACGGGAACTGACAGCCATCGTGTCGAAGTTACGCCCAACCAAAGTGACGATGTGTCGACGAACACCGGCGGGCCCGACGGATACACGTCGATGCTGAGTCGAACTGACGACTCCTACGAAATTCTGATTCCCCGCGGCGAAGTTAGCGGTCGTGGATCCGGTACGATGTTGGATGAGAATGAAATTAATGCATTACAGGAGCTCACCGGCGTCAAAATGTCTTCAGTCGCGACTAATACTGGACTCACAGATGCACTCTCTATTACTAACCAACAGCTCAAAGACGATATTGATAAGGAAGCTGGGAGAAGAGGTGCTGGCTTTCTCGATTCGATTAGTGAATATATCAATCCTGAAAGTAGATCATACGAGGTCGATACTAAAATACAATACCAAAGTCCAGGAACGAATTGGGAACGAGTTGGACGGGTAGTAACAGATACTGAGACGACGGATTCCAAGGTTCACAAACCAAACTACGAACTCGTAGAAGTCATAGAAAATCCTGGTTCCCAAACGTACAGGGCACCACTTCCACGAAACCATTCGGACGAACAGATTGGGGTTTATCGACAATACAACACTCGATGGCAAGATACACGCCCCGCAGATGGAGATTACGAGGAGACTAGACGTAATATTGATCACTACACGTGGACTGAAACTGAGACTCGAACTGAGCGTGTTAAAATCGGGACGGAAGTTGTCGGAGAAGTTCCCGAGTACGGATGGAAGGAAGTTGAACGAACAGAGACAAAACATGTCTGTGTCGAACGGACGACCATCTACGGCAACAGTATCTGCACCAGAACGAAACCTCATCAAATTCGGACTACAGAGGAAGTTTGGGGAATCGTCGGGTCAAAAGAGATCACTCAACCTGTATACGATACGCACACCTACACAGAAGAGGTGACAAAAACCGGGAAGAACCCTCCAATTGGCGCTACCGACATCACAGCTCACTACACGACAGAGTACAAAATAAAGGAGGTAACCAGTTCAACGCCAGTCTGGCGTCCCGTCTCGACGAAGTACCGGTACGAAATCTACGAATATAGATGGGAACGCACCGACATTTGAATATTTATACACCATCCAGTAAAGACAATTATTCAATTTCATAATGTTTAGTGAGAGAACTGAATCCAACCTGTGCATGAACTGCAAGCACACCATCTACACCTCCACCAGCTCCTTTTTGCGACCAACGAGTTGGGATATCCCAGGTCTGATGGACTTGACCGTCAGGGTTTCTAAATTGTAGACGGACAGTCTCTGGAGGGCTCCCGTGTTTTTCTGAAAAAGAGAGATTCCCCCATTTAAAAATCGTCTCGAAGATTCTAACGCCGCCATCTGTGGAGCTAAATCCACGATAATCCATCTGCTCTTCGTCCTGTGGCATCTCGAACTCGATATAGAGAGATGCATTTGGACCAAGCGTCCGCGTCGATTCGGGAAGGTGTATCGTCTCGTTGAACAGCCCATAGTCGCTGACGGTCAAATTACCGTGCGTAGAGTTGTTCAACCGCTGAGCCAACTCCTCAACGTACGCTTTTCGTGCGCGGTCACCCGTCGCATAGGTAAACTCTTCAGGGAAAAAGCGAGGGTTGAACTGAGACTCGAACCCTGTCGCGTTCTCGTCCAGTTCAGCGCGGAACTCAGCGGGTGAGAGCGACTGATTCGCATAGCGCTCAGCCAGTGACTTCGAGAGTGTTGACTGCCATCGCGGTTCGTCTAGCTGACCCGGGAGTGTCAGCGTCACGTTCTCCGGTGCATCGGGATTGTTCGCCATCTCGAAGGCGGCAGCCTGGGGTACTGGCTCAGCTGACCCGTCGCGATAGCGGTCGATCACATTTTCGTCGCTCCTGAAAGTCAATGCCACACGATCTTCGTCGATAATTCGGGAGTCTCGCAGCACCACCGACCGACTACGCACAGTTGAAATGAACTCTTCCAGTGGTTCGCGCGGTTCGATCTGCAGGCTAAACAGCGTGTCGTCGGTGGCCGAGGAGACGATAAACAACTGTCGTCCGGGCTCTACTGTCGACGTGTTCAGGCGCGTCAGCGACAGGTGCCGTGTCTCGCCTGGTTCGACCCGCACGTGTCGTTCAGTAATCCGCTTTTCTCCCGCTGCTAGTGTAAGCGTTTGATTCGCCGTCGTGTTGCCGACGTTCTGTACGGTCGTATTGACCACGACGCGCTCTCCCTCCAGGATCGTCGTCTCGGTAGCACCCGCATCGACAATCTGGAATGTCGAATTCGGAGCCGAACTACTGTCTTCGCTCGCATTCGATGGTTGTTCTGGCGACGTTGCTGGTCCGGTTGGCGTTTGTGTGGCTGTCGGTGCCTCTGTCGGTGTCGCGTCGCTTTCCCCACCCATTCCCCCAGAACACCCAGCCAGGAGGACGAGGATAGCAACGAGACAGAGTGCTGCCCGCTGCATTCGTTTTGTAAGCGGGGATTGTCACGGACATCTACTTAAATTATGCCATCAGGATGTCGTTTGGCTGTCGTTTCGAAGGCCCGAGTATATAAATGTTCGCCAGCTGGTGAAAGTGCAAACGGCAGATTCATTTGCCGGTCGGCGGAATGTTCGAGTGCGCGCGGGTAGCCGAGCCAGGCCAAAGGTGCAGCGCTTAGGACGCTGTCCCGTAGGGGTCCGCCGGTTCAAATCCGGTCCCGCGCATGAGCGAACGAAGTGAGCGAAGAGCAGGACTGATTTGAACTACGCGAGACGAACGCAGTGAGTCTCGCACCGAGTCCAAATCCGGTCCCGCGCATATTCTATCCGGCCGACAGTGAGGAGCGAAAGCCCATAGGGGAAAATCCAGGGGTGAAATGGCAATACGCTTTTAGCCAAGTCTACACTTGTGGTAGTAGAAACTGAGACATGGCTGCCGACGAAAGAACAGCGGCCAGCCAGACCGTATTAAGCACCAGGACAGTATTCGTGGGCCTGGTGCTTGCTGCGGTCATGGTCGGTGTCAGCGCGGCAGTCATCTTCGGTGGTGGTCTCGATACGGTTGCCTTGGAGAACAGCGACGACGAAGAGAATACGCAACCAACTATCGTCGATGTCTCGGGCAACACAACTGTCACGGTTACGTACACCACTGCTGACAGAGAGACCGACGAGTTCGTCGTCGACGGCGTTGCTCCCGAGCTGAGCGATTCGGTCAATGGGTGGGCGTTCGTCGACAAGTCAGCGCTGCCAACAGCACTCGAACGAAGAGCCGACACCCGAACCGACAGTATCGTTCCAGTGGGTCATCGGGTGTTGATCGGGAACGTGACCAGTTCGACGAGACAGGTCGGGACAGCGACAGTGACGGTCGTCGCACCGGCGGGCCGAGGTGTCGACCCAACGCGGAAGTCGTATTTTATTTCGGAGTTCCTCTCGCCGTACTCGCTCAACCCCGACAAACAAGCAGTCACAGTGGTTGCGGCACCAGACGCGTTGCCGTACAAAGGATTGACCTATGCGGACGGGACTAGCTACGTGACAATCGAGGCGTTCTGGGACGGTGACGTGGGAAGTGTCTGGCTCCACGAAACCGTACACACCCGACAATCGTTCACACTCGACCGGGAGATGAAGTGGTTTCGAGAGGCCAGCGCAGAGTATCTCACCTACCGGGCTCTGCAAGAACAGTACGAACAAGTCGACGACAGCGATGTCCGGGCTCGACTCGACGCAGTCCCGGACTACCACGAAGCCAGACTGTCGGCTCCGTCCACGTGGGGGAAAAATCCGGTCGACTATACGAGGGGCGTGCGACTCCTCTATGCTATCGACGCGGCCGTCCGGACGGGTAGCGGTGGCGACCACACGCTGTTCGACGTCTTTTACGCGATGAATCAACGTGATGGAACAGTCACTCTCCAGGAGTTTCGGCACATCGTCGAAAATCATTCCGGAGATGACGAAGCCTGGATCGAGCACGCGATTACAGGGCCCGGACAAGTGAGCCAGTACCACGATGCGACCGACGTCTTTGTGGAAGGCTGAGAGGGAACAGTTTGCAGGCCAAAGAACGACTGTTTAAATCGGTCGCTCCGTCATTCGTAACCAAATGAGTGTACTCTCTATGTCGGACTTGAATTGGGTGGGTCGGCTGTGACCCGGTTCGTACTCGTCGCCGGAACGACTGGGACGGCAACGATCGACGGAATCAGTGCAGCAGGGGCGGACCCAGATGTGATGGTTCATACGCCGAGCGCGGACGCAGAGATCGTCGCGTACGGCGAACCAGTCCGCGCGCCGGTCGTACCGGTAAGTCCATCTGGCTGTCCAACCCCGGCAGTAATGACACGTGCCATCCGCGAAGAACTGGGCTTTGACCTGACGGTAGTGGACGGTGGGTTAGCAGAGCCGACCGGTGCACCCACCGTCACGGTCGGAGCGAGACCGGGCAGAGACATCCGCGAATCGGATCCGGTACCGACAGCTCCGGGTGCGTACGAGGCAGCGCGCCAGTTCGGGCGAGCGATTCCCGACGACGAACTGTTCCTGGCAGAGACGGTTCCGGGCGGGACGACGACAGCACTTGGTGTCTTGCGAGCGCTCGGTGAACGGGCATCGGTTTCCTCGTCGTTACCAGAGAACCCACTCGGACAGAAGGAGTCAGTGGTTACGGACGGGTTAGCAGCGAGTTCACTTGAGGACGGTGGGGCGGCAAACGATCCAAAACGAGCGCTTCGACGGATGGGAGACCCGGTGCTGGCTGTCACCGCTGGGATAGCCCACGGTGCAACTGAGACGGATACTGCAGTGGTGTTCGCAGGTGGAACGCAGATGTTCGCGGTCGTCGCGTTACTCCGCCACGCTGGCATCGAGGGACCACTCTCACTTGCGACGACATCCTTCGTCGCCGGCGACCAGACGGCAGCTATCGACGAACTGGCAGCGGACCTGAACGTCGACCTGACGGTGACAGACCCGGGATTCGACGGGAGCGATCACCCGGCGATGGCCGCCTACGCTGCTGGCGAGGCAAAGGAGGGCGTCGGGATGGGAGGCGCGCTTGCGTTGGCTGACCGAGCGGCCCTCTCGATGGCCACTGTTCGTGAGCGCATCGTGAGCGTCTACGATCGTCTGACAGAAAATACAGAGCGGCCCCAATAGTAAATATACGACAACATTCACGATCACCTGTTCCGAGGAAGCAGTGAAACCCCATTTATACCCGTTTACAAGGTTTCACTGTTCGTGTACGACAGTTGCGAGACGGATGTCAGACAGGTCGCAAGACTTTTTCCTGTCGGATGAGTTGATAGGACAATGACCGCGCTGGACGACCTGCTAGACGATATCGTTGCCGACGTGGATGCGGTGTTACTGTTCTCACCGAGCGCGGCGACTTTCGAGCCGTTTGCCGAAGCCGAGGTTACCTCCATCGTCGTCGCGCCGGAGAACACAGTGGATGCGGACAACTTCGTCGAGTTACCACTGGAGTTTACGGATGTCACAGGACGCATCCGGTTCGGACTGGAGGGAGCAGTCGAACAGGAGCTCGTCGACGACGAGGACACTGTGGCGTGCGCCACGAAACTGTTCGACGACGACGTCGACACTGTCGTGCGGGTGCAGGCGAGCGAGTTCACGCGAGCCGGCGTGTACGACCTGTTCGTGAACTCCCGAGCGGAAGCAGCAGTTATCCGAGACGTGTTCGAGGTGGCCATCGAACTCGGGAAGAAAGGGCAGAAAGGAAAGCCGGTGGGCGCACTCTTCGTCGTCGGAGATGCGGGGAAAGTAATGAACAAGTCCCGGCCGTTGAGCTACAATCCCTTCGAGAAGTCCCACGTCCACGTGGGCGACCCCATCGTGAACGTGATGCTCAAGGAGTTCTCGCGACTCGACGGAGCTTTCGTTATCTCCGATTCGGGAAAAATCGTCTCAGCGTACCGCTACCTCGAACCGTCCGCCGAAGGAGTCGACATTCCGAAAGGGCTGGGTGCACGGCACATGGCAGCTGGGGCAGTGACCAGAGACACGAATGCGACGGCAATCGTCCTCTCAGAGAGCGACGGAATGGTACGGGCATTCAAGGCAGGTGAACTCGTTCTTGAACTCGATCCGGAGGAGTACTAGATGCAGATCGAATGGGCGCGGTACATACGACGGATTTTCTCTGAGGAGACGGCCTTTACTATTTCCGTTGCGATACTGGTTCTCGGGATTTTGATCGCCTACTGGGTCTGGCGGTGGACCCACACTGTGATGCGCCAGATAGGCGTCGACGACCTGGTTGAAGGGACGCCGTTCGAGCGGACTGCACAGAATTTCGGCACCTCGACAATCAGCATCCTCGCTCAGTTGGCGGCGCTGTTCGTCTACATCGCATCCATCATCCTCGCACTGAACATCGCTCAATTGACCGACGTGCAGTTGTTCTGGGCACAAATAACGGGCTATCTGCCCCGTCTCTTTATCGCCATTCTGGCACTCATTGTCGGACTGGTCGCAGGCGACAAAGCAAAACTCGTTGTGAGCGATCACCTCCGGAGCATCAAGCTTCCCGAGGCAGAGATTATCCCAGAGATCGTCAAGTACAGTATTTTCTACATCGCGTTCCTGCTCGCGCTCTCACAGGTCGGTGTCGCTACGGAAGCGTTACTCGTCCTCCTTGCGGCGTACTCCTTCGGACTGGTCTTTCTCTCCGGCCTCGCGTTCAAAGACTTGCTCGCGGCGAGCGCAGCGGGCATCTACCTCCTGCTCGTCGAACCATACGCTATCGGTGATAAAGTCGAGATAGACGACAAGCGAGGTATCGTTCAAGAGGTCGATATGTTCGTCACACACATCGAGACAGACGGTGAAGAGTATATTATCCCGAATCAGCGAGTCATCCGATCGGGAATCATTCGGATCCGAGAGTAGCTACTCCGGTCGTCGTGACTCGCTGTCTGCGTGTTCGTCCCAGGACGGATTGTCGGCCTGAATCCGTTCTTCGGCCGACACCTGGTGTGCATCTGTCTCATCGAGTTGATAGATACGGGCTGCCCAGGGGCCGATTCTATCTGCGCCGTCGGCGGTCGTCTCCGTCTGTGACTTCTGGGTGGATTTCGACCGTCTTCCCGCCGGTTTCTTTCAGATACGTTCTGGACATGGATTCCCCCGCCCTTCGAGACCAATTTAGTAATAGTTTGGCAGACGTTGACAACGGAACCACGGTGTTTTTGTATCACTGCTCTGGACCGAGAAAATATCGATTTGTAGGCAAGATCACCCAGCACGCACACCTGAGTAAAAGAATGTATCGGCCCAGATATGGAAGGTATAATTCCCGGATTGTTAACTTTGTTAACTGCAATAGTAGAATGAGTGTATATGAAGCTTCGGGTTCACGTTATATGTTTTCGGTCTCTTCCTCGGCTTCTCAGTGCATCGGGAGTACAGCGTCTGAGAAAGCAATTCAGAGGGAAGTATGTTAACGCGACTCGGGGTACTACTATAACCCTCCAGATGTTAGGTACGGCTGACTATGAAGAAGCAGGAGCTCATTCATCTCCACGGGCTACTTGCACAGGTACAGAATCACTACGAAGAAGAGACAGGCGATACTGTCGAACACGACGAGTACGCCGAACTGGGCGTCCAGCCGACATCCATCCATAAATCGAAGACGGATCACAAAGCTGCTGTCTTCGCCATCGCGGACGGTATTACATCTGAGATGACCAGTGAAGAGACCGAGCGGGTCTCTGCGACTGCCGACTGAACGCACTGTTTCTCAGGCTCCAGCAGGAGCCACACACTACCTACCGCCCAGAGCTATCGCTATTCACGCTGAACAGTCGAAAACCAGACTGTCGTTACTCGTCGATAAGTTCCTCGAACTCCGGGAGCACGTCGTCGTCCTCGCTCGACGGTGACGAGGGTGATTCAGTCTCTTCTTCGTCGAGTGACTCCGACTCCGCGTCGTCGGCCGACTCGTCGCTCTCCCCCTCGCCCTCTTCGTCGAGTTCCTCGATTTCGAGGACATCGAGCGGAATGTTCTCCAGTCGCTGTCCAATCTCCTTCCGAGCAATACGGGCGGCGTGTTCGTCGCGCTCGACGTTGAACACCGTCATCTCGAGTTCGAGCGCGACCAGACTCTCGTCGGCAGCGATGAACGCGGGCTCCAACTCCTCGCCACAGTGCGGACAGGACCGCTCGCCCATGTTGATCTCGACGTAGTTGAGGTCCGGATTCAACATCTCTCCCGTCTTCGAGATTGCGATGCGAACCGCTTCGTCGGGAGACCCTACGTCGTACACTGGGACCGCGGCCTCGACGACAACTCTGCAGTTCATATACGTTGTTTGACTGGCAACCAATATGAAGGTTAGCCCGGTGGAACGATTCAGAAGGTCTGAAGGCCGTCCGACCCCTGTCTTGCGATAATGGAGTCCGGTGTCATCGACATCGACGCGCTTGCAGGTGGGTTCGACCTCCAGTCCACGCTGGAGAGCGGCCAGTCATATCTCTGGTGGCGGGAGGACGGCCGCGATTACGAAGACGACGAACAGTACGGCGGGGAGGCTCGCTATCTGACGACGACGCGCATCGATGGCAGTCCCGCAGCCCTTCGCGTCTGGCAGGCGGACGGACAGCTCCACTGGGAGTCGACTATCGACGCCGAAGCAGTCGTCCGAAACCGACTCCGTCTGGACGACGACCTGTCCGCAATCCGGGTAGCGACGCCCGACGACGACCTGCTCGACGACGCCTTCGACACCTACAGCGGAATGCGACTGGTCCGTGACCCGCCCTTCGGCGCGCTCGTTTCTTTTATTTGCTCGGCACAGATGCACGTCACTCGCATCCACGGGATGCAACAATCCCTCCGGGAAACGTTCGGCACACCAGTCGAATTCGACGGCGAGACGTACCACGCCTATCCGACACCCGAACAGTTGGCGGCGGCGAGTGAATCGGAGCTACGAGACCTGAGTCTCGGGTACCGCGCTCCCTACGTCAAGCGTACTGCCGAAATGGTTGCAACAGGAGAGGCCGCCCCCGCCGACGCCCGAGAGGAACCCTACGAGGAGGCCAGGGACGCACTCACGGCGTTCGTCGGTGTCGGCGAGAAGGTTGCCGACTGTGTCCTCCTGTTCTCGCTGGACTATCTCGAAGCGGTCCCACTCGACACCTGGATTCGCAAGACGATTGCCGAGTACTACCCCGACTGCGACCGGGGCAACTACACGGAGACATCCCGGGCGATTCGAAACCGACTCGGCGGCGAGTACGCCGGCTACGCCCAGACGTACGTGTTTCATTACCTCCGAAATGAGACGAGTACAGACGTCTAGCCCTGCAGACGAGACCCCAGACCCAGCCCCGAAACGACGTTGTGAAAATAAGGAGAGTCGAAAGAACAGTCCGAACGCGCGAAATCAAACTTGCCAGGTGGCCGCGGCCGAACGCTGCACAGCGGCAAATAGCTGGGTTGGAAACTTGTCTGCTCCTCTCAGTGCCAGAGTCGCTATTCGGGCGCCTCCGAAAACGGATGGCTCACTCAGCGGCTGATTCTGCTGTGGGTTGCTCCGGAGTCGGCTTCACACGCCGTCGTCGGTCCACGAGACCGAGGACGAGTGCCCCCAGCCCGAGCACGAAGATAGCGAAGTTGAGAAGGCCGCCGATTATCGGGACCAGACCGAGGAAAGCCCCCAGGATCAATCCCGCGATGAGTCCTGCCCATCGGTTCTCAACATCAGCCAGCGACAGCAGCCAGACGCCGACTGCAAAGCGACCATACACCAGTCCGATCCAGGCGAATGCCAGGAATGCGAGCAATCCGGCAATAGAAATCGGAATGCCAATCACGGTGATGGCAACGAGAAAGAAGACGAGCGGAACGGCGATAAATACGCCGAGACCGAGGAGGCCAGATCTGACCGTGTCCGTCGCCACACGGTCGGCGAGGCGGTCGGAGAACTTGGGGAACAGTCCAAGCAAGAGCACACCGAGTCCCAGGTTGAGGAGGAAGGCGTTGATGGCAAAAATCCCGGTTGCGAGCGGCTGGAGATCAGTGAAAATATCACCGCCGAGTGACCGGTCACGCGTAACCTCGCCCGAAACGGCGTCACGGTTCCCCTGTAGTGACCCGTCGTAGGTCAGCGACCCAGCGATGGTAGCCGTCTCACCCAGCCGAATTGTCTCGGCGCCGATCTGTGCGTCACCCTGAATCGTCCCGTCGATGCGGACATCTCCTGCGCCAACCACGAAATCCCCCTCGACAATCCCGGTTTCGGTGAGATGTACAGAACCCGACCCCGTCGAGACGGTGTCTCTCACGGTACCAGCGATGCGAATATTACCTGCTGCAGCGTCGAGGCTACCCTCGACGACTCCGCCCTCCCTGATGACGACGTTGCCAGCCAGACCCGACACGTCGCCAGTGACTGTTCCCTCGATGATGATCGTCCCGTACACCCCACTGACGCTAGAAACGGTTTCTCCCCGCTCGACGACGGTCGTCCCCCCGACTCCCGACTGGGCAGCGGTGACGCCGGAGAAGAGACTCAACACGACAATCGCCACGGCGAGAGTGGAGATTGCCGTTCGCCGCAGTGATGTGTCAGGCATACCCAAATTAAGTCTTGTCAAACGATTAAAACTATCGGTTGGGGTGCCTTCAGACTTCATCGTGGTTCAGAACGCGTGAAACAGTATTTCTCACGAACGCCTGTTCGGAGTCTCTGCTAGAGGCGACCGAACGCCCCATCCACGGAGTGAATCGGGACTCCAGCCAGCGACGAGAACCACCGCGACGAGGGCGTAGCCCGAGAGGATAAACGGGTACATCTCTGGTGTAAATCCCACCAGTTCGCCAGTCATGTTTCCGAACGCGTGAAACAGGAGTACTGCCAGGATACTCCGGCGGGTATTGTTGTAGACCCAGACGAGAATGATCGTATTGAGCACGAGCATCGGAAGCCACCACGACAGTTCCGGTTCGAACGTCGTGTTGGCGTAGTAGCCGGGAAAGAGGACAAAGGGTGCGTGCCAGATTGCCCACACTGTTCCGTTGATAACGCCTGCAACGAGCGCACTCCGGCGCTCTTGCAACCGGTCGAGCCAGTACCCACGTAATCCGACCTCTTCGACGAGAGGGAAAATAAACGCGAACGCTACGAGCGAGAACAGCGCCACTGGATTGAACAGACGGTCCGTCGAAATGAACTCCAGCGGTTCCCCAGTGACCCCGACCAACAGCGCTCCGCCCGCTAAGAGGAGGTTGAACAGTGGCCAGTACAGGACGATGACGACCCCCCAGGCCGGGTCGATTCGTCCGACCTCGCTCAGTCGCGTGCCGAGGTCTGAGATGCCCTCCCAGCCACGAGTGAGCCAAGCCAACAGCAAGCCCGCAAACAGTGGGCTCAGACCGCCCATGAGGAAGAGTCCGACGTTAGGGAACGACCAGACCGACTCGTTGGACACTACGATCGGGGCCCAGAACAGAAATGCCCACCCCAGATAGATAATCGGAAACCCCCACGGCGTCGCAGCGCGGGCTACGCGACCGAGACGCCCCGCCGGGGGTCGCCGATGCTCCCCACTCATGTGGGAAAATTGACTGGGTGTGTACATCGATTTATTCGTTATTCTCACGTTCTGAAAGTTGCCAATCTCCCCGGGAATTGTTAGCGAGACAAGGTTTTTATAGCTACATACCAACTGACAGTTGCCTATGTCAGAGACTACCATCGAAGACGAGACGACCACATGGCCGGACCTGGCGATCGGCCTCTACGATCGACTAACCGGGCGCGGCGCGGAGATTATCTACGAGTTCGAAGACATGGAGGTGGAAGTGCCGAGCGGAACCGGCGAAGACGTCGAACACGCCCCCTGGCGACTTGACGGGACAGTCACCATCACGACCCGCGAGCGTGACTGAAACGCCAGCCCCGCAGGCGCCGCTGTCGGTCGAGACGGACCTCGAAATCACGATCGACGGGACCCGCGCCGACATACGTTCGACCGGCGATCGACTGTTCGTCGAGTTTCAGTCCCTCGGTGGCGCCATCCGCGCTGCGCGTGACGTTCCCGGGGCAAGAATGGATGAAATCGCCGCGCTGCTCGATGCGACAGATCTGACTGTCGAGGTCCGATCACGCGACCGGACCATCGTCGCAATCGGAGCAGACGCCCCAGCAGGCCCACTCTCGCGATGGGTGGGCACTGCTCCCGCCCAGGTTCGCGCTGCCGGCCTCGTCGCTGCGGTCGGTCAAGAGGTCGGTGCTGGGATTCGGGTGCTTCGTGATCTGTTCGGCTGACACAGCACTGGACGTGGAGCGAAAACTGAGCAACTCATCCACAGATCTCCAACATCCAACATCCGTTCGTGAGCGAACGCGGGAACGGAGGTGTCAGGAGATACCCACGGGAGTTCGGGCGCTCGCCGTCGGCCGGTGAGCAGCCCTACCGTTTTGTAACAGCCCTGCGAATGTACGCGTATGTCCGACCGTACACGTGCACACGTGTTCGTCTCCGGGAACGTACAGGGCGTCTACTTCCGTGCGACGACCCGCGACGAGGCACAGAAACGTGATATCAACGGCTGGGTCCGGAATCTGGACGACGGGCGCGTCGAAGCCGTCTTCGAAGGGCCTGAGAAGGCGGTCGAAGAAATGGTCGATTTCTGTCACCGAGGGAGTTCCGCTGCCGAGGTCGAAGACGTTGACGTGACCTACGAAGAACCCCAGGGCGAGGGACAGTTCAAGGTTCGATGGTGACCGGAGCAGGTCGCTGGTTCCGTCATCAGCGCTCAGTATAAAGGTGCCGCGGAAACGCGGCAGCAGGGCTACGTCGCCCTCGGCCGAAATGTCGTACATGACTGTTGGTGCAGTTCCGCTGTCGACGCCCCTCCCCGACGCACTCGCGGACGCTGTCGGACTGGTCCCGGACACGACACTGGGGAGCGTCGTCGGTGGTCTCCTCGGTGCAACACTGGTCGCAACGGTCCTCCTCATCAACGCAGCCGTCGCCGGTCCGTGGGCGAAACGACGCGTTTACTCCGCCTTTATTGATAAAATCGGGCCGAACAGGCACGGCCCAGCGGGGCTGCTCATCATCGTCGCCGACGCGGTCCGGATGCTTTCGAAAGAGCTCATCGTTCCCGAAGGTGCTGACCGACCGGCCTTTGACCTGGCACCACTGGTGATGGCTGCTTCGGCGCTGCTCGGATTTGCTGTTATCCCCTTTGGCACACTCGGCACCGTCACTCTCCAGCTCGCAGATCCAGAAACCGGACTGGTGTTCGTCTTTGCCGTCGCGTCGCTGGCCTCGCTGGGTCTCGTGATGGCCGGCTACGCCTCGAACAACAAGTTCTCGTTTATCGGGGGGATGCGCGCCGTCGCGCAGAACATCGCCTACGAGATTCCGCTCGTTCTCGTCGGAGCGTCGGTCGCACTGTTTTTCGGCACGCTACAGTTGAGTGAAATCGTTGCCGCACAGCAAGACACGCTCGTCGCGCTCGGCCCGCTCGAGATTCCCGACTGGTACGCGTTCGTCAATCCCTTCGCGTTCGTCCTGTTCATGACGGCGAATCTCGCTGAGGTCGGTCGGAACCCGTTCGATATCCCCGAAGCGCCGACCGAAATCGTCGCCGGCCACATGACCGAGTACTCCTCGGTGTATTTCGTGCTGTTGTACCTCAGCGAATTTCTCCATATCTTCCTCGGTGGCGCTCTGGTCGCCATCCTCTTTCTGGGCGGCCCGGCCGGCCCAGTCTTGCCCGGCCCGGTCTGGATGTTCGCTAAAATCTGGGCTATCTTCCTGTTCACGCAGTGGGCACGAACCACGTTCCCCCGCGTACGCATCGACCAGCTCATCCAGATTGGCTGGAAGTTTTTGCTCGTCGCTGCGCTTGGCAATCTTCTCCTGACGGCTGGCCTCGTGGCTTTCGTCTGAGGCCCTACAGTTATTCCCCCGCCGGTCGTACGCTCGACCATGATTACAGGTTCGGAGATGGCCGTGATCGACGAGAACGCGGCCGCACTCGGTGTCCCACGCAAGCAGTTGATGGAGTCGAGCGGCAACGCGATCGCTCACGCCGTCCGCGACCTGGTTGGCCCCGGCGATAGCGTCACTATCGTCTGTGGCCGAGGTAACAACGGGGGCGACGCCGCCGTTGCCGCCCGCTTTCTCGACGATTACGACCTCCGGGTTGTTCTACTCGGCCGCGCCGAAACTATCACGACCGACATCTCCCGGGAGAACTGGGACGCGCTCCAACAGGCCGACTACGACACGTCGGAAGTTCGTGACTCGACGGCCGTCGACCTCGGTGACCCCGACCTGGTCGTCGACGCGATGCTCGGAACCGGCATCACCGGGGACCTCCGGGAGCCGGCAGCCACGGCCGCCACGGCGATGAACGACGCCGACGCGACGGTCCTCTCCGTGGATGTCCCTTCCGGCTTGGATGCCGACACAGGGTCGTTCGCCGACAACGCCGTCTCGGCAGACCACGTCATAACGTTCCACGACACAAAACCCGGGCTCTCGGACCTCGCGGCCGACGTGACGGTCGCAGAAATCGGCATCCCTGACGCCGCCGAAACGTTCGTCGAGCGGGGCGACCTCCAGCGGCTCACCCGTGACCCGGAGAGCCACAAGGGCGACCACGGCGAAGTCCTGGTCGTCGGCGGCGGTCCTTACACCGGTGCGCCTGCACTCGCCGGTCAGGCGGCGCTCCGCGGCGGTGCAGACCTGGTCCGCGTGGCCTGTCCGACAGCCATTGCCCACGAGATACAGGGCTACACGGAGGACCTCATTCTTCGACCGGTGGAGGGGAGAAAACTCGAACCGAGCCACGTCGGCCCGGTCATGGAACTCGCCAACGAACACGATGCAATCGTTATCGGACCAGGGCTCGGCGACGACCCCGACACGCTCGACGCGGCCAGAGCCATCCTCGAAAGCTTCAGCGGGACCGCCGTCGTCGATGCCGACGCACTCTCCGTGGTCCCAGAGGTAAAGACGAACGCGAGTCTCATCTGTACACCTCATCAGGGAGAACTGGTGAATATGGGCGGCCAGACTGCTGAGGACTGGCGCGAGCGGTGTGCGTTAGTCGAGGACTTCGCCGCCGAACTGGGACACACGCTACTGGTCAAAGGTCACTACGACATCGTCTCCGACGGCGAGCGAACCAGAGTGGGTCGTACCGGCAACCCCGGAATGACCGTCGGTGGAACCGGTGACGTGCTCGCCGGCGTCACCGGCGCGCTGGCTTCGACCCAGGAACCGATGCACGCGGCAGCGCTAGGTGCGTTCGTCAACGGCCGTGCGGGCGATATCGTCTACGAGCAGAGAGGGAACGGCCTGTTGGCGAGTGACCTCCTCGAAGCGGTTCCGACGGCGATGCAGCAAAGCGAGTAGTCAGGCCGACGCTTCGGTCTCGACGAGTTCGCTCGCCTTCGCTCGTGACTGCTCGACGATAGCGGGGCGGGCTTCGAACTCCACGATTACCTGGTCGCCATAGTCGACGGAGTCGACGTTGGCGTTGTCGTGAATCCAGGAGACGACGCTCATCGTCTCGTCGTTCATCGGGAGGACGAGCCGTTCCTGGACGAAATCCGGAAGTTCTGCGTGGATCCGCTCGCGGAGGGTATCGACGCTCTCGCCGGTGCGCGCGCTGACTGCCACCGGGTCCGGCGCGAGCGCGGAGAGCGCGTCCCGTTTGCGCGCGAGTTCCTCCTCGTCGACGGTGTCGATTTTGTTGAGGACGGTGACGATGGGGGCCTCGTTGCGCTCGTAGAGCGTGTCGTGACTGGTGACCAGTTTCTCGCGGATCTTCTCGACTGACTCGCTCACGTCGACGACGAGCAAGACCAGGTCCGCACGGTAGACGGCATCTAGCGTCGACTTGAACGATTCGACCAGCCAGTGGGGCAGGTCAGAGATGAACCCGACGGTGTCGGTCAAGAGTACGTCTCGAGCATCTATATCCGCCCGGCGAGTGGTCGTCCCCAGCGTCGTAAAGAGCCGGTCCTCTGACTCGGCAGTGGTGTCGAGGTCAGGGTGGAGTTCCTCGTTCTCGTCGACGTCGAGGTCGGCCGCGAGTTGGCGCAACAGCGTCGACTTGCCGGCGTTGGTGTAGCCGGCCATCGCGACGAGGTCGAACCCCGACTCGCGGCGCTGTTCGCGGCGGTGCTGTTCCGTCTGTTCGATTTTCTCCAGTTCGTCCCGAATGCGGGCGATACGGGATTTGATGTCCCACTCGCGGCTCTCGTCGTACTCGCCAAGCCCCATGAAGCCGGGGCGCTCGTCGCGCTTTGCGAGGCTCGCCTTCGCTTCGGCGCGTGGCAGTTCGTAGCGCAACTCTGCGAGTTCGACCTGGAGCTGTGCCTTCTTCGTCTGGGCGCGCTGGCCGAAAATCTCCAGAATCAGCCGGAATCGGTCCAGGATCCGAACGTCCTCGGGGAGCTTGTTCCCGACGTTGAACGTCTGATAGGGGCCGAGCTGGTTGTCGAAGATAACAACCCGTGCGTCTGTCTGTCTGACCAGCCCCGCCAGCGTTTCCACTTTCCCCTCTCCGAGGTGATAGGCGGGGTCCTCTGTGCGAGTCTGCGTAATCGTCTCGACGACTTCGTAGCCAGCTGCACGCGCGAGGTCGACAATTTCGGTCGTGTCTGCCTCGCCGCTGTCGACCCGCTTGGCGATGACCGCCCGCTCGGTGGTAGTAGTGTCTCGCTCCGTCACTTACGCCACAGTACGTCGCCCCGATATTTAAATCCGGGCTCGGGTCGGTGTCAGCCGCCGCGGGCACAAAGCTCTTACCCCCGCGCAGTCAGGGGATGTACATGGCATTGGATATACCAGGGTTGGGTATGCAAATGGGTGGTAGTGCACTCATCGGCGGAGTTATCGGTTTCACAGCGAAAAAAGTTGCAAAAATTATCGCCGTTATCATCGGTCTGGAACTCGTGCTGTTCAAATTCCTCGAATCGCGCGGCATCCTCCAGGTCAACTGGGAGCGACTCGGTGGCACCTTCGAGGCGCTGGCGAGTGACGCAGGCAACCAAACGCAAACGCTCATCGAGACGTTCATTTCGACGGCCGGTATCGGTGCCGGCTTCGCCGCCGGCTTTGCCGTCGGCTTCAAGCGAGCCTGAAACCCGAAGAATCTCTTCTTTCGTTATCGCGTGTCGATGTCGTCCTCGTCTCTGACCATCCGTGTTTCTGCCTCGCCACTGGAGAGTTCGTTCACGAGATCGTAGAACTCGTTTTGCAGACCTGCGGGAAACTCAATGACGCCGATCCAGGAGCCGTCGGGTTGCCACTCTTCGCGTTCGAGGTCACCGAACTGTCGAATCTGTGCCTGCGCGCTGCCAGCATAGTCTGCGGGAATCTGCGCCGCAACCGTGACCGTGTCGAACCGAATCGGGATGACCGGCCGGAGTGCGTCGAGTGCTTCGTCCACCTGGCTCTCGACTGGCTCCATCGGGTCGACGCGGAAGTCGGTCTCTTCGAGCGCGCTCTTGATTCGTTCGGGTGGATGGGGCGCATCGTCCATCTGCGGGTTGACCGCGTTTCGCGTGATGCGGTTGATGAGCTGTTTTCGCTTCTGTTCTTGCATCTCCCGGCGCTGCTCTGCGGTAATCTGAATCTCACCGCGTTTGATGACTTCCGGGATGATTTCCATCGGGTCTGTGGTTCCGAAGACGTCTTCGAGTGCAGACTCGGCAGGACGGTCCCCGCGTGCTGCGTCTTCGAAGACGTCTTCTGCAGCGATGACATCTTCCAGGTCACCGTCGAACTCGTCTCGTTTGATAGCCAGCGCAGCATCCGGGTCAACGAGAACCTCGAACCGCTCCCCGTGGGATTCGAGGCGAGCTGTCACCGCCTCGTCAAGCGATATCATACGTCGGTGTAGTCCGGCCCGGGTGAAAGGTGTTTCCGAATCGCAAGTCACTGCGCTGTGATGTACAGGAGCGTCGCGATGCCGAGCACTTCCAGCACCTGGAGGACCATCATCACCTCGACGGCGACTGCCGGCAGCGCCGGGGTAGTGAAATAAAACCAGAGTGCAACGGCGTTTTCCGCGAGCAAGAAGCCGGCAAAGAGGATAGAGCCGAGCGTGAACGTCGAGCGAATCTCGCGATAGAGGCGCGCCCACAGCGCGATGAGCGCCGTGAGCAACACGATGTTGATACCCGCTGCAAGTCGTGCGATGTCGAGCACTACTGTCATCGTCGCTCCCCACTCGTCGTCGCTCCCGGTCGGTTGAAGTCCGTTGTCTGTCTCATGAGTCCACCTGCGAAATAATATCCTGAATCGTCTCCCAGTTGGTCCGTGCTCTGTCGCTGGGCAGGTACACCGTACCGTAGTCCTCGCTGGTGCTGGTGACGATCTCGTTGTCTTCGAGCACGTCGAGGTGGTGTCTGACGGTGTTGTACGCCAGGTCCAGGTCGTCGGCCAGTCGGTTGGCGTTCCGCGGCCGTTCGTCGAGTGCATCGAGGATGCGGACTCTGTTCGGGCCCCCACGGGTACCCGCGAGCGTCTGCCAGAGTACCGCCTCCATATCCACAGCAGACGCTCTCCGTCAGGAAATAACCCGTTGGTATATAGTGGGGCACTACCCGGGACCACGTCTCCAGACGCCGGAGGGCGGACCGTAACCGCGACAACTGCCGGGAAACACCCGCGCTCACATCTTGCTTGTTTCCCGCTAGTCCGAATAGGGGTTTTGGTAATTTGGACTCAAATTCACCCCCACAGCGACTCAGTTGCGAGACAGTTGCGAGAGAATTGAGTCTAATTCACGAAAATTGTTAATTGTATGTCATACCCAGAACGGACTGGATATGGCAGACAACCCACGATCACGGCGGCAGATTCTCCTCGGAATCGGTGCAGCCTCGACAGTCGCGCTGGCTGGCTGTGGCGGGAACGGCGACGGGACAGAGACCGAGACAGAGAACGGCGGCGGGATGGACGACGACGGAATGGACGAAGAGACAGAGACCGAAGACGAGGGGATGGATGACGAAACGGAGACTGAAGACGGAATGGACGAGACGCCATCCGAATCCGCCAACGTCCGCGTCGCTCACATGTCGCCGAACGCTCCGAACGTCGACGTGTACGTCGACAGCGACGACCCGGTGCTGTCCGACGTTCCTTTTGGAACGGTCAGCGACTACCTCGAAGTGCCGGCCGGCGAGCGACAGATCGAAATCACTGCCGCAGGCGACCCCGATACGTCCGTCTTCAGCGGCGGCGTGCCGGTCGAAGGCGATTCGGATTACACTATCGCGGCGAGCGGGGAAATCGGCGACGACGCGGACCAGCCCTTCGAACCGCTGGTACTCGAAGACGACAACTCCGACGTCGGCGGCGACGAGGCCCGACTCCGGGCAGTCCACGTCTCACCGGACGCACCGGCTGTCGATATCACGGCCGCCGGCGGCGATGTCGTGCTGTTCGACGGCGTCGAGTACGGTCAGTCCGGATACACAACCGTCGAAGCCAACGACTACACCGTCGAGATTCGCGGCGACACCGACAGCAACGACGGTGAGGTGGTGGCGGACTTCGACGTGAGTCTCAACGGCGGCACGGTGTACACCGCGTTCGCGGCCGGCTACCTCTCGCCGGACGACGAACCCGCCGACACCGGGTTCGACCTCATTGTGGCACAGGACAGCAGTAACTGATAGTTCCCGGCTGACGCAACTCACCATCCGACACTACAAAAAACGACGGACGGAGACGCCGATTACGCTTCGTCGTCGTCTTCTTCAGTCTCTTCGACTGCTTCTTCCGGGGCGAGCAGCTCGAACTCCTCGAGATACCCCTCGCGTTCCTCTTCAGTCAGTTCGTGGAACATCTCGGTTTCCGTGTCGATAGTGGCGACGCCGATGCCTTCCGGTCGGAGTTCGTCGTCGTTGACGGAAGCGAGTGATTCGAGCGCGAGGCGGATACCGTCGTCGAGACTCATATCGTCGGCGTAGTTCTCTTCGAGGTACTCCCGGATGTCCCCGCGGTCGGCACCGACCGCGAGTGCCTTCCACTCGTAGGGCGTTCCCGAGGGGTCGGTTTCGTAGAGCTTGGGTTCGCCGTCTGCGATGCCGGCGATGATGAGCGCGACACCGAAGGGCCGCGCGCCACCGACCTGCGTGTACTGCTGGATGTAGTCGGTGACTTCCTTGGTCAGCGTCTCGACGCCGACGGGTTCGCCGTAGCGGAGTTCGTTGACCTGCGCCTGGCGGCGGGCGAAGTCGATGAGTTGGCGAGCGTCGGCGACGTGACCGGCGCTTGCGATGCCGATGTGGTCGTCGGCTTTGTGAATCTTCTCGACGCTGTCGCGCTCCATCAGCGGCGAGCGGATGCGCTTGTCGACGGCGAGCACGACGCCCTCGGGTGTTCGAACGCCGATACTCGCGGTCCCGCGCTTGACGGCTTCGCGGGCGTACTCGACCTGATAGAGGCGTCCGTCCGGGGAGAAGATGGTGATCCCGCGGTCGTAGGCCTGCTGTTGGTTTTGTCCCTGCATAGTTAGATATCGAGCGTCGTCGCGCCCGCGAACGCCGAGTCAGTCTCCACGTCGACGCGCGCCGGTCCGACGTGGGCGGTCTGCTCGGCGTTACGAAACACGACGTCTCTCTTCTCTGGGGTTTTCGGTCCGCGCCCCATATACTTTTCTTCACAGGCGCGTACCGTCCCGCTGACGCCGCGAACTCGGATGCCCACATCGCGCCCATCGACGCGATCCAAACTGGCGAGCACCGCACGCGCCCGATCGACTTCACTACGCCGTACTCTCACGATAGCGCTCCCCCGCCCGTCAGCGAACGAAAACGAGAGTACCGTCAGGTCGACGGCTGCACTCCCCACGTCCCCGACGAGATTCTGGGCCGCGTACCAGAGTTGCCGCTGGAAGGAGCCGCGGTCGATCGTCGCATCGGGCCACGACTCGATACCGACAGCGAGATACCGCCAGCGTGGACGGAGATGCTTCGGGAGGTGTTTCATACCGCCGTCTTCGGCTGACATCGGTATTAACGGTGCGTTCCGAACACGGACAGCGTAGGCACACGCCAAACCATGCCTGTCAGTGCGTGCCGAGGAGTTCAAGACCCCCGACAGCCAACGGTTGACTATGATCGAAGTCGTCCCCCCGGACAAGCGCGTCTGCGAGCGGTGTGGTCGGATGGATGTCTGGAGCGAGCGTGAGCAGAAGTGGGTCGTAGCCGACGCTGACGGCGAACCACAGCACGGTCGTCCTCACTGCCTCCACGAGTGGGACATCAACGGGTCGTACAACCCTGTTCCCGAGTAGCCGTCTGGTCACGGTCTACGTTACCGTCCCGGAGTCGGCGGCCGACGACATCGCGGGCCAACTGGTCTCGGAACGGCTGGCCGCCTGTGTCAATGCCGTCCCCTGTGACTCGACGTATCGCTGGGAGGGGTCGGTTCACCGGGACAGCGAAGTCATTCTGCTGGTGAAGACGACGAGCGATGCCGTAGAGCGTCTCACCGACCGCATCGGAGAACTTCACCCATACGACGTGCCCTGCATCGAACAGTTCGAAGAAGACCAGGTTCTCCCGGCGTTTGCCGACTGGCGCGCGGACAGCGTCGACTAAGGGTCATCACCCCAGCCCCATCTCACGTCAAGCCGCGACGGTCGAGAGATCCTCGGTGTAGTAATCGAGCAGGAGGACGGCGACGGCACCGACAAGCGCAGCTCCCAGCGCCGTCGTCACACCAGCGAGCGCAGTCGCGTCGACCCCGCTAACTACTTCGACGACAGGCAGCCGGAGTGAGCCGACCATCAGGCTGACGAGGAAGGCAATCGTCGCCTCCCGGTACTCCTCGAGCGCCCAGTTGACTGCGTGTGCAACGGTAAAGAGTCCGAGAACTGCCCCGCAGCCGAAGGTCGCGACGACGACGACGTTCGAGAGCAGGTCGTCGGCACCGAACGCCAGTAGTCCGTCGACCAGGTCGGTCAACACGCCGGTTAGATACTCGTACTGCCCGAAGAGAATGAGCAGAAACGCCCCGGAGATACCGGGCAACACCATCGCCGAAATGGCGACAGCACCGGCGACGAAGACGAGTGGCAGTGCGTGTCCGAAGCCCGTTCCGTTGGAGATGCCAGTCACGAAAAAGGCGAGGAGGAAACCGGTGACGGCCGCACCAATCTGGAGCGGGGTTTCGAGGGACAGTTGGTCGTAGAGGACGACGGCAGAGGCCGCTATCAGTCCGAAAAAGAAGGCGAACGTCTGTGGGCGCGCTATCTCGAGCGCTACGTGAACGACTCGTGAGATGGTCACAATGGACGTCGCCACTCCGAGTCCCAGCACCACCAAGAAGACCACGTCCATGCGCTGCAGTTCGGCAACAAATCGCCGCCGACCATCCGGGCTGTCGAGGTCAGGAACCTGCTGGAGGACACGCGGGTCGAGCGCAGTCAGCGCGTCGATGAGTCGCTCGTAAATGCCCGATATGAGAGCGATTGTCCCGCCGGAAACGCCGGGAACGGAGTCAGCCGCCCCCATCGCCAGCCCTTTGAGATAGATGGTAAGCCACGCACGGACGCCTGCCGACGCGTGCATCGGTGTCGCTTCCTCTTCGGATGTCGTATCAGTCGGCACGGATTGTGGTGGGTGCGGTGTCTGCAGTCAGTGATTGCTGTGCGCTCCCACCGGACGTGCTGTTCGTGTCGCCGGTCGTTCCGCTGTCGTCGGTCGACCCGTCCGTAGTGTTGTCGTCAGTTGTGTTCCCGTCAGTCGTATTGCTGTCCGTCCCGTCGGTATCGTTCCCATCACCGAGGTCGATCTCCTGGGACTGTTCGTCCAGTGTCACCTGAACCGGCGAGTCGTCCGCACCGACGACTGCCGATTCGGAGACGTTGGCGGTCCCAGTGTACTGTGTGATGTTCCCGTTCTCGAACGTCGGTGAGGACGCAATCTGGTAGGGTCCTGTCGCGCGGACACTGGTGTTCGTGTAGCCGTCGTCGACCCCAACCGCGTCGTAGCCAGTGCTCGCGTAGGGGACCGTCGCGGTGAAACTACCGTCTTCGTCGGCCGTCACCTGCTGGGTGTAGTTGAACGTCTCACCGTTGGCAGGATCGAGTTCCACCTGCAAGCGCAGGCTGCTGTTGGGTGCCGCGCCCGACCCCTCGATCGTGGCTCCCGGCACGCGTTCGAACGTTTTGAGCCACGCCGGCGTGTTCGGATACAGCCCGTCGATTGCAGCTTGCTGGAGTTCCTGCTGGCTCGCGTTCGCCGAGATGCCGAGCGACCCGAGGAACCCACCCGTGTTCGCGTCGCGCGTGAACACCTGTGAGAGTCGACCCTGCAGGCCGCTGTTCTCGCTCATGTGGACGAGACGGTAGTTCTCCATGGCGGGAACGCGTTCCTGTGGGTACGGTCCGAAGCCGCCGATCTGGGCCGTGGAGTCGTTTTCGACGTATGCTTCGGCCTGTTGCATGCTCTGGAACCGTTTGATCGGCTGCCCGTCGGCCGGCGGACTCACGAACGTATCACCATTTCCGAGGGCGCGTTCTGCCCCCTGCCAGTCGAGCACCCAGGGCTGTGGCTCCATCGAACTCCCGTGGTAGCGGTACAATCGAACCGCAGTGGAGTTGTAGTAGGGCTGTTTCTGTCGAATGATATCCGTGCCCTGGAGCAGTCCCTGCTGCTGGAGATTCTCGGTCGACGCGACGCGAGTGTAAAAGTCCGACCGGGTGGTGTTGGGGTTGAACCGAAGCGGCGCGAAGTACTTCCCACGAGCCTGCGTCTCCGTCTCGGCCATCTTCCAGTCGACCATGACGTAGCGCGTCTGCGCGTCGTCTTCGTCGATGTTGTTCAGCACCTGCTCGCTCCGGCTCTCGTTCTGTGCTGTCAGGAACTTCGCTGCTTCCCTGGCATTCTGCTGGAACGGGTTGGCGACCGGTATCCGTTCACCTTCGACCGTAATCCAGTGGCCGTAGTCCCACCACGACATCACGCCGTAGGACCCCTCCGGATAGTCGTAATCGTCGGTGCGGCCATACGTGCCGTAGTAATCCATCGTGTCACCGTCGGGATTGCCGTACTGGCCGACTTCCGGCGTGTTGTTCGACATCCAGTCGAGTCCGTCTGACCAGCCCACGATACCAGCACCAGGGCTCTGTGCGCGATCGGACGTGTCCATCGCCTGCACGCCCACACTCGCACCAGCACCGAGGAACATCGGCGCGAGTACGATGAGAATGACCGAGATGACGGTCATCACCTGATACGGCTCGACCGTCGAAATGTTTTCGACGCGAGGGATGAACCGCATCACTTCACCGACCGCGACGGCAGTTAGGCCCGCGACCGGGACCGCGAGGTAGTACGAGAAACGAGCCTGGGTAAACGTCGCGGCGATCATGAATACGAACCAGATAGCCACCAGGAGATTCTCTGCCGGCGCGTCCGCCGACGCAAGCTGTCTTGCGACGATGATACCCACGCCAGCAACGGCCGCGAATATCGCGAGCCGGTAGTACGAGTACAGCGTGGACGGGTCGTCGAGCGGCTGGGCTTCACCGACGGTGCCGGCCGTCGGTGACGTCTGGAAGCCGACGACGCGCAGCACTTGATCGACGAAGTAGCTGAAGAGGTCCGGGAGGACGAGTGCCATCAATCCTGCGCCGACGACGATGATACCCGCGATTGCACCCGGATAGCCGATGTTCGAGAGGTCTCGGGCTTCCCACTGACGGAACAGCCAGGACATGAACACACAGCCGAAGGCGACGGCGAAGGCGAGTCCGGGTTGGAGCAGCGACCGCGAAGTTGCCGAAATATCGAGCGTCGCGAGACTCGGGAGTTGTAACAGCCCTGCCACGCTCAGCGAAACGACGCCGACCATCGCGGTGTGTTCTGGGCTCTTCCCTCGGACGACTTCTGCGGAGAGATGAATGAGGAAGAACACACCCAGAATACCGAGAAGCAGCACACCTGGTGGCCATGTCCAGAGGTACATCGCGATAGCGACTCCGGCGAGTATCGAGTATCCCAGCGGCCCGCGGAGCGCATCGAACTCGCGGTCGAGCAGGAGTTCGTACACGGGTTTCTCCTTCTGGGCGACGGAGAGAGCGACCATGACGGCGAGGACAGCAAGCGACATGAACAGCGCCTCGGCGACGTGGTGGTCGGAGAATCCTGCGACCGAGCGGGTGAGCAATCCGTCAGGAGCCAGGGCGATGATTGCTGCGGCCATCACGCCGGCGAAGCGCCCGCCAAGTCGACGCCCAATGAAGTACGCGGGGACGATGACGAGTGCGCCGAACAATGCCGGAGAGATGAGGACGACCTGTCGGACCAGTTCGTCACTCGGGTTTCCGAGTCCGACGACGAGGGCAATCGTTGCCATCAACTGGTCGTAGAACGTGCCGAACTGCGCGGGGGCAGTTCCGATCGGGAACTGGGTCCACACCTCGAACGGCATCGTCTCCGGGAAGTTGTTGACCGTGTACTGCGTCGACCGGTAGTGATACCACGGGTCGTTTCCCCGGAAGAGAATCGTCCCGTCGACGACGTATCTCCCCCAGTTGCGCGCGCGATTCCAAAACGCGAAGACGAGCAGAAAGGCGACTACGACGTAGTGGTAGTACTGGCCGAGCAACGCCGTGAAAGCGCCAAAGCCAGATTCGCCTTCGAACTGTTCGCGCCAGTTACTCATTACGCGTGCAGAATCCCAGTGCGTGCATAAGCCTTATGTATTCAGTTGCGACGACAGCTCTTCTGACCGCTTTCCCGTGGTTCGGTTTGCTGATTCGAACAAGCAACAGAAACGCCTATTTGCCGGGGTCGTCCATCACACACTGTGCGCGTTTCAGTCGTCGTCTGCGAGCACTCGATGGACCGGTATGAAGACTTCCGAGAGGCAGTCGAGAGTTTGCTCGGACAGACCTACGACGATACCGAAATCGTTCTCGTCAGCGACGGCAATGAAACCGTCTGCGAGTACATGCGCGACAATTACGGTGATGTCGACAGTGTTCTCGTTCATTGCCTGGACGAGAACGTCGGGTTGCTCGGCGCTCGTAACGCTGGCGCGGAAGTTGCTAACGGGGACGTGGTCGCTTTCATGGACGACGACGCCATCGCCGAAGAGGAGTGGGTCGCCCAGCTGGCCGAGGTGTACGAAACTAAAGACGTGCCTGCAGCCGGCGGGAAGATGACACCGGCGTGGGTGGCTGGAAAGCCCGATTTTCTCCCCGAAGAGTTTTATTGGCTTGTCGGGGTGACGCACCGTGGATTTGGACCCGATGGCGATCCGGAACTGGCAGGTGAGGTTCGCAACACCTTTGGGTCGAACATCTCCTTTCGGCGGGAGGTGTTCCTCGACCTCGGTGGCTTTGACACCGATATCGGTGGTCGTCAGGGCGATGCTAATCTACAGGGTGGTGAGACGGAACTGTGTGCGCGTCTGCGCGAGGAGTATAGCTATGGCGTGTACTACAATCCGCAAGCAGAGGTCGCTCACAAGGTATTCGAGTATCGGACAAAGTTAGGATGGTTGCTGGACAGAGCGTTCTGGCAAGGGTATTCGAAGCGTGGGATGGAGACGCTTGTTCCGGAATCGGGTGGGGAAGAATCATATTTCCTGACACAACTAGTAACCAACTACATTCCTGGACGATTGACCCGACTGACGAGTCCAAGTTTTGAAGCGGTATCACAGTTTGTTATGACACTCATTTTCACCGTGATCGTGGGAGCCGGATATCTGTACGGGGTGACAAAATATCGATGAGCGACCCACAGGTTAGCGTTCTCCTCCCAACATACAATGCCAAGTCACATATCGACACCTGTATTGAAAGTCTCAACCAACAAACGTTCGAGGACTTCGAGATTATAGCCGTCGATGATGGATCGACCGATGGGACAGTTGAGTATCTTGAAGACCGTAATGATGTGCGACTGTTCGTTCGCGAAGATCCTGAGGATGGACTTCCCGGTGCATTAAATTACGGTATCGAACGTGCATGTGGTCCTTATATCGCCAGACAGGACGCTGACGACCTATCCTACCCAGAACGGTTTGCACGACAAGTAGACGCACTCAATTCTAACCCCACCGTTGCACTGGTCGGTACCGCAGTCGATCTGCTGTCATCAGATGGATCAAAGCGTGCAACGCGTATCCCGCCAGCAGAACCAGATTTCAACTCGTTACTCGAAAAAAATCGGTTCGTTCATGGAAGTGTGATGTTCCGCCGGGACACAGTGCTCAATGTGGGTGGGTACAACACTGGATTTAAATATACCGAGGACTATGATTTATGGCTCCGACTCGCCACCAAGTACCCTGTTCAAAACATTCAGACACCGCTGTACGGTCTTCGCGTCCACGACCAAAGCATCTATGGGGCACAGCTTCGGACTGTCAAGCTATATGGATGGTTTGCCCGGCGTCGGATCCGGGGCGAGACGAACCTGTCTATTGACGACTTAAGAGAGTCTGGTGTCGACATTGTCTATGAGGAGATGTCAGCTAAAGAACGAGTATCGTTCCATACTGAGATGGCTCAGGAGTTACTCCGATACGGACGACCTGAAAAATCTAAAAAGGCCTGTCGAGAAGGTCTAAGTATTGCGCCTGTCACGCCGACACTGTGGGCGCTGCTTGGGATCTCGTTTATGCCAGAACAAATAATCAACGTTGTGGAAAAAGTCTACCGCTCAATCCACAACCAACGAACTCACTCGGTATAACCGAGCGATCGAAGTCGCTCTTGTGTCTCTGTATCGACATCTCGGCACTCAGCGGTCGGTGGCTCCGCCGTGATGGGCTTCCGATCGCCATTTTGATGCTTGAGCCACGGGACATCTGTTAGTGCGGGTATTTTGATTCCTAAGGGATGACCATACACCCGAATGGGAAACGGACTAGCACGTTCTCCTAGAGCGTTTCCGTGGTCAGCAGTAACTACAGTCTTCCCGCGTAGGTTATACATAAGCCGACGGACAGCGGGAAATGCGAGTTTGAGGTTTGATAAATATGCCTCCCAGACAGCGTTGTGATCCAGTTCGCCCCGCTCAAGTCGTTCGAACGGTGTCAAAGACTCAGCAACGGCGTCGTCATTGCCTAGAGCGTGGTCTCGAATGGTAAAATCACTAGGTTCGCCTATCTGAACATCGCCAACGAATGGATAATGCGGTTGAATAAAATGTATAATAAGTCGTTTGTCAGAGTAACGTTCAGCCGCAGACAACGCCCGTTCGGCAAGCACATCAGGAAAGACGGTATTATATTCGTCATCCCAGTCGTCTTCCCACACATCAACGACGGCGTGGAATGTATCGTCATCAAGCAGGAGGCGAACGTACGGGTTCGCCGTAACGTACACAGTGTCGTGATAGGTACCCTCACCGAACGTGCCCTCAAGAAACCCGGGTGTCGCCGAATCGACAGACCGGCGCTTTTCGAGGATCCCTGGGAGATCTGAATCGTTGAACGCCTCAGTGAACAGGTCGTAGCGACAGGCGTCGAGCACGAGCAGGTTGTCCCAGTCATCGGCGGTAACTGGGGTCCCCTCGTGCCCGATGAATTCGTAGTAGCGGCTGACGACGTGTGTGAGAAACCGACGCCGCCACCACGTCCGGTCGAGACCGTGCTTTCGTATTTCCGAGAGCGCGTATCGGAGACTCACGGTAAACAGTTTCATACCAGCCCCCAAATACGTACCGACCTAAAGATATCCTAAATCTCGCAAACGTTCATCGATGTTGATTGTATCTGCCGTTTCCAAATCAGAGGACGGAAATGCCTGTTCGAAGCGTTCACGATCGTACTCACGGAGTGGATCGAGTTCCCAGGGATCCGCATCGAGATCATAACATTTCGGATTCCAGTCCTCTCGGTTTGGAAATTCAATGTACCTCTGGCCATCTACCCGAACAGAGCGTATCCAGTTTGTCTTGTCGCGGAGAGCTTCACCACAGCCACGAGTGTAAGCCACACGTTCCTCAACATCAGAGGTTGGAAGAAGCGATTCACCGTCGATGGCTGCCTCGTCGTATGCAACGTTGAGTAATTCCAGGAGCGTCGGGAAAATATCTATTTGTCGCACCTGCTCGGATACATGCTCGTCTGGAATGTCGACACCGTCCAAGACGAATGGAACGTTACTCGTAAAGTCGTAAACGCACTGTCCATGCCCGTCTTCAAGGGCGTGATCTGGGAACGTAGAAAGACGGGAGCTGAGGAAACGATCAAGTGGCTCTGTCACGGTACTGGTATCGATACCCCAGTCAAACCGAATCTTATCTCGGAGGAATTTGAGAGCCTTGATCGGGTAGTTATTCCGGGTTGAGATACTCTCGCCATGATCACCGTAGAGAGCCCACACGGTATCCGCTGGCAATAGTTCGCTGAGTTCCTCTAGTTTGTGGTCAAGTGCTGACAGCGTTCGGCCGTACGGCGTTGATCCATATGCAGGATTATCGAACGCCTCGGGAGTCTCAATCGGATGGTGGATTTCCCAGAGATGAAGATACATAAAGAATGGTTCTTCTAGTCTGTTGATCCGCTTACGTGCAGTCTCGAACCACGATGAGAACAGGTCGTCTTCGGCGTCCCGAAAGTGATATTCATCGAACCCACGATCAAGTCCTGTCTTGGGGTCCAGCGGCCCCGTTGTGAGTCCGATCGTCTGATAGCCAGCATCAGACAGTTCACTTGCGAGTGTCGTAACGTCGGAATCCAAATCGACATTCCGTAGTGAGTGTACCCCATTTGTTTCGGAATAACAGCCCGTGTGGACGCTAGCGACGGCTGGCGTCGTCGTCGTCGCCGTGGCATACATCGATTCGAAGAATGTTCCAGAATCGACCCGTTCGTCAATAAACGGCGTCAATGCATGCGGTCCGTTAATGAAGTCACGCCGGAGGCAGTCCACACAGACGAGAAAGAGATTGTCCATACAAACGATTATATCGGACTCAGCAAAGGCTTGACGTTTCCACCATCCTCTATCCGCCGGTGGTAAGGATACAAAACAACTCCGAGACTATGCAGAGCTAACAAATGATTAGCCAAGGTTCTTAAATATTCGGTGCAAGTTCTTCAGAGTCTGCTACAATCATAAACGGCCAAACCAGACGCCCGATAGATGAACGCCCGCTGAGGAGATTCAGAATTATAGTAGCCACCGAAAGCCATTGCACATACAACCGCACGATTGCGGTGCGGTTGATGTGTAAATCGTTTCAGTTGTTACGATAGACAGTACCATTTAGTGGATTGAATTGTACACATCAAGGTATTGTGAGCCAATGTCGCGCCAGTCATATTTCACCTCGATACGCTCGCGTGCCCTCTCGCCCATGGCTGTCGCCAGATCGAAGTCTGATATAAGTTTTAGTACGGCTTCAGCGATAGCACCTGGTGATTCAGTGGGAACCACGAACCCGACATCACCATCGTTTACCATCTCTTTGGCTCCCGAAACATCGGTCACGACGACCGGACAGCCAACTGCCATCGCCTCAAGCCGAACCAGCGAGAAACTCTCCGATCTGGAAGGATGAACAAACGCCCGCGCTCGTTCAAGATATTCCCGAACAACCGACTGTTCAACGTACCCATGAAAGGTTATGTGATTGTTGACGCCAAGTTCGCGAGCCAATCCTTTGAGCGTCGGTTCCGCGGGACCTTCCCCGAATACGTGGAGGTGTGTGTCTGGAAACGATTCAATGACCTTTGGTAGTGCCTTGAACAGCACGTCGTACCCTTTCCGTCGTTTCAGTCGTCCAATCGCGACGAGATCGTGCGTCTCCTTCCGTGGCCGGAACTCGAAAATATCGGGATCAACGCCTAAGGGAATCACATCAATTTTCGTTTCATCGACGTATTTGGCGTACGTATCTTTTGCATCCTCGTGAACGACAATGATCCGATCAGCTGCCTCTAGTGTACGCTGGAACAGCGCCATCCGGACAGGGTCAATCATACTATCACGAGTCGCATTAAACGCGTCATAGAGTGGATCGCTCAGTGTGCGGGGAGTATCGACGCCAAACGCCTTGGAAAAAATAAGATTAAATTCCTCCGCGAAGATTTCGTGTCCAGCCTGACAAGGCCCGACGACAGTTGGAATATCACTACCTACCCCAGCCAAGAGAACCGGGTTAAACCAGCGATAGCTGAGATTCATGTGATGATACACGTCAACGGTCCCTGAGCGCAGTTCCCTGGCGACCTTCTGAAACGATTTACCGTAATATTTCAACCGATTTCGTGTGTGAAATTCATGGACATGGACATTTTCGGCTTCGATGGGCGTGAGTTCCTCCCCAACGTAAGCATCAACTCTGACTTTGGACTCCCCCAAATTGTTCAGGATGTTGTAGCTTTTTCCATATTCGCGGTTTGAAATATGAGCGTCGACAGGAGCAACCAGAATCCGGGTCATTGTAATGAATGATATATTCGATACAGAAGAACTATGCAGTAAAACGATTCGGTAACGAGTTCTGGATCGTCATCGTTCCCTAAAATCGCCTGTTATAAGCCGCTGCTGATCGTCGTTTAACTCACTCCTGATGCGAATCGGACAAACGTCGTTCATCACGTTCATTTCAAAGTTTGTTTCATCGATAGCAGGCTTTGTCGCGACGATTCTGTTCGCGCGTCTCCTCGGGGCTGAGGTTCTCGGAACATACTATCTCTTGCTCTCAATCGTAGCCTGGCTTGCGTTAGTTGGCACTCTCGGATTTGAAAGTGCGATCACAAAGCGTCTCAGTGAGGGTACTGATCGTGGTGCATATAAGATTGCTGGCGGACTCTGTATCGCCACGTTGACGAGTATAATTGTCGTGGTGCTGATTCTCGGAGAGGGATTTGTTGTCCGACTGTTCAGCGTCCAGAACATTGATTACGTTGTTCTTCTGCTTTTGGTCGGTGTCGCTGGTACGTACGTTGATTCGGTACTGCAAGGATATCACTTAGTCCACATCTACGCCATACTCCGTCCTATCCGTCGTGTGATTCGGACCATTCTGCAAGTTAGTGGCGTTCTATTATCACTAGGTCTACTCGCACTGGTCGGTGGGTACGCCGCTGGCGGTATCATCGTCGTTTTAATCGGTCTTTTCATTATCGGGGGACCATACACTTTACCCGGCCGCCATCACTTTCACAGTCTGTTCGATTACGCAAAGTACGCTTGGATGGGACGGCTTGAAGGAAAAACATTCAATCAAGCAGACATCCTCATTCTCGGCATTTTTGTTCCGGACTCGCTGGTGGGTATCTACGGAATCACTTGGAGTCTGGCAAACTTCTTGGTCATTTTCAGCAATGCCATCAGTTCGGCACTGTTCCCGGAACTGAGTAAACTCTCAAGTGAGGACGAGTATACACAAGTAGCCTCGTTGGTCTCCGACTCAATGGCTTATGCTGGACTGTTCACTATTCCAGGCGTTGTCGGTGGCGGCTTACTGAGCGAGAGTCTGCTACGAGTTTATGGGCCAGAATTCGTTGAGGGAGCACGTGTGCTGACAATTCTTATTGTCGCAGTCTTGTTCTACGGCTATCAGCGACAGACAGTTAACGCTCTGAGTGGGATCGACCGACCTGACGAGGCGTTTACCGTCAACAGCGTGCTTATCGGATCGAACGTGGTATTAAACATCGTTCTGATCGCTAACTTCGGCATCATAGGGGCTGCTGTCGCGACGGCTACCTCCGCGGTTATCAGCCTCGTCACCGGGTACATAATCCTCCGTCGACATGTCATTATTTCTCTTCCGATCCGTCGGATCGGTACCCAAATAATCGCCGCGACCGGTATGGGTGTAGTCGTTATAGTGGTTGAAGAGATTATCAAAACAATACTTCCGCCGACCGATGTGATCGTTCCCACTGGACTAATCGTCGGGGTCGGTGCTGTCTCCTACTTTTCATTCCTTTGGATACTGTCAGCAGAATTTAGAGAGGTAGTAATCGAGAACGCGCCTTTGATAAGTAGCTAGCGCATCACCAACATAACTCATCTCACCGGATGTATCCAAGACTTTCGAGTTGATCTTCAACGGTATCAGACAATTTCTTGTCCCTATCAGTCGCTACGTCTGTCTCTTCCATCTTGTCATACATTTGCTGGACAAGAGCGCTGGGATCCTCATCCGTTTCACTGAGTCGGTATGAGGTCTGTGCATCCCTGATACGAAGGGTTGTCGACCGGTCGCCATGCGTGGCGAACTTCAGGACCGTATCACCGTCTTGTTTGTATACTGCCCGCCACGGCCCGGCGAACCGTTCACGGTGCAGACACTCTTCAGGAAGCATTAATTCGGGAGATTCCAACCGATAGGTTGAGGTAAATGCATACTCCTCAACAGCGAAACTCCCCACCCCTTCGTTTAGAGTCGTCTTGACAACGGACGGGAACTCAGTGAGGCTAGCCAAGTCGTTGTTGGGTCCAGTCGGGCCTGCTCCAGGGTGGTGCACAAGTAGAGGGACATGGGTTACCACCTCATGAATACCCCAACTATGGTAGGCCGCCCGCACGTCTGGGTCGACACGGCTCCATTCGCCGAACCCATCACCATGATCACTAGTAACAATCAAGAGTGTGTTATCTAGTTCTCCACGCTCTTGTAGTCCCTCAACTAGATTCGCGACAGCTGCATCAGTCTGTCTAATACAGTCATCGTACAACCGCTCAATTGCCCCCAGCTTCCACCAGCTGTCCGTCGTTGCAATCTCTTTTGAGATGGGTGAGGTAAGTGAGTCGTGTAGAGCCAGGAGGTCATTGTCACCCGTGGACTCAAATGCATCGTCGGCCCGGTAAGGATAGTGGGCGTCCATGAGGTTCAGACACGCTGCCCATCGATCACGCCCATCTGACCAGTCAAAGAATGCGTCAACATACTCTGGTGCACCTTCTTCTGCCGGATCGTACTCTTCCCTGTTGCCAGTAATAAAGTAGAATCCGTTGGCAATTGAACGGAGTGGAGCATCACTCTTTAGACACCGAAGCAGATACTCCCGGTTCGTCTGGTGTCCCTCCACGTCTGTCGGCGAGATGCCCGTTTTAAAGTATCGGTGTTTCGGGTCCCGCTTCGGCCCATAGACCGTTTCAAACGGTGCAGTAAGATTTGAGGATGCAGTAAGAACCGTGTTTGGCGTGAATATACCCGTATCATATCCTCTTTCAGAAAGTGTCGACCAGATTGTTTCTTCCGGATCTAATTGTGACTCATGATGAATAATACCGTGTTCCTCAACATGGTGTCCAGTAAAAATACTGGCGTGGCTTGCGACACTGTGGATACCCGGCGCGCGCGCCTGTCGATACCATTCAGCGTCCGCGGTGAGAGTTTCAAGAAATGGTGTCGTCTCTTCCTCATATCCGTGGAGGCTTGTGTTTCTAGCTCTGACACTATCAAGAATTATTAAAAGGATATTAGGTTTCATTGTTATCCAACTGTACTCGGATTCTAAAGAATCTGCCGTGTTAAATAGTGACCCTCTGAGAAGGAGTAAAAATAGTCTGGAGACTCTACTCTTAGCATCTAGCAAGAGAACACAAATTGCGGCTATCCACGAGAATGCCAGTATTTAACAGATCACTGTCGCGTTTCGAGTTGATAAAGACACCGCGCGGGCGTGAGCAACGAAATCAAGCCGAGTCCGCTGGCTGAAAGATATGCGGTGACGAGAAGTCAGCGGATTCGGTTCGAGAGTCCGGTTCGGACA